>JAICMO010000118.1 GCA_025929185.1 Pseudolabrys sp.
GGCATCGTCGGCTTCACGCGCGCGCTGGCGACCGATCTCGCGCCCTATGGCATCACGGTCAATGCGATCTCGCCCGGCTTGACACGTTCGCCCGGCACGCTCGCGCGTGCGCCGCGCCCGGGCTTTGCCTCGATGGATGAGGAATTCGAGAACGTCGCGAAAATGCAAGCCATCAGGCGCCCGGAAGTGCCGGACGATCTCATCGGCGCGATATCGTTCCTCACCGGCGACGATGCGGCGTTCATCACCAGGCAGACGCTGAATGTGGACGGTGGCAGGGTGAGGACTTGATGCTTTTCCCGCAGACTCGGGGATCGTCACGGAACAGGGACGGGTAAGGCCCCGGATCAGCGGTGCACCACCTCGTGCTGCACCGCATCCGGGGCAGCGGGTCGCCTTAATTGCAACCGGCAGAACCGGTACTATCTTCGGCACCATGCGCCACCGGATCGTCCGCATCCTTTGGGTCACCCTTGCGCTGCTTTTCCTGTTGGAAACGTGGTTGTGGGATCATCTGAAGCCGCTCGTCGCTGCGGTTGTCGGTGTCGTTCCCTGGGGCAAGGTCAAGGACCTGTTGAGGCGCGGCATCGAATCATTGCCGCCGTGGGCGGCGCTTATTGTCTTTGTCATCCCGCTGATCGTGCTGCTGCCGCTGAAGTTTCTGGAGGTCTATTTTCTTGCCACGCGCAATTGGCTCGGCGCTGCATTCGTTCTCGTGTTGGCAAAGCTGCTCGGCCTCGGCATAACGGCGTTTGTTTTCGACGCGACGCGCGACAAGCTTTTGCAGATGGCCTGGTTCCGGCGCTTTTACGCCTGGGTGATGTGGGCGAGAGACTGGGCGCACGAAAAGGTCGAGCCCGTGCGCGAGCGCGTGCGGCAATATATTCGGCTGCTGCGGCCGCAACGGGCCGGGCGATTTTTGCGCCGCCTGATGCGCATTCGACGGCGTGCAATGCGCGCCTGATCAGAACAGATGCACCGCGTGCGGCGCCCAGACGCCGATTCCCGTGAAAACGAGGCCAAGGACGCCAAGTAAGCCCGACAACCAGCCGAGCGCGGCTATGTTCGTAATGACCTCGGCCGACGCCAGAACGATTCCGATTTGGAAAATGGCGGAGGCAAATTCGTAGTGATGGTAACGCGCCAGCGCCAGCTCGCGCTTGTGCTCGGCCTCCTTGGCCCGCTCGGATAATTGCTTGCGCCCTTCTCTCGACGATGGATCGTCATCATAGCGGGCGATGAGCTTCTTCCAGTCATCGACGGTTTTCGCGAGCTTTGCCTTGAGATCCGGATCGGCGGCGCGGTCGGTCTCGATCTGCAATTGCTCAGAGGCGGTATTCAACACCGTCATGCGGATGGTTTTGGCTTGGAAGAAGGCCCAAAGATCATTAGCCGTCACGTTGTAGGTGATAGCGGACGTCTGCGCGCTTTTGCCGAGCGTCTCCGAGAACGCCAGGAAAAGCGCCAGCACCGAGATCAGCAGCGCGATCTTTTTATTTCCGCCGTGCGAAGCGCTTTCAACGTGCTCGGCATGCTCAAGGTGCTCGTGTGCGCTCATCGCCCTCTCCGGAATGAACTGCGCGCGGGACGTTGATATGAAATCCGAGCCTTGCGCAAGGGGCGCTAAGGCCTGCGCACGGCGATTATTCAGGCACGCGGATGGGTGCTGCGATAAACGTCGAGTAAACGTTCGGTGTCTACAGCGGTGTAGATCTGGGTGGTGGAAAGCGATGCGTGGCCGAGCAATTCCTGGATGGCGCGCAGGTCACCGCCCCGCGCCAGGAGGTGCGTGGCGAACGAGTGACGCAAGGCGTGCGGCGTTGCCGTATCCGGCAACCCGAGCGCCCCACGCAGCCGCTCCATAGCAAGTTGCACGATGCGGGGCGACAGCGGCCCGCCGCGCGCGCCGAGAAATAGTGGCCCGTTCGGCGGTAGGTCGTAGGGGCACAGCCCGACGTATTCCGAGATGAGGTCGAGCACCGGCTTGAGCACCGGCACCATGCGTCGCTTGTTGCCTTTGCCGGTGACGGTGATGACGTCGCCACTGCCCGGCTGCGGCACGTCCTGCCGATGAAGGCTAAGCGCCTCCGATACGCGCAAGCCGGAGCCGTACAGCAGCGCCAGCACCGCCGCGTCGCGGGCCAAGACCCACGGCTCGCGCTCCTCGCCCGCGCGCAGGTCCGCATCGGTGATCTGCGTGGCGGCGCCGACGGTCAGCGGTTTCGGCAATGTCTTCGCCACCTTCGGCGCGTGCACGGCCGCAAGCGCTCCGACTCTGCCCTTGCCGTTGCGCTCGAGAAAGCGCGCGAACGATCGCGCCCCGGCCAGCGCCCGCATCAGCGAGCGGCTGCCAATGCCGTTCGCCCGCCGCGCTGCCATGAAGGCGCGAACATCTTGCGGGGTGAGCCTGGCGAGCCGCTTCAGCGAGGGGACGCCGCCAAGATGTTCGGCCAGAAACCCAAGGAATTGGCTCACATCGCGCCGGTAGGCTTCCACCGTCTTGGCCGACATGCGCCGCTCGGCGCCGAGGTAATCGAGCCAGCGGGCAATTTCCGACGCAACATCGGGGGCGAGGGCGGGTCCGGCCATGCGCCGAAGACTGGCAGGGCTTCCTTCACCCTTCCTTAAGCGAGCGGAATCGGCGAGACCAAGCGCCATGAGCACGCACGTCGTCGATATCCTGGTGCCGGTGGCGCTCGATCAGACCTATTCGTACCGGGTGCCGGCGGGCCTCGACCTGGCACCGGGCGACTTCGTTACCGTCCCGCTGGGCGCGCGGGGCGAGACGACGGGCATCGTCTGGGCTGAAAACTCAGAGCCCAATCCACGCCTGCACAACCGGATGAAGGACGTCGAGGGAAAGCTCGACGTGCCGCCGCTCAAGGGCGAGCTGCGCAAATTCATCGATTGGGTTGCGGGCTACACGCTGTCCTCGCGCGGCATGGTGCTGCGCATGGCGCTGCGGCGCAGCGAGCATCTCGGTCCCGGCCGCGAGCGCGTCGGCGTGCGGCTGGCGGGTGTGGCGCCTACGCGGATGACACCCGCGCGTGCGCGGGCGATCCAGTTGTTCGCGGATGGCCTCGTGCGCAGGAAGGGCGATGCGGCGCGTGAAGCGGGCGTGAGCGCCGGCGTGATCGACGGCCTCATCGACGAGCGCACCCTCGAAACTGTCGTGCTGCCGCCGCAAGCTGTCGCGCGAACACCCGATCCGGATTTTCGCAAGCCGGATTTTTCACTGGGCCAGTTAGCCGCGGCCGATGCGCTGCGTTTGGCGGTCGCCCAAGGCGGCTACACCGTGACCCTGCTCGACGGCGTCACCGGTTCGGGGAAGACCGAGGTTTATTTTGAAGCGGTTGCCGAAAATATCCGGCGCAAGCAGCAGTGTCTGATCCTGATGCCCGAAATCGCGCTCACCGCGCAGTTCCTGGATCGGTTCGCCGATCGCTTCGGCGTACGTCCGGCCGAATGGCATTCGCAAGCGTCGCCGCGCATGCGCGCGCGCACGTGGGAAGCCGTGGCAGCGAATGATGTTGCGGTCGTCGTCGGGGCGCGCTCCGCGCTGTTTCTTCCCTACGCCGATCTCGGCCTTATCGTGGTCGATGAGGAGCACGACCCTGCCTACAAGCAGGAAGACGGCGCGCGCTACCACGCGCGCGACATGGCGGTGGTGCGCGGCAGCGTCGCCAAAATTCCGGTGGTGCTTGCATCGGCCACGCCGTCGGTCGAGTCGAAAGTCAACGTGCTGCGCGGCCGCTATCGGCACCTCTACTT
Source organism: Pseudolabrys sp. (assembly GCA_025929185.1). GTDB lineage: Bacteria > Pseudomonadota > Alphaproteobacteria > Rhizobiales > Xanthobacteraceae > Pseudolabrys. The sequence goes on from JAICMO010000118.1 coordinate 3,772, forward strand.
GCCCGAACGCTTCGGCGGCGCCCATCTGCCGATGGTGGACGCCATTGACATGCGCCGCGAAGGTCCCCCGCGGGGGCGCTTTATAGCCCCGCGACTTGCCGAAGCGGTGAAGACGGTGCTCGAACGCAAGGAGCAGGCGCTGCTCTTCCTCAATCGCCGCGGCTTTGCGCCGCTCACGCTCTGCCGCGCCTGCGGCTTCCGCATCCAGTGCCCGAATTGCGACGCTTGGCTGGTCGATCATCGCTTCAAGCGGCGGCTCATCTGCCATCACTGCGGCTTCTCGATGCCCCCGCCGGCCGAATGCCCAAATTGCCGCGCGACCGACAGCTTTGTTGCGTGCGGGCCGGGTGTCGAGCGGCTGGAACAGGAAGCCGCCGAGCTTTTCCCGGACAGCCGCATCCTGGTGCTGTCGAGCGATCTGGTGGAAACGATCGAACGCCTGCGCGAGGAGCTCGACGAAGTCGCGCGCGGAAAATTCGATATTATCATCGGCACGCAATTGGTGGCGAAGGGGCATCACTTTCCGAAGCTCAACCTCGTCGGCATCGTCGATGCCGACCTCGGCTTGGGAAACGGCGACCCGCGCGCAGCCGAACGCACGTTTCAGCTCCTGCATCAGGTGGTCGGCCGGGCCGGGCGCGAGGAAGGCCGTGGCGTTGGATATTTGCAGACGCATCAGCCGGAGCATCCGGTTATGCGCGCGCTTATTTCCGGCGACCGCGAGGCGTTCTATTCAAGCGAGATCGCGCTGCGCGAGCGCACGCATTATCCGCCATTCGGCCGCCTTGCGAGCCTCGTCGTCACGGCAAACGAACGCCATGCGGCGGAATCCTATGCGCGGCAGCTTGCGTCGAGCGCGCCTGTCAGTGAGCATGTGCGCGTGCTAGGTCCTGCCGAAGCGCCGATCGCGGTGGTACGCGGTCGTCATCGCTTCCGCCTGCTCGTCAAATCGCCGCGTAATTTCGATCTGTCCGCGTACTTGCGCGAGTGGCTTGCCGCCGCGCCAAAAGCGCGTGGCAATGTTAAATTGGAAGTGGATGTCGATCCGCAGAGCTTTTATTAGGACGCGAACTTCAGCCCGACGATGCCGATGACGATCAAGCCGATGCAGCTCAAGCGCAGAGCGGTTGCGGGCTCGCTAAAGAGATAAATCCCGAGCGCCGCGGTGCCCACCGCGCCGACGCCGGTCCATACGGCGTAAGCCGTTCCGACCGGCAGTGTCTTCAAGGCAAGGCCCAGCAGCGCGAGGCTCAGGACCATCGCCGCCACGGTAAGCAGGGACGGGACAAGGCGCGAGAAGCCCTCGGTGTATTTCAATCCGATGGCCCAGCCGACTTCGAACAACCCGGCCACGAAAAGATAGAGCCACGCCATGTTCCTTCTCCCGGTGGAGGACGCCGCAATTATTTACTCCGGCGCCTCGGGATGCTTGCGTTCGGCTGCAACAGAACGCAGGCTGCTGCGCAGAAAATCAGCGCGAAGCCAATGCTGTCCGACATGTTGGGCCGCTCACCCAGCAGAAGGGCGGACCCGATGACGCCGACAACCGGCACCAGCAGCGTGCCGAGCGATGCGGTGGTGGTTGGCAGCCGATCGACGATGGTGAACCAGACGAGATAAGTGAAGCCCATTCCGATGAAGCCGTTGTAAGCGATCCAGGCTGCGTGGCTTGCGGATAGCGGTTGCAGATGCGGCAGGCCTTCAAAAATCAGTGCGCCGGCGCTCAGTACAATTGCGCCAAAGAACAACTGCCACGCTGCGGCCGCAAGCGTGGGTGCGCGGATATCGACTCGTTTCAAGTAAACTGTGCCGGCTGCCCAGCTCCACGCGCATCCGAGCGCGAGCAACGCGCCGAAGGGAAGGCCGGTGCGCATCAGCGGCCAAATCAATGTTGTTAAACCAGCCGCGCAAAGGCTGAGGGCGACGAGCGTGGGCTTGGTGAAACGTTCTTTAAGAAAGACACGCGCCAAAAGCGCCGACCAGATCGGCATCGAGTAAGCGATGACGATCGCGCGCGATGTCGTTCCGTAAACTTGCGCATAGGCCGAGCACACGCCGAAGATCGCGACGTTAAACAGTCCCGCAACGACGATCTTCGCGCGCTCGTCGCGTCCGATCCTGAGCGGAATGCCGCCAAAATAGGCTGTCGCAAACAGCGTCACCGCGCCGAAGCTGACGCCGATGGCCCGCAAACTCCAAGGCTGCAGGACTTCGAGAATGAAACGCGTGGCGATCCAGTTGAAACCCCAGCCGAGCGCGAGCAGCGGGACGAGCAACTTCGCGCCGCTCGCGGCGCCTTCTCGCGGCATGCTACTCATTCCGGCATCTCGGTGCGCCGTGCATTCGGTTGCAGCAGCACGCAAGCCGCTGCCGCAAAGATCAGGACGAAACCGACAACGTCGTTTGCCGTCGACCGCTCGCCAAGAATAACGGTCGAGGCCGTGACGCCGACGACCGGGACCAGCAGCGAGCCCAGCGCTGCGGTGACCGTCGGTAGCTTACCGACGATTGCCCACCACAAGAAATGAGCAAGCCCGACCCCGAAGATGCCGATATAAACGACGGCGACGACAGATGCCGTATGCAGCGGCGACAACCGCGGCAAGCCTTCAAACAGCAGCATCCCGAACGTGATGACGGCTTCCCCGATGATGAGTTGCCAAGCGGCATTCACCAGCGGCTCCACCGTTATGTCGGCCCATTTCATGTAGACGGTCGCAATCGTCCAGGCGAAAGCACAGCCGAGCGAAAAGAGCGCGCCCACCGGCGCTCCATGCGCGACCAGCGGCCAGACCAAAATCACCAGTCCCGCGATACAAAGACCGAGTGCGGTTACGCGTATCTTATCGAGCCGGTCGCGAAGCAGGAGCCACGCCAAGCCCGCCGACCAGATCGGCATGGAGTAGGTGATAATGACGGCTCGCGAGGTCGCGCCGGAGAGTTGCGCGAACGCCGAACAGATGTTGAAGAATGAGACGTTAAAAAATCCCGCGACCGCGATGTGGCCGAGTTCGCGCAAACTCACCGCGAATTTTCGCCCGCTCAGATGGACCGCGGCAAACAGCGTGGCGGCGCCGATCCCCGTGCCGAGAAAACGCAACGTCCAGGGGGGCACTTCGCGCAGGGCGACGGCCGCGCCGATCCAGTTGAAGCCCCAGGCAAAGCCGAGCATGACCACCAGCAGCTTGGCTGAGCCGCCGAGGTCCGTACGGCGCGAGGCAATGCCATCCGCGTTGCTCACAATAGTCCCGGCTTCAAAGGAGCGAGCGATGCAGATCGGCGTCGCTCGAAAGCTCCGACTCCGGGCTAATAGCGTGGCATGTGCGTCGTTGGGAGGCATTGCTGGGATGCAAATTTGCGGTTCCGTGCGGCAAGCCAAGCGGACTTGCCAAGCGGCAACGCGCCGTGTTGCACGGCAGAGGGGCCTATGTTAGCTAGCCCGTCGATTTTCGAGGGTTTCCGCGGCCTTTCGCGTCGTTCTCGATAATCGGAATTCCCTCTTGGATTCCAAGAGTTTGCGCCGCGCTCGCGCGACGGCGTACGGCTTGCGGATAACAAGCACAAATGGGCGGCGGCGTGGCAGGCGAAGATCCGATCACTTTCGGCATGGCAGGACGTTACGCGCACGCCCTGTTCGAGCTCGCCCGCGACGAAAAGGCCCTCGATGCGGTGAAGCAGGATTTGGACAAGTTCGATGCGATGATCGCCGACAGCGCAGACCTCAACCGTGTTGTGCGAAGCCCGGTGTTCGACGCCGACGTACAACTGAAGGCGCTCTCCGCAATTCTCGACAGAGCGGAGATCAAAGGTTTGGCGGCCAATTTCCTGCGCGTGATCACGACCAATCGGCGGCTGTTTGCGGTCCGAGACATGATCCGCGCCTACCGTGCGCTGGTCGCGCGGCACAAAGGCGAGGTCGCCGCGCAGGTGACGGTTGCCGAAAAGATGAGCGACAAGAACCTGGATGCGCTCAAGAGCGCGCTTAAATCGGTCACCGGCGGCAAGGACGTTGATCTCGACATCAACACCGACCCCGCCATCATTGGTGGGCTGATCGTGAAAGTCGGCAGCCGCATGGTCGATACGTCGTTGCGCACCAAACTCAATGCAATCAAGATCGCGATGAAAGAGGCCCGCTGATGGATATCCGCGCCGCAGAAATTTCCGCCATCCTGAAGGAGCAGATCAAGAACTTCGGCCAGGAAGCCGAGGTTTCCGAGGTCGGGCAGGTTCTTTCGGTCGGCGACGGCATCGCCCGCGTCTACGGCCTGGATAATGTGCAGGCGGGTGAGATGGTCGAATTCGAGAACGGCGTGCGCGGCATGGCGCTCAATCTCGAAATCGACAACGTCGGCATCGTGATCTTCGGCGACGACCGCGAGATCAAGGAAGGCCAGACCGTCAAGCGCACCGGCGCGATCGTGGACGTGCCGATCGGCAAGGGTCTGCTCGGTCGCGTTGTCGATGCGCTCGGCAATCCGATCGACGGCAAGGGGCCGATCAAGGCCGATCACCGCGCCCGCGTCGACGTAAAGGCGCCCGGCATCATCCCGCGCAAATCGGTGCATGAGCCGATGGCGACCGGCCTCAAGGCAATCGACTCGCTCATCCCGATCGGCCGCGGTCAGCGCGAGCTGATCATCGGCGATCGCCAGACCGGCAAGACCGCCATCGCGCTTGACACGATCCTCAACCAGAAGCCGCTCAATGCACAGCCGGACGAGAAGATCAGGCTCTATTGCGTTTACGTGGCGGTCGGTCAGAAGCGCTCCACCGTCGCGCAATTCGTGAAGGTGCTCGAAGAGCAGGGTGCGCTCGACTATTCGATCGTGGTCGCGGCGACCGCGTCCGACCCGGCGCCGATGCAGTTCCTGGCGCCGTTCGCCGGCTGCACCATGGGCGAGTATTTCCGCGACAATGGCATGCACGCGGTCATCATCTATGACGACTTATCGAAGCAGGCCGTCGCCTACCGTCAGATGTCGCTCTTGCTGCGCCGTCCGCCGGGCCGCGAAGCCTATCCGGGCGACGTGTTCTATCTGCACTCGCGCCTGCTCGAGCGCGCCGCCAAGATGAACGACGACAATGGCGCCGGTTCGCTCACGGCGCTGCCGGTGATCGAGACGCAGGCCAACGACGTGTCGGCCTATATCCCGACCAACGTGATCTCGATCACCGACGGTCAAATCTTTCTTGAAACCGATTTGTTCTATCAGGGCATTCGGCCGGCGGTGAACGTCGGCCTTTCGGTGTCGCGCGTCGGCTCGTCGGCGCAAACCAAGGCGATGAAGAAAGTCGCCGGCCGCATCAAGGGCGAGCTCGCGCAATACCGCGAGATGGCGGCGTTCGCGCAGTTCGGCTCCGACCTCGATGCCACCACGCAGCGCCTGCTGAACCGCGGCGCGCGGTTGACCGAGCTCTTGAAACAACCGCAGTTCTCGCCGCTCAAGATGGAAGAACAGGTCTGCGTGATTTATGCCGGCGTCCACGGCTACCTCGATCCGCTGCCCGTCGAGCGCGTGCGGGCGTTCGAGCAGGGCCTTTTAAGTCTGCTGCGCACCAAGCACACCGACCTGCTCGATAGCATCCGCAAGAGCGGCGATCTCTCCGATGCCGATGCGGCGAAGCTCAAAGAGGTGGTCGACGCCTACGCCAAGAGCTTTGCGTAGAATGCTTTTTATCGTCCCCACGAGCGCAGGTCTGATCCCTCCCCTTGAAAAGGGGAGGGTGGTCGCCGAAGGCGACCGGGTGGGGATCGCCTTCCCAAGGACCCCCACCCGGCAAGCTTCGCTTGCCGACCTCCCCCTTTCAGGGGGAGGTATGGAGTCCATCTAATGCCCTCCCTCAAGGACATGCGCGTTCGCATCGCTGCGACCAAGGCGACGCAGAAAATCACGAAGGCGATGCAAATGGTTGCGGCGTCGAAGCTGCGCCGCGCGCAAGCGGCGGCGGAAGCGGCGCGTCCCTATGCCGAGCGCATGGCGGAGGTGCTCGGCTCGATTGCCTCGGTCGTCGCCGGCAGCGACTCGGCGCCGAAATTGCTCGCCGGCACCGGCAGCGACAGGGTACATCTCCTGGTGGTCTGCACCGCCGAGCGCGGCCTGTGCGGCCCGTTTAATTCGTCGATCGTCCGGCTCGCGCGCGAGAGAATCAATGCTCTGGCGGGCCAGGGCAAAGAGGTGAAAATCCTGTGCGTCGGCCGCAAGGGCGCCGAGCAACTCAAACGTCAATACGGGAAGCAGATTCTCGAAGTGATCGAGTTGCGCGGCATCAAGCAGATCGGCTTCGAGCAAGCCGATATGATCGCGAGGAAAATCGTCGAGCTATTCGATCAAGGCGCTTTCGACGTGTGCACGCTCTTTTTCTCGCGCTTCCGGTCGGTGATCGCACAAATTCCGACCGCGCAGCAGATCGTGCCGCCGGTCTTCGAGCAGACAAAGGAAGCCGGTCCTGCCGCGGCTTACGAATACGAGCCGGAAGAGAGCGACATTCTCGACGAGCTTCTGCCGCGCAATCTGTCGGTGCAGGTGTTCCGCGCGCTGCTGGAAAATGCCGCTTCCGAGCAGGGCGCGCGCATGAGCGCGATGGACAATGCCACCCGCAACGCGGGGGAAATGATCCGCAAGCAAACGCTCACCTACAACCGCACGCGCCAAGCGATGATCACCAAGGAGTTGATCGAGATCATCTCCGGCGCCGAGGCGCTTTAGTTTCAACGAGGACGACATGGTCACCGCACAAAACGCAATCGGAAAGATCACGCAGGTTATCGGCGCCGTCGTCGACGTGCAGTTCGAGGGAGAGCTGCCGGCGATTTTGAACGCGCTCGAAACCAAAAACGGCGGGCGCCGACTCGTGCTTGAGGTCGCGCAGCATCTCGGTGAGTCGACCGTGCGCACCATTGCCATGGATTCGACCGAAGGACTCGTGCGCAGCCAGGAAGTCACCGACACCGGCCAGCCGATCGAGGTTCCGGTCGGTGATGAGACGCTGGGCCGCATCATCAACGTTGTCGGCGAGCCGGTGGACGAAGCGGGTCCCGTGAAGACCAAGGAAAGGCGTGCGATCCATCAGCCTGCGCCGACTTACACGGACCAATCGACCGAAGCCGCGATTCTGGTCACCGGCATCAAAGTCGTGGACCTGCTCGCCCCATATGCGAAGGGCGGCAAGATCGGCCTGTTCGGCGGCGCCGGCGTCGGCAAGACGGTGCTGATCATGGAGCTCATTAACAACGTCGCGAAGGCGCACGGCGGCTATTCCGTGTTCGCGGGCGTCGGCGAGCGCACGCGTGAGGGCAACGATCTCTACCACGAGATGATCGAATCGGGCGTCAACAAAGATCCGAAGAAGCACAACGGCAGCGCTGCCGGCTCGAAGTGCGCTCTCGTCTATGGCCAGATGAACGAGCCGCCGGGGGCACGCGCGCGCGTCGGGCTGAGCGGCCTGACCGTTGCAGAATATTTCCGCGACCAGGGGCAGGACGTGCTGTTCTTCGTCGACAACATCTTCCGCTTCACGCAAGCGGGCTCGGAAGTCTCGGCGCTGCTCGGTCGTATTCCGTCGGCGGTCGGCTATCAGCCGACGCTCGCGACCGACATGGGCGCTCTGCAAGAGCGCATTACCACGACGACCAAAGGTTCAGTCACCTCGGTTCAGGCGATCTACGTTCCCGCCGACGACTTGACCGACCCGGCGCCGGCGACCTCCTTCGCGCATCTTGACGCGACGACCGTGCTGTCGCGCGACATCGCCGCCAAGGGCATCTATCCGGCGGTCGATCCGCTCGACTCCACGTCGCGGATGCTCTCGCCGCTCATTGTCGGCGAGGAGCACTACGCGGTGGCACGCCAAGTGCAGCAGATTCTCCAGCGCTACAAGGCATTGCAAGATATCATCGCCATTCTCGGCATGGACGAGCTTTCCGAGGAGGACAAGCTGACGGTGGCGCGCGCGCGCAAGATCGAGCGCTTCCTGTCGCAGCC
>JAICMO010000087.1 GCA_025929185.1 Pseudolabrys sp.
CTGTTCTACGTCGCGCCGAACCAGAACTCGTACATGTGCCGACTGCGCATTCCGAACGGCATCCTGAACGCCGCGCAGCTTTCCGGCGTCGCCGATCTCGCCGAGCGCTACGGCGGCGGCTACGCGCACGTGACCACGCGCGCGAACCTGCAAGTGCGCGAGATCGAAGCGAAGAACGCCGTGGCGGTCATCGAGGCGTTGCAGGATTTGGGCCTGTGCTCGCGCGGCTCGGGCGCCGACAATATCCGCAACGTCACCGGCACGCCGACGGCGGGAGTCGATCCGCGGGAATTGATCGACACGCGTCCCTATGCGCGCGAATGGCATTTTCACATCCTCAACGACCGCTCGCTTTATGGCCTGCCGCGCAAGTTCAACGTGGCGTTTGACGGTGCGGGCAAGGTGCCGGTGCTGGAGGATACCAACGACATCGGCTTTCAGGCCGTTGTCGTGAAGGAAGGCTTCGGCCTTTCGCCGGGCGTCTGGTTTCGTCTCTGCCTCGGCGGCATTACAGGCCACAAGGATTTTGCGCGCGATACCGGCGTTCTGCTGAAGCCTGCTGATGCGACGAAGGTTGCCGACGTCGTGGTGCGCGTGTTCATCGCGCACGGTGATCGCACCAACCGCAACAAGGCGCGGTTGAAATACGTACTCGGCAGGCTCGGCGTCGAGCAATTCCTCGCGCTGGTTGAGGAAAGACTCGGCCGCAAGCTCGATCGTGCTTCACCGGGTTCGCTTGTGCCGCGGCCCGCGTTCGATCGCTTCGCGCATGTGGGCGTGCACGCGCAGAAGCAGGAGGGCCTTCACTGGATCGGCGTGCTACTGCCGGTGGGCAAGATGACCGCCGCACAAATGCGCGGGCTTGCAGACCTCGCGCGCGAGTTTGGCGACGGCGATGTCCGTCTCACGGTCTGGCAGAACCTCCTGATCTCAGGCATCGCGACAAAGAATATCGACGACGCACGAAAGGAAATCGAAGCGCTCGGCCTTGCGGTCGGCGCCAGCCCGATGCGCGCCGGCCTGGTTGCGTGCACCGGCAACAAGGGCTGCAAGTTCGCGGCGGCAGATACCAAAGGACACGCTGACGACATCGCGCGATGGTGCGAGACGCGCGTTGCGCTCGATGCGCCGGTCAACATTCATCTCACCGGCTGTCATCATTCCTGCGCGCAGCACTTCATCAGCGAGATCGGTTTGCTCGCGTGCAAGGTGCCGCTGAACGAGGAGGGGGACACGGCCGAAGGCTATCACATTCACGTTGGCGGCGGCTTTGGTCCGAATGCCGCGCTTGGCCGCGAGCTTTACCGAGACGTGAAGGCAGTCGATGCGGCAAAGACGATCGAGCGCATGCTCAAGGCGTATCTGGTAAATCGTGCCTCGCGTGACGAAAGCTTTCTCGCCTTCGTACGCCGGCACGAGATCGATGCGCTTAAGGCGATGTGCGTGAAGGAGGCGGTGGAATGAGCGTCACGCCGCATCCCCCGATGCCATCCTTCATTCCGGAGAATGCTCCGTTCTCGCTTGAGCAACGCGTCTGGCTCAACGGTCTGTTCGCCGGCGTGTTCGGCCTTGAGAGCGGCGTGACACCGCTGTCGAAGGAGGACGTGGCGAAGTTGTTGCCGGGTTTCGCTGGCGATGCATCGGAAGGCCCAGCCGAAATCGACGACGGCGCGCCATGGCACGACCAGACGCTGCCGCTGGCCGAGCGCATGAAGCTTGCCGAGGGCAAGCCGCTGCGCCGCCGCATGATGGCGGCGATGGCGCAGCAGGATTGCGGCCAGTGCGGCTACAATTGCCGCGATTATTCCGAAGCGATTTTCTCGCGGAAGGAAGAGCGCCTGAACCTGTGCGTGCCGGGCGGCAAGGACACTGCGCGCATCTTGAAGCATCTCTATCAGGAGCTTGATGCTCAGGCTGAGCCTTTGCCCGCTTCCACAGAGCCCGCGGATGAACCGGCAAGGGCCGCCCCCGTGCCCGTGCTTGGCTTCTCGCGCGACAAGCCGGTGCAGGCGACGTTCGTTTCGCGCGAAAGGTTGAGCAAGCCTGGATCTGCGAAGGACACTTGGCACATCGAGATCGACATCGCCGAAAGCGCTATCGATTACGCCGTTGGCGATTCGCTCGGCATTTATCCGAAGAACGATCCAGAGCTTGTCGACGCGGTACTCAGGGCTCTGCATGCGCCGCCGGATTTTCCCATCGCGGATCGAACGTTGCGCGAGGTGCTCATGGACGGCATATCGCTCTCGCCTGCGCCGGACATGTTGTTTCAGTTGATTTTCTATCTGACCGGCGGCGACCGTCGGCAAAAAGCGAAAGCGCTCGCATCCGGCGCCGATCCGGACGGCGATGCCGCGATGCTCGACGTGCTCGCCGCCTTGCAAAAATTTCCCGGCATTCGACCCGATCCGGAAGCGTTCATCGAGTCGCTCGACGTCTTGCAGCCGCGCGTCTATTCGATTTCGTCATCGCCGAAATGCAATCGGGGCCGCGTCTCGCTCACGGTCGATGCGGTGCGGTACGACGTTGCAAACCGCACGCGTCTGGGCGTTGCGTCCACGTTCCTGGCCGAGCGTGTCGCGACCGGTGCGCCACTCAAGGTTTACATTCAAAAGGCGCAGCACTTTGCACTGCCCGCCGACGCCGCGACGCCGATTGTTATGATCGGGCCGGGCACCGGCATCGCGCCGTTCCGCGCATTCCTCCAGGAGCGCGCCGCAATCGGCGCGACGGGTCGCGACTGGCTGTTCTTCGGCCACCAGCACAGCAACTACGACTTCTTCTACGAGAAAGAACTGATCGGGATGCGTTCGTCCGGCCTGCTGACCCGGCTGACGCTCGCCTGGTCGCGCGATGCCGAGGAAAAAATTTACGTGCAGCACCGGATGCGCGAGGTCGGGCGTGATCTGTGGGCGTGGCTCGCCGATGGGGCGCACGTCTATGTCTGCGGCGATGCGCTGCGCATGGCGAAGGATGTCGAGCGCGCGCTGGTCGATGTCGTTGCCAAGCACGGCGCCCGCAGCGCCGACGAGGCCGTCGCCTTCGTCGCCGAGCTCAAGAAATCCGGCCGCTATCAGCAGGACGTCTATTAAGAGGCTGTCTCCTTGAGACCGATTTTGCAGCGGTTTTCCGCGGTTATGGGCTCGGTGCAGCCGGACTGCCAGTCCCATGAGAAAGGCCGTTTTTGGCATAGACCTGTTGTCAAAAAACAGAGGATAAAAGAATTTTCTTATTTTGCCCCGCTTGTTGCGCTTAAACAGAACAATCTCCTATTAAACGGCTCCTGTTCACGTGCCCGGAGCCGTTTCCATGCCCCTTCCACTGACTCGCGCCGCCGGCCGGCTCGTGTTCCGCGCGGGGTGAGGCGGACCATGGCCGGCCATCCCACCATCCCGAAGACTGCGCCATTCGGCGACGAGGAAATCGCGCTGCTCAACCGCGTGGTCGGTCCGGCCACTGCGACCCAGCGCGCCTGGCTCGCCGGATTTTTGGCGGGCCTGGAGTCGGCCGCCGGCGGAGCGGCCCAGACGGCCGCGCCAGCGCGGCCGGCCGAGCCGATCACGGTCCTTTACGCAAGCGAATCCGGCAATTGCGAGCGGCTGGCGAACGATTTTGCCAAAGCCGCGCGGAAGAACGCGCTGAAGCCGACGCTCATCGACATGGCCGACCTCGATCTCGCGACGCTGCCGGCGATCAAACGGCTGGTCGTGATCGCCGCGACCTGGGGCGAGGGCGATCCGCCCGCTCGCGCCGTGCGCGCCTTCAACGAGTTGATGAGCGACCGCGCGCCGCGCCTGGAAGGGGTCGAATTCGGCGTGCTCGCGCTCGGCGATACCGCCTATGTCGAGTTCTGCGCGATCGGCAAGAAATTGGACGAGCGTCTGGGAAAACTCGGCGCCAGGCGGGTCGCGGATCGCGTCGATTGCGATCTCGATTTCGCCGAGCCCGCCGGCAAGTGGATCGCCGAGACGGTGAAGACGTTTGCGCCCGCCGATGCGGCGAACAGCAAGGTCATCGAGGTCGACTTCACCAAGCCGGCGGCGCCGCCCAACCTCGACATCGTCGAGGCGGAGATTACCGAGCATCTTAATCTGAATTCGTCCCGTTCGGATAAAGAGACGATCCATCTTGCATTGTCGTTCGATGGCGCGGCGCCGGCCTACGAGCCGGGCGACTCGCTCGATGTCTATGCCGAGAACGATCCGGCTTACGTTGACGAGCTGTTGAAGCTCGCCGGTTTGTCCGCAGACGACAAGCTACGCAATGATTTAATCAAGTCGCGCGACGTGACCACGCTGTCGCTCAAGACGATCGAAACTTACGCGGCGCAAACTGGCCATCAATATGTCAAGGCGCTGATCGCGGACGGACAAGCAAAGGAGTGGATCGCCGGTCGTCAATTGATCGACCTGATCGCCACGTTCCCGATCGCCCTCACGGCGGATCATCTGCGCGCGGTCACGCGTCCGCTCGCGCCGCGCGCCTATTCGATTGCGTCGTCCCGCCGCGAGGTCGGTGACGAGGCGCACCTCCTGGTATCGGCAGTGCGCTACGAGACGCATCGTCGCGCGCGCAAAGGCGTTGCCTCCAACTTCATCGCCGAACGTCTGAAGAAAGGCGGCCGCGTGCGCGTGAAGCTCAGGCCCAACCGGCACTTTGCGCTGCCGGCGCCCGATCGCGACATCATCATGGTCGGCCCCGGCACCGGTGTCGCGCCGTTCCGCGCCTTCGTGCAAGAGCGCCGTGCAACCGGCGCGACCGGGCGAAGCTGGCTGTTCTTCGGCGACCGGCAGTTCACGCACGACTTTCTTTACCAGCTCGACTGGCAGGAGGCGTTGAAGGACGGCGCGCTCACCCGCATGGACGTCGCCTTCTCGCGCGACACGCCGGAAAAAGTGTACGTGCAGCACAAGATGTGGGAGCAGCGCCGCGGTCTGATCGAGTGGCTCGATGGTGGCGCGACGTTCTATGTCTGCGGCGACGCCAAATCGATGGCGAAAGACGTGCGGGCGACGCTGGTGCACGTTTATGCAGACGTGAAGGGCATCGCGCCGGAAACGGCGGAGCAGGCGGTCGCCGCGCTCGAACGCGACAAGCGGTACCTGACGGATACGTATTGATGGCCTTGCTTCCATGTGTCCCGGGCGCAGCGCAGCACAAAGTGGTGCGCTGCAGACCCGGGACCGCACAAATTCCGAATCCTTAACGGTCCCGGATCTGCGGTGAATCGCTGGCGCGCTGCACCGCGTCCGGGACAAGAGAAATCACGATGCCCGACAAAGAACTCTCCTCGATGGAGCACCTCAAGGCGCGCAGTCATTACCTGCGCGGCAACCTTGCGGAAGACATGGCCGATCCGCTCACCGGCGGCGTGACCGAGGACAGCGCGCAGCTTCTTAAGTTTCACGGCATGTACCTCCAGGACGACCGCGACCTGCGGCCGGAGCGCACAAAGAAGAAGCTGGAGAAAGCCTTCGGCTTCATGATTCGCATCCGCCTGCCGGGCGGGGTCATCACGCCGCAGCAGTGGCTCGCGCTCGATGAGGTCGCGCGCAGCTACGCAGGCGAAACGTTGCGGCTGACCACGCGGCAGACCTTTCAGATGCACGGCGTGCTGAAGTTCAACGTCAAGACCGTGCTGAAAAGGATCAATCAGGTCGCGCTCGATACGATTGCCGCTTGCGGTGACGACACCCGCGGCGTGATGGCGGTGTCGAACCCGCATCAGTCGAGAATCCATGCCGTGGTTTACGATATCGCGCGCCGCACCTCGCTGCATTTCAAGCCGAAGACGCACGCCTACTACGAAATCTTCCTGGATGGCGAGAAGGTCGCCGGCGAGGGCGAGCGCGACGACGTCGAGACCATTTACGGCAAGACCTACATGCCGCGCAAATTCAAGATCGGCTTCGCGGTGCCGCCGTCGAACGACATCGATGTGTTCGCGCAGGACCTCGGCTTCATCGCCATCGTCGGCAAGAAGAACGCGATCGAAGGCTGGAATGTCACCGTCGGCGGCGGCATGGGCATGACGCACGGCGAGCCGGAAACTTATCCGCGCATCGGCGATGTGCTCGGCTTCTGCCGGCCGAATGATTTGTTTGCGGTCGCCGAAGCCGTCTGCACCATCCAGCGCGACTGGGGCGACCGTTCCAACCGCAAGCACGCGCGGCTCAAATACACGCTCGACGACCATGGTGTGGATGTGTTCCGCGCCGAGATCGCGAAACGCGCCGGCGGGCCGCTGGAGAAAGCGCGTGCCTTTAAGTTCACCTCCAATGGCGATCGCTACGGCTGGACGGAAGGCGAGAACGGCAAGCACCACCTGACGCTGTTCGTGGAGAACGGCCGGCTGCGCGATTTTCCGGATGGGCGTCGGCTGCTCACGGGCATGCGTCGGGTCGCCGAAGCGCACGACGGTGAAATCAGGATAACGCCGAATCAGAATTTGATCATCGCGAACATTGCTCCCGAGAACAGGGAAACGATCGAAAGGCTCGTCGCCGATCACCGCATGGCGGAAAACGCCACCGCGCTACGCCGCAATTCCATGGCGTGTGTCGCGCTGCCGACGTGCGGATTGGCGCTTGCGGAAAGCGAGCGCTATCTGCCGAACCTTGTAACCAAGATCGAGGAGCGGCTTGCGGCATACGGGCTCGCCGATGAAAACATTACGCTGCGCATGACCGGCTGCCCGAACGGCTGCGCGCGGCCTTACATCGCGGAGATCGGCTTGGTCGGCAAAGGCCCCGACCGCTACAATCTTTATCTCGGCGCCGCCTTTGACGGCTCGCGCATGAACAAGCTTTATCGCGAGGATCTCGACGGTGAGGCAATCGTCGCGGCTCTCGATCCGGTGTTCGCGGCATATGCCAAAGAGCGGCAAAAGGGTGAGCGCTTCGGTGATTTCACCGTCCGCGCCGGTTTCGTGGCGAAGACCGTCAACGGCCTCGATTTCCACAAAGACGTGGGCGCCAAGAGGACAGCATGAGCAGCGCACGCCGCCCATCGGAAGTGCGTCCCGCGCGCATGGAGCCTCTGGCACGTCTGCCGGTATTTCTCGCGTTGGAAGGAAAGCGCGCGGTGATCGCCGGCGGCAATGCCGCCGCAGCGTGGAAAGCGGAGTTGTTGTCGGCGGCAGGCGCAAACGTTGATGTTTTTGTCGAAGAGCCGTCCGACGAAATGCTGCTGGTTGCCTCCGATCCGCCCCGTGGCGAGATCGTCATTCATCGGCGCGGCTGGACTTCGACCGATTTAGCCGATGCCGCCATCGTCATTGGCGCCTTTGGCGATGATGGGCAGGCCGCCGAATTCGCCAAGGCCGCGCGCGCCGCCGGGGTTCCGGTCAATACGATCGACAAGCCGGCGTTCTGCGATTTTTCTTTCGGCTCGATCGTCAATCGCTCGCCGCTGGTCATCGGCATTTCGACCGACGGCGCCGCGCCCGTGTTTGCGCAAGCAATCCGCGCCAAACTCGAAGCACTCTTGCCGCAAGGTTTTGCGCTATGGGCGAAAGCCGCCGCGCGCTGGCGCACGATGCTGAAGTCAACCGAGCTTTCGTTCGCGGCGCGCCGCAAATTCTGGCAGGTGTTTACGGCGCATGCGGTAGCGAATCCGGAAAGGGCGCCGACCGACAGCGACTTCCTGCACTTCCTCGCCGAGGTGCGTGGGCTTGGTGCCGCGGTTGAAAGCGGTTCGGTCACGCTCGTTGGCGCCGGCCCCGGCGATCCGGAGTTGTTGACGCTGCGCGCGGTGCGTGCGCTGCAATCCGCCGATGTGATTCTGTTCGACGACCTTGTTTCACGCGACGTTCTCGACTTTGCCCGCCGCGAGGCGAAGAAGATGTTGGTCGGCAAAAGCGGCTACGGGCCTTCCTGCAAGCAGGACGACATCAACGCCTTGATGGTCAATCTGGCTAAATCCGGCAAGCGCGTCGTGCGCCTCAAAGGCGGCGATCCCACGATCTTCGCCCGCGCTGGCGAGGAGATCGCCGCCTGCCGCGCCGCCGGCATCGCGGTTGAAATCGTGCCCGGTATCACCGCCGCGCAAGGCGCGGCGAGCCGCCTCGGCGTTCCGCTCACCGAGCGCGATCACGCCCGCCGCCTGCAATACGTCACCGGCCACGCGCGGAACGGCGCGCTGCCTTCCGACATCGACTGGACGAGTCTCGCCGATCCTGCCACCACCACGGCGATTTACATGCCCGTGCGCACGCTCGCGGCGCTGGTCAAGAAGGCGATCGCCCAGGGGCTCGATCCGCGGACGCCCGCGGTTGTCGTTGCACGCGCGACGCGGCCCGATCAGCAAGTTATTGCGGCTAGCGCCTCGGAGCTTCCGCGCACGCTTGCCGACGCCGCTCCGGAAGGTCCTGTGCTGGTGATGCTGGGCCAGGTCTTTGCCGGTCAACTGCGCCAGCGGGCAAGTGCTGCCGCCGTCCAGGCCTAAACCGTCCTAAACCTTTACAACCAAGAGGATTTGCCCGCGGGAGATAGTGCCCGCCGACCGTAGCATTTATGCTAGGGACCGGCATGGATCAGGGCAGGGGCCGCGGCATGGCGCTACCTCTTATCGTGGGTATCAGCGGCGCATCCGGCGCGATCTATGGCGTGCGGCTGTTGCAGGCCCTGCGCGACCTCGACATTCCGACCCATCTCATTATTTCGAAATCGGCAACGCTGACGCTTAAAGCGGAAGCGGACCTCAGTGCCAACGACGTGCGCGCGCTGGCGACGGTTGCTTATCCCAACGGCGATGTGGGCGCTTCGATATCAAGCGGCTCGTTCAAGACGCGCGGCATGGTCATCGCGCCGTGCTCGATCCGTACGCTCTCCGAGATCGCCTACGGCACCACCGACAATCTTTTGAGCCGCGCCGCCGACGTGATCTTGAAGGAGCGCCGCCGCCTGGTGCTGATGGTGCGCGAAACGCCGCTCCATGCCGGTCATCTCAAGAGCATGCTGGCAGCGACGGAGAACGGCGCCATCATCATGCCGCCGGTGCCGGCTTTCTATCATCAGCCGAAGATGATCGACGACATCGTCAATCAGACGGTCGGCCGCTGTCTCGATTTGTTCGACATCGACAGCGGGCTGGTGAAGCGCTGGCGCTCGCCGCCGTCCAACGAGAGCGAAGAGTAGGAATTTGGAATGAGCGCCGCGCCGCGAAGCTATCCCGATCTGCACGAGCACATCGCCGAACTGGAGAAGCGCGGCCTGCTGCGGCGCATCGACCGCAAGATCGACAAGGATGCGGAAATGCATCCGCTGGTGCGCTGGCAATTCGTCGGCGGCATGGAGGAGGCGGATCGCAAGGCGTTCCTGTTCACCAACGTCACCGACGGCCTCGGCCGCACATACGACATCCCGGTCGTGGTTGGCGCGGTGGCGGCCAATCCTACCATCTACGGCGTCGGCATGGGCGCGCCGCTCGATCAAATCCAGGCGAAGTGGGATCACGCAATCGCCAATCCGGTCGAGCCGCGGCTCGTCAATGACGCGGTCTGTCACGAAGTCATCATTGAAGGCGACGCGCTGAAGCAGGAAGGCAACGGCCTCGACAAGTTGCCGATTCCGATCTCGACGCCCGGCTTCGACAGCGCGCCGACGCTGACCGCGACCAACGTCATTACGCGCGATCCGGAAACCGGTGTGCAGAACATGGGCACCTATCGCGCGGCGCTGAAGGCGCCGGACCGCCTCGTGGTGCGCATGGCGACGCGCGTCGGCGGCGCCGGCGGCTACCAGCATTATCTGAAATATCAGAAGCGCGGCGAGCCGATGCCCTGCGCGATCGTGCTCGGCTGCCCGCCCTTGGTCGCCTTCATGGGTCCGCAGAAGCTGCCGATCGGCGTCGACGAGATCACCGTTGCCGGCGGGCTTGCCGGCGGGCCGATCAACATCGCGCGCGCACGCACGGTCGATCTGACGATCCCGGCGGAATCCGAGCTTGTCATCGAGGGGCTGATCGACACCGAGTATCTCGAGCCGGAAGCGCCGTTCGGGGAGTCGCACGGGCACGTCGCGTTGGAAGAATTCAACATGCCGATGCGCGTGACCGCGATCACGCATCGCAAGGACCCGGTCATCCCGTCCTACATCAGCCAGGTCGCGCCCTCGGAATCGAGCGTCATCAAGCGCGTCGCCTACGAGCCCCTGTTCACGTCGCATTTGCGCAATACGCTCGGCATCCGCGGCGTGAAGAAAGTCGCGCTGCACGAGCCACTCACCGGTCTCTTGCGCGTCACGGTGGTGACGCTGGAGAAAGGCACCTCCCGCACAGAAGTGTGGCGAGCGCTCCATGGCGCCGCGTTCTTCAAAGGCGACTGCGGCAAGATTTGCATCGCCGTCAACGATGACATCGATGTCGACAATGCCGACGCGCTGCTCTGGGCGATGGCCTATCGCATGAACCCGGTCGAGGACGTGCAGGTGGTGCCGCATCGCGGGCAGGGCCATGGGCCGAAGCGCGAGCACGACAAGGAAGAAGATTCGACGTTGCTCATGGACGCCACCATGAAAGCCGACCTGCCGCCGCTGGCGTTGCCGAAGAAGGAATACATGGAGCGCGCCAAGGCGATCTGGCAGGAGCTCGACCTCGGGCCGTTGCGGCCGCAGGCGCCGTGGTTCGGTTATTCGCTCGGCGACTGGCTGCCGCAGTGGGATGAGGCGGCCAAGCGCGCGGCGGACGGGCGGTATCTCGACAACGGCAAGATTAGCGAGAAGCAGCGCCGCAAGGGTTTGAAGCCGGAAACCAAGTTCCGCCCGGATCGCGATGGGAACGGGAATAGGTCTTGATCCGTCATCCTGAGGCGCTGGCCGAAGGCCAGCCTCGAAGGATGATCGGCCCGTGATTCATCGCCCATCATCCTTCGAGGCTCGCTCGCCAATGCTCGCTCGCACCCCAGGATGACGGTCAGAGATCATTCGCTGATCGACTTGTCATGTACCGCAGCGCCGCTTCGCGCAATTTCGGCATTGCATGCTCTTCGCTTGCATTGGCACGGTAGAACGCGAGCACGGCGGTGAGATTGGCAGCCAGCGCCGTCTCGCGGTTGCCACGCGGCCTTTCCGCTAAATGTTGCTGCATCCAGGCCCACAGCATCGCCTGCTCGATGCGTTCCGCATCGATCTCGGCCTTCTGCGTTTGCGTGCGCAGCGCGGAAGCGGCGGCCCGCAGCGGATCGGCCTGATCTTCGCTCATGGGCTTGAGCGCGCGGCGCGCCTCGCGCAGCGAGCGCACGACATCGCTGTGCCACTGCGCGATCGTCTCGAATGCGGCGGAAATGTCTTCAATGCTTATGGTGACGCTGTCGACCGCGCCCGCATAGGCGGCAAGCAGCAACAGATTGACATCGAGTTCGTAGCGGTCCTGCAAGCTAAGGCATTCCGGCGCAACGCCTGGACTGCCATAGACCGCAAGCGTGAACGTCCAGAATGGATTATCGAGCGGCTCGCTATCCGTCATGCCGGTGCACTTTCGAGTGAAAGAACGCGCAAGATTTCGTCGCGAATTCTTTGCCGCCCCGCATCGTCAGCATTGCCCGCAATCTGCGCTTCGTAAGCGATGCGCGCCGGCCGGTGGAACACCAGCACGCGGTCGCCGATCTCCATCGCCTCGTTGATCTGGTGCGTGATGAACACGGCCGTCTTGCCGTTCTGCCGCACTAGGCGCACGAATTCGGCACGCAGGTCGCGCGCGGTCATCTCGTCGAGCGAGGAGAACGGTTCGTCGCACAACAGGATTTCCGGATCGACGGCGAAAGCGCGCGCAATCGACACGCGCTGCCGCATGCCGCCGGAAAGCGCGTGGGGGTAGTCGTTTTCGTGGCCGGTGAGCCCGAGCCGCGCGAGCCAGCGCATTGCGATCTCTTTCGACTTGCTTGCGTCAACGTCGAGGATTTGCAGCCCCAGCAAAACATTTTCGAACGCGGTGCGCCACGGCATCAGCCGGTCGTTCTGGAACACAATGCCGATCTTGCCGCGAAAAAACGCAAACTCGCGAAACGGGTCATGGCCGATGACCGACACCTGGCCCGCGGTCGCCTCGATCAGGCCGGCGACGATGTTGAACATCGTCGACTTGCCGCAGCCGGTTTTGCCGAGCACGGCGACGATTTCGCCCTTCTCGATCGCAAAAGACAGCCTGTCCACCGCTGTGAAATTGCCGCGTCCGTCGGGACGTGAAAAAATCTTGCTCACGTCGCGAAAGCGGATGACGGCGTCGTCCGCCATGACCTAGATCGCACGCTCCGCCACCGCGCGATAGCGCAGCACGCGCGTTTCGATCAGCGTGATGATCTGCTGAAAAATCAGCACGAACAGCACAAGTTGCAACGTCCAGGCCATGGCGCCCGCCATGTCGAACAACTGCTGCTGGCGCAAAAGCTCATAGCCGACGCCGCCGGTCGCCCCGACCAACTCCGCGACCACCACCACGCGGGCCGCATTGCCGAGGTTGACCTTGAACGCGGTGAGGATGCCGGGAACGATCGTCGGCACAATCAGAAAACGAAACAGAATCGCCCGGCTCGGCCTGAACGACAGCGTCATCTCGAGCAAGTCTTTCGACATCGAGCGGAAGGCGTCGAGAATCTGGAACGTGAACGCCGGCAGTGTCGTCATCACCATGATGAAGAAAATGCGAAATTCGGTGCCGTGAAACCAGATGATGGCGAAGACGACCCAAGAAAGCGCCGGAATCCCCTGGAAAAACGTCAGCACCGGCGTGAGCAGATTCTCGATCGCTCGTGAGCGGCCGATCGCCAGCGCCAGGATGCAACCGCACAGGAAGGCGCCGATCAACCCGGCGAAGATGCGCGCGGCCGTGGTCAGCACATCGGCCAACAAGGAGCCGGTGATGAGGATCTCGACGGTGCGCGCGATGATTGCGGGAACGGGCGGGAAGATGAAGTGCGGCACGAAAAACGACGCGATCTCCCACGCCGCCGCCAGAATCAATAGCCCGGCGGCGGCTTGCAGAAAGCGGATCGACCGCGCGCGCGTCATTGCATCGATTTGGTGTAGATCGCGTTCTTCGACGGCATCGACTTGAGATAACCGACGTCGGCGCCCGCCTTGAACACGGCCTCGATCTGCTTGGCGATTTTGCCGGCGGGTACGACACCCATGCCGAGCCGGTCGTTGGCCTTGATCAGCGATACGACGGCCGCGCGAACGGCGGCAGTCGATTTCGGCGCGATCAGCGCGGCGGATTCCTCCGGGTGCTTGGCGATGTAATCGCCCGCCGCCTTGTAGGTCGCGTAAAGTTTCTTCACGGTGTCCGGATGCGCTTCAGCCCAATCGCTGTGCGCGGCGACGCCGAGATAGGGGATTTGCCCGCCGGCAAACGCGTTCCAGGTTTTCTCGATGCTCATGTCGAGCATGCGCACCGAGGGCTTTTGCGCCTTGAGCAGCGTGTACGCCGGCTCCCACAACTCCACGGCATCGGCACGGTCGGCGACCGCGTAGCCGACCAGGCCCGGAGTCGCGGTGTTGACGACCTTGAGCTTGGAAAGATCGACGCCTTGCTTCTTGGCGAAAAACTCGAACATGACGTAGTTCGTCGTGGCGCGCGCGGCGGCGAGCTCCTTGCCTTCGAGGTCCTTGAGCGACTGGATGCCGGCGCGCGAGGTCACCACCGCGCCCCAGTAATCGAACAGGTTGAATAGGTATGTGGCCTTCACGCCGCGCACGTCTGCCAGCCCGACGGTCAGCAGCGCGCCGCTGCCGCCGACCTTGAACTCGCCGGAATTGAACTCGTTGGCGTAGGCCGTCGGCGTGCGCTCGACGAAATCGATGTCGAGGCCGTTTGCGATGTCGAGCTTCTTGCCCTTGATCACCGGCGGCATGAATGCGCCGAGCGACGGGAAGCTGAAGATGACGATTGTCAGTTTTTCGGGCGCTTGCGCGGCGGCGGGCGCTGCCGTGGCAACGCTGAGCAGAGCGGCGGCGCAGAACGCAACCAGCCGCTGAACGAATGAATTCCGTCTCATCGTGCTCCTCCACATTTTGGCTTCTTGTTGGGGCGAAGCCATTTTCGCCTACTTTATCCCAAACAGTGCCGCGGCCAATGTCCCGTTGATCGAGGCGGCCTGGTCGGGCTTGAGCCCGGCGTCGGCAACAATGCGCATCGGCTCGGTATCGCCGATCGGAAACGGCATGTCCGAGCCCATCATGATGCGGTCGGCGCCGATCATGTCGATGACGAATTTCAGCACCCGCGCATCGTGCACGATCGTGTCGGTGTAGAGCCGCGCCAGCCCTTCCACCGGATCGGCGACTCCCTTGGTGATGGCCGCGTTGCGCTTGAGCCGGCCGATGACGAACGGCAAGCCGGCCGCGCCCATCGGCACGAAGAATTTGGCGTTCGCGTATTTCGTCACATGGCCGCTGCTTATGAGCCGGGCGACCGCGATCACTGCGTCGGTGATGCGGCCGAGACCGTTGGCGAGGCCGAAGTCGTTCACGCGCACGTCGCCGGCGTCGAAGCTCGGATGAATGTGAATGACTGCGCCCGTCCCGTCGGCGGCTGCCCAGAATGGGTCGAGATCGGCATGATCGAGCGTGCTGCCCGCCCCGCGCGGCAGCGTGCCGATCATCGCGCCCCGCATGCCGGTCTTCACCGCATCTTTCAATACTGCCGCAGCGCGCGCGCCATCCTGCAAGGGCAGGGTCGCGAGTGGGACGAATTGCGGCGTTGCTTTTGCTGCGTCGAGCAGCACATCATTCGCGAGCCGGCTCCATGCTTCGCCTTCCGCA
>JAICMO010000152.1 GCA_025929185.1 Pseudolabrys sp.
CGACCCCCACCCGGCCGGCGGTGCCGGCCGACCTCCCCCTTGCAGGGGGAGGTGAGAAGAAGAATTGGGGCGAGGTGAACAAGAGGAAAGCGGGGAGGGTGAAGAAAGAGAGGGCGAGTCTGCACGATCCGCTGTCATTCCGGGACGGCGCGCAGCGCCGGGCCCGGAATCCAGATGCTGGCTCTGGGCTTGGTTCTGGATTCCGGGTTCGCGGCCTCCAGCCGCGCCCCGGAATGACTCGGAAGCTCGCCAGGGCTTCGGCGTGTTGGGAAAATTGCGCGCCAAATGTTTGCCGGAGACATTGCCGTTGTCGACCGGCTGAATCGGCCGCCCTTCATATTCCTCAACGCCGCCGCGCTCCTTCACCCATTCGATGCGCGTGCGTGAAAGACCTTTCTCCACATCGATCGTGACGTTCGGATCGGTATAGACGCCGGTCGTGTCGTAGACCGGCAGCGGCGGCTCGCCCGAGGACGCGTCGAGCGCAATCTCGCGCAGCGGCACGCGCAGATCGGGCGCGGCCTCCGGCGTCGAATAAATCTTGCGCGAAGCCGGCAGCGCGCCGGTCGTTACCTTCGGCGTGACGAGATCGGCGGGTACGACGGGTTTGTTCATTGTCGTTTCTCCGTAACGAGAGGCGGCGCTTAAGCCGCATAGCCTTTGAACGTGAGAAAGGAGCCGAGCGCGAGGAAAACGATTCCGGCGACGACGAAAAAACTGCCGCTCATGATCATCGCCCCGCCAACTTGGGAAACGAACTGTGGGGCGATGAGCCGAAACGATCCGGCGCAGGCGAAAAACCAGCCGAGCAGCGTGACGCAAATGCGCCAATCGCGCGTCCAGACATGGTGCGCATTGAGGATGAGGAGACCGGCGAGCAGGATCAAAACGCCCGAGTAATAGATGAAGGTGTAGCCGGTCAGGAATTGCCGCGCCAATTCGTGATAGGTGGCCGGACTCACCAGCATACCGATGCCCATAGCGCAAAACACCGGCCCGATCAGCCGCGCGATCGCTTGCGCCGTTTCCACCGGAACGTCGCGTTTCTTCATCAGGAACGCGAATCGCGTGCTCGTCACGCGCTCCGCGCCGATGACAGGTTTATTCATGGCCTGCTCCTTGTCCGGCATGGCGCCACTATAGCCGACGACACGAGCCGTCGTCGTGGGCACGGCCGGTCGGAGCGAACTTGGCCGATGATGGGAGCTGTGCATGGCGTCCTGTCCCTTCGCCGGCATGACCCGGATCAGGTTCAAAGGGTTTTTCTCAGCCCGCACCGGGGCACCCCTAGGAACGGGCTTAATCTATGCCCGATGCGGAGGGTGTCAATGCAACGCCGATGCTGTTCCGCTATGCCGACCCACCCGTGATGCCGGGGGCTTGACCCGGGCATTCCATGATGAGGGTCGGCGGATGACGTCGTTATAAAGGTCGCGTCACTGCGGATTTGACGATTCCACAAAGCTGAAGTTTCCAGATTCGAGGCCATGTTTGGTGTTCTTTTCATGTTGAATCGCAGCTTGCGGCGCGTTCGTATCGTTCGAAGTGGATGAGCATTTTAAGTCCATATCTTTTCGTAAACCCGCGACCAGACCAGCTCGATGCATCGTGGATGCGGCGAACAAGATCATTTGCCGGGAAACGGTCTCAAATCCCGATCGCGGCCTTCACGTTCGCCGGTGAGAGCGGCAACGCGCGGATGCGCACGCCGGTCGCGTGCGCGACGCCGTTGGCTATTGCCGCCGCCATCGGACCTTGCCCTGCTTCGCCGGTGCCGAGGAACGGCTGCCCTGGCCGGTCGATGACGTGCACGTCCACGCTTACCGGCAGGGCGGGGAAGCGGAGAATCGGATAGCTCGACCAGTCGCGGCTGGTGATGTCGCGCGCGTTGAACGTGACGTGCTCGAGCATGGTCCAGCTCGCCGACTGCACGATCGCTCCCTCGATCTGGTTGCGAATGCCGTCCGGGTTCACCGCTTGGCCGCTGTCGACCGCGGCGACCACGCGGCCAAGCTGGATGACGCCCGTCTCGTGCTCGACCGTGAGCTCCAGCGCGATGGCGCAATAGGCGGCGAGATTCTTGTACCGCGCAAAAGCGAAGCCGTGGCCGTGCCCGCGCGCGAGCTTTTCCTTCAAGCCCCAGCCGAACTCCTCCGCCGCCTTGTTGATCACGTCGCGCGCGCGCGGATCGTCGAGATGGCGCAGACGAAACTGAACCGGATCGGCCTTCGCAGCCGTGGCAAGTTCGTCCATGAAGCTCTCGACGGCAAACACATTGTGATAGGCGCCGAGCCCACGCAGCGCCGACACACGCAGCGGCATTTGCGGAATGAAATGGCTGATCACGCGAATGTTTGGCGCCGAATAGATCGGAATCGCGTTGCGGTCGCCGCCGCCCTCCGGCATCGGGATCGGCTTTGGCGCGTCGGGCGTAAACGGCTGCG
The DNA here is from genome assembly GCA_025929185.1 of Pseudolabrys sp. Taxonomy (GTDB): domain Bacteria; phylum Pseudomonadota; class Alphaproteobacteria; order Rhizobiales; family Xanthobacteraceae; genus Pseudolabrys. The sequence goes on from JAICMO010000152.1 coordinate 2,445, forward strand.
CGACATATTGGCCGGCGAGCAGATTGCCAGGGCCGCCCGGACGCATCGAGTGCGTGTTGCTCCAGACGTCGTATTGCCAGGCGACGATCTTTCCGCCGGCATCGACCGCGCCGTAGATGTCCGAGAGCATCGCCGGGCCGAAGGGCTCCCAGCCGTGCTCCTGCTCGCGCATCCATTGCACGCGCACCGGCCGGCCGGGCACCGCGCGCGCGATTAAGGCCGCATCGGCGGCAACATCGTCGGCGGCGTTATGGCCGTAGCAGCCGGAGCCTTCGACGTGGATGCAATGGATTTGCTTAGTCGGCATTTTCAGCATTTTCGCGAGCGAATCGCGTAGCGGATAAACGCCCTGCGAATGCGTCCACACCGTCAGCTTGTTCGCCTCGTATTTTGCGACCGCGCAGGACGGGCCGATCGAGCCGTGCATCTGGTAAGGCCGGTGATAGGTCGCGCGGATGGAGCGCGCACCGGACTCGCCCGCGTTGCCACGCTCAAGGATGGTCGTGTCCTGGCTCGGAAGCTTTCGTAAGTAAGCGTAGATGTCCGCTTGCTTCGGCAATTGCGCCGTTTCGTCCCACTTCGCTGCGTCGGCGAGCGCATTCATCGCGCTGATCGCCTGGAATTCCTCCTGCGTTGCGACCGCGAGAAAGCTTCCGTCACGCACGACCTTGACGACACCGGGCAAACGTTCCACCGCGGCAATGTCAATGTCGGTGAGCTTTGCGCCGTAGCTCGGCGGTCGTACGACGCGTGCGTGCAACATGCGCTCGGGACGCAAGTCCTGCACATAGCTCGGCTTTCCGGTGAGCTTGCCGGGAATGTCGACGCGCGAAAATTTTTTGCCGACGACGCGGTAATCTTTTGGATTCTTCAGGGAAGGTTTTGCCTGTGCAGTGCGATGCAGCTCCCGTCCACTGATAAGATCCTTGTAGGCGACGCTGCGGCCGTCGTCGGCGACGATCGAGCCGCCTTTTGCATGCAATTGCTCAACCGGAATGTTGAGCCGCTTGGCAGCAAGGTCGATCAGGATCGCGCGCACTTGCGCCGCCGCGTTGAGAATGGCGGTGCCGCTGTCCTGCATGGAATGGCTGCCGGCGGTGTATTTTTCGTTGGGCGTGCGCTCGGTGTCCGCCGTAACGAGCGTGATGGCGGATGGATCGACGTCCAGTTCTTCCGCCGCGCATTGGATCAGCGCCGTCTTGATTCCCTGGCCGAGCTCGGCCTTGCCGGTGAAAACGGTGATCGCCCCGTGCGCGTCGATAGCGATCCAGGAATCGAGCATCGGGAATTTGGCGAGATCGCCGGGCGGTTTCGCGCCGGCGTCCTGCGCGAATGCGTTCGGAAAAAGCGCAAAGCTGACGACCAGCGCGCCTCCGGTTGCAAGCACGAGGCGGCGCGACAAGCGGAGGTCGGGCGCATTCATCGCACGGGCTCCGCGCGCGCCGTCCGCATGTCTTTCACCGCGCGCCGGATCGCGCGCAGGATGCGCATGTGCGTTCCGCAGCGGCAAAGATTGGGTTGCATGTACGCCCGAATCTCGGCGTCGCTTGGGGCGGCCTTGCGGTTGAGCAAGCCCTGCGCGCGCATGATCATGCCGGGAATGCAGTAGCCGCATTGTGCCGCCTGTTCTTCGATGAACGCGCGCTGCAAGGGGCTGGGTTCGCCGTTTTTGCCGAGCCCTTCGAGCGTGGTGATCTGCCGGCCTTCCAGCACCGATATCGGCAGCAGGCACGAATAAACCGGCTGGTGATCGACCAGCACCGTGCAGGCCCCGCATTGGCCGAGGCCGCAACCGAACTTGGCGCCATTGAGCTTGAGATCGTTGCGCAGCACGTAAAGCAACGGCGTGTTCGGATCGCCGTTGATGCTGTGCTCCTTGCCGTTGACGGTGAGAACGGTCATTGCGGCGCCTCCGTTGCTGCCGTTTGCCGCTGATGCCGAATTTTCGCGAGCGCGCCGGCGACGGTGTTCCAATGCGGCCTGTGACTGAAGCGCGTGCGCAGATAGTCAGCCAACGCGACGACCTGCGCGTCGGTAAGCGCGCCCTCGAATCCCGGCATGATGCGGCCGGCCCGGCCCGGCAGCGGATGAATGCCGGTCAGGATGATGTGCAGCAGGTTGGTCGGATCATCTTCGTTGATTACCGTGCTCAAGCCGAGGTCGATCGGGCGTGACACCGGCAATCCGCCGCCGCTGTGATGACAGGTCACACACGCGCCGGTGAAGATTTTTGCACCGAGACTGTCCTTTCCGGCGGCGCTGCCGGTGGTCTGGTGCGCAGGCGTTCCGCCATAAGCCGGCGCGGTCAATTTGCTTGCGGCGGTTACCGCCGTCTTGATCGATTCCGGGTTGGCTGCGCCGGCCCGTGCGCCCGATAACGACGTGACGTAGGTCGCAATGGCGCGAACGTCCTTTTCGGAAGCTTTTGACAGATTGTGCGCGACGTTCGCCATCGGTCCGGCGGTGTGTCCGTGCACGGTGTCGTAGCCGTGGCGCAAATAGTTAAACATCGCGTCCGCGGTCCAGGGCACCGGCGCGCGCGAATTTTCGTTGAGCGGCGGCGCGCGCCAGCCTTCGCCTTCGCCGCCGTCGAATGCACGGTTTTGTTCCTCAACGCCGAATTTGTTGCGCGGCGTGTGACAGGCGCCGCAATGGCCGAGGCTGACGGTCAAGTAAGCGCCGCGCGCCCAGCTGTCGTCTTTGTCCGCTTCGTTTCGATATGGACCGCGGTGCAGGAAGAGGAGCTTCCAGCCGGCGGCGAACAGACGGATGTTGAGCGGAAAGACGATATCGGGTGGACGGTTCGCCTGCCGCACGGGCTCACGCGTCATGATGAAGGCGTAGATCGCGTTGATATCGGAATCGGTGGCGTAGGTGAAATGGTCGTACGGAAACGCAGGATAGAGATGCTGGCCTTTGCGCGTAACGCCTTCGCGCATCGCGCGCCGGAATGCGACCGCGGACCAGGTGCCGATTCCGGTTTCGCGATCCGGCGTGACGTTCGGGCCGTAGATCGTGCCGAACGGCGTCTTCACCGGATAGCCGCCGGCGTAAGGTTTGCCGCCGGCCTTGGTATGACAAACGTCGCAGCTCGCAACCGCAGCAAGCTGCGCGCCCCTCGCAACGATGGACGGGTCGAAGGACGAAGCGTCATGCGCCTGTAGCGGCGGAATTTCACCCCGCCACGCCCACGCATAAAACGTGCCGAAGGCGACGGCGATCACAACGATCACACCGATCAGGATGCGCCAGACCATCTGCTCCCGCCCGAAGCGCGGCGGTCCGCAGGAACATGCGGACCGCCCAAATTAACCTTTGATACCGAGGGCGGTTCCGGCCGGAGCGGCACGGCCCTCTGCAGAAAAGGCTGTTTTCAAAGAACAAACCGGGAGCGTCCCCCGGCGGTTGCAGGGCCGCGCCCGCCATTTACCGACCATTATCGGTTGCGCGGTCTACTGGGCTGGCGCGGTCACCGCCCGCCGCCACCTGGACCACAACGCCGCATGACCTATTCGCTCGTCGAGCAAACGGGCCTGCACACGGCGCGACGCTTGCCGCTCGCATTCGCGGGCGCGGCTGCGTGTTACCTGATGCTGCTCGTTCTCGGCGCGCGCCTGCTCAACGATCCCGACACGTTTTGGCAGATTGCCGTCGGCAATTGGATCGTCGGGCATCACGCGGTTCCGCGGTTCGACGCGTTTTCCTCGAGCATGCCGGGCGTGCCGTGGATTTCGACGCAATGGCTGGCGCAGGTCATCTTCGCTCAGACGTTTGCGTTTGCCGGCTGGGCCGGCGTCGTCGCCCTCAGCGCTGCCGCCGTTGCGAGCGCCCTCGGTCTTCTGATCCACTTCCTGCGGCGAACGCTGGCGACATCTCCGGCTTTGACATTGGCGTTAGGCGCTTTCGTTTTTGCCTCGCCGCATCTTGTTGCGCGGCCCCACGTGCTCGCCTTGCCGGTGATGGTCGCGTGGGCAGCGGGCCTCGTACGCGCGGTTGACGAGCGGCGCGCGCCGTCGTTCGCGTTGCTGCCGTTGATGACATTGTGGGCGAACCTGCACGGCGGCTTCGTGCTCGGCATCGCGCTCATTGCGCCGCTTGCGCTCGAAGCGATTTTGCATAGCGGCGCAACCGAGCGCCAACGCGAGCTGTCGCGCTGGGCGTTGTTCGCGCTGCTGGCGCTCGCGGTCTGCTGCATCACGCCCTATGGCCCGCAATCGGTCCTTGCCACCTCGCGTATCCTGCGGCTCGGCGACGCTTTATCGCTCATCGGCGAATGGCAGCCGCAAGACTTTTCGAGCCTCGGCGGATTCGAATTCTGCCTGCTGGTCGCGATTGGCTACGCGCTTTATCGGGGCCTGACGCTACCGCCGCTCCGCGTTCTCCTGCTGCTCGGCCTTCTGCACATCGCGCTTGCGCACGTGCGCAACGGAGAGGTGCTGGGCTTCATCGGGCCGTTGTTCATCGCCGCGCCATTGGCGGCGCAGATCGGCCGCCGGAAAATCTCCGCCGGCAACGCCGCTTCTTCCGCCTGGCTGCCGGTACTTGCCGTCCTTCTTGCGCTCGGCGCGGTCAGCTATGCCGCGGCGCAGACAATGGACTACAGGCCGAACCCAAGGTTCGCGCCGGTCGCGGCCGTCGCAGCGGTGAAAGCGTCCGGCAAGACGCACATCCTGAACAGCTACGATTTCGGCGGCTATCTCATCGCATCCGGCGTCGCGCCCTACATCGACGGCCGTACCGAGCTTTATGGCGAGCGCTTCGTTGTTCGCCATCACCGCGCACTCATGTTGCAGGACGTGGGCGAATTCTTTCGCCTGCTGCACGAAGCGAATATCGACGTGACATTGCTCGAAACGGGCACGCCGGCCGCCGGGCTGCTCGATCGCTTGCCGGGATGGAAGCGCATTTATGCCGACGATGTCGCCGTCGTGCATGTGCGCGCGGATGCGGCGACCAGCGGCCACAAGGGCGTGCTCCGATGAGCGAAACCGCCGTGCGCATCGAAAAGAAACCGCCGTTGCCGGTGGACGAGTCGGCCCGCGCGCCGTTGCTGGAGCGCCTCGCGCACACCGAGCCCGGCCCCGAGCTTACCGTCATCGTTCCGACGCGCAACGAGCGCGACAACATCATTCCACTTTACGACCTGCTCGGCGCGGCCTTGCACACGCGCAACTGGGAGATGATGGTCGTCGACGACGATTCGAGCGACGGCACCGCCGACGTCGTGCGGTGGCTCGCGCAATACGACCGCCGCGTGCGGCTCGTGAGCCGGGTGGGGCGGCGGGGGCTCTCGTCCGCGGTGGTCGAAGGCGCGCAGGCCAGCACCGCGCCTTATATCGCTGTGATCGACGCCGATCTTCAGCATGACGAGAAGTTGCTGCCGCAAATGCTTTCCGTGCTCGAGGACGAACCGGTCGATATTGTTGTCGGCAGCCGCTACGTGGAAAACGGCAGCGTTGGAAAATGGGACGAGGGCCGCGCGCGCATCAGCTCGTTGGCGACGCGGCTTGCGCGGGAACTGCTCTGCATTCCGGTGAACGATCCGATGAGCGGGTTTTTCATGATCCGCCGCGAGGCGTTTCAAGCTTCGCTACGCAATCTCTCCAGCATCGGGTTCAAGATTCTTGTCGATGTCTTCGCCTCCGCGCCAAAAGCGCTGCGCGCGCGGGAATTACCCTTCGAATTCCGCACGCGGCATTTCGGCGAAAGCAAGTTCGATTCGATGATCGGGACCGAATACCTGATGCTTCTCGCCGACAAGTCGGTCGGCCACATCGTGCCGGTACGGTTCCTGATGTTTGTGGCCGTCGGCAGCCTCGGCGTGCTGACGCACCTGACGGCGCTGTGGACGGGATTGAATCTTTTCGGCTTGCCGTTCGCGGTCGCGCAGGGCGTAGCAACCCTTACCGCCATGGTCGGCAATTTCACGCTTAACAACGCGCTCACTTATCGTGACCGCCGGCTCTCCGGTCGGAAATTCGTGTACGGGCTGTTCACGTTTTGCGCGATCTGCGGCGTCGGCGCGCTCGCCAACGTCGGAATCGCGACAACGCTCTTCAGCGGCCATGCCACATGGTGGATCGCGGGCATTGCCGGCGCGGCGATGAGCGTCGTGTGGAATTACGCCATGAGTTC
>JAICMO010000034.1 GCA_025929185.1 Pseudolabrys sp.
CGACCATCGGATCGGCTCGAATGAGCGCTCCGGCGAAGGGGATTACCAAATCGAACGGAGAGACTTCCAATTCCCCTGTGCTTTCGGGAGCTTGATAATCCGTACTCGTGCCGGTTCAGTCCAGAGGTCGGGAGAAAAACGGCGGAGAGAGAACGCCAGGCGCGATATCGACTCGTGCCGCAGTCCAGAGATTTGCGACTGAGTCGCGCGTTTCCTGGGGAATTCACCCACGGTCTCGCGAACGGAGAATGTTCGACGGGGTGAAAGTGGCGGAGAGGGAGGGATTCGAACCCCCGATACGGTTGCCCGTATGCCGCATTTCGAGTGCGGTGCAATCGACCACTCTGCCACCTCTCCGGAGGCTGGAAACGGCCTAAAATCGCCATTAAGGCTCGGCGCTATGTAGCCAAGCGGGCCGAGACAAACAAGGGTTCGGCGTCGTATTCTGCCGGCCCCTCGTGCCGGGCCGATGCCCTTTGAGGCAAGCGCGATGAATTTTGCCACCGTCCGCACCGAACTGCGCAATATCGCCTATACAATGGTGCTGGTCGCGATCACGACCGCCGGCGTCTATTACCTCGTTTGGCAGCCCGGCATCACGCACGGCTCCGTCGTCTTCATCATTCCGGTTGTTATCGCCGCGGCGCAATGGGGCATCGTTTCGGCGCTCGTCGCCTCTGTCTCGGGCGTGCTCGCCTCCGCGTTCTTCTTCTTTCCGCCGCTCTACAGCCTGCACATCAAAGACCCGCACGAGATCATCAATCTCACGCTTTTCACCTTCGTCGCCATCGTGGTGAGCCAGCTTGCAATGCGGCTGAAGCGGCAGGCGGAGCTCTCGCGCCAGCGCGAGATCGACATGCGCGATCTTTATGCGTTCTCGCGCCGGCTCGCCGTGGCATTCGGCGTCTCCGACATTCACGCGGCGATCGAGGATCATCTCGCCAACGTCACGCAGCGCAAGGTCGTGTTGCTGGCGGGCGGCCGCGAAGCCGCGGGAAGCGACCGGCGCGCCGGCTTGCACGTGCCGGAGGCCGTGTTGACTAAAGCGGCCGACGTCGCCGTGACCCAAAGCGATCCGGCCGCCGGCGTTACCGTCAGGCATGACGACGGCGAGATATGGCTGGTGCGCGCGGTTTCGCCGAAAACGCCGGAGTTCGGCGTGATTGCTATCAATCTCGGGCGCGAGACGCAGGAAGGCTCCGACGCCTTGCGCGCCCGCGTCGATACCGTGCTCGCCGACGCGACCGCGACGCTCGACCGGCTCGGCGTCGCGCACGCGATCAGCGAAGCGCGCATGCGCTCGCAAACCGAGCAATTGCGCGAGGCGCTGATCGGCTCGGTTTCGCACGAATTGCGCACGCCGCTTGCCTCCATTCTCGGCGCGGCGACCGTGCTCAGCTCGGCGCCGGCGCTCGAGGGCGAAAGCAAGCTCAAGGCGCTGGTGCACGACGTGCGCGACGAAGCCGAGCGCCTCAATAACGACATTCAGAACTTGCTCGATGCCTCGCGCATCAGCAGCGACGGCATCAATCCGCATGCCGAGTGGGCCGATCCCGCCGACATCATTCATTCCGCCATCGAACGTTGCCGGCAACGTTTCGGCGAGCGGCGCCTCGTGCTCGACATTCCGCGCGACCTGCCGCTGGTGCACGTCGATCCGGTCTTGGTGCAGCAAGCGCTGGTGCAGATTTTCGACAACGCGGCGAAGTACTCGCCCTCGAAATCGCAGATCAAGGTCACCGCCCATGCGGAGGACTGCCAGATGATCGTGGCCGTCAGCGATCAAGGCACCGGCCTCACCGCTGCCGAAAAGGCCAAGATGTGGGATCGCTTCGCGCGCGGCGAACGGCACGCGGCCACGACCAGCGGCTCGGGGCTCGGGCTGTGGATCGCCAATGCCTTTATCGGCGCCAATGGCGGGAAAATCAGCGCGGCAAGCGCCGGCGCCGGACTCGGCACGACGATATCGATCGCGCTACCGGTCACGCTGGCGACCGTTTCGCAGATGGAGAGCGACGCAGATGAGTGATCCATCCCCCATCGTCCTCATCGTCGACGACGAAGTTCAGATCCGGCGCTTTCTGCGCACCGGCTTCGAGCTCAACGGATTTTCCGTGCATGAGTGCGGGACGGGCGCCGAGGCCATCCGAATGGCGACGCTTCAGCCGATCGATCTGGCCATCATCGATCTTGGCCTGCCCGACATGGACGGCGCCGAGGTCATCGAGCGCATCCGCTCCTGGTCGGCCGTTCCGGTTATCGTGTTGTCGGTGCGATCGAGCGAAGCGCAGAAAGTTCATCTGCTCGAGCTCGGCGCGGACGATTATATCGTCAAGCCGTTCGGCATGGCGGAACTATTGGCGCGCGTGCGCGTCGCGCTGCGCCGGCAGATGCGCGCGGCAACCGGCGAGCCGACGGTCAAGGTCGGACCGTTGACGATCGACCTTTCCGCGCGCGCGGTTTTTCTCAATGAGCAGCGGCTGACGCTGACTCCGAAAGAATACCGCCTGTTGCAAGTTTTGGCGCAGCACGCCGGCAATGTCGTCACGCATCAACATCTGCTGAAGGAAGTCTGGGGTTCGGTCCACGTCAACGACACGCATTATCTGCGCATTTTCATGCGCAAGCTGCGGCAGAAGATCGAGCCGAAGCCGGATTCGCCGCGCATTCTGGTGACCGAATTGGGCGTAGGCTATCGGCTGGCGCAAAGCGGCGAGAACGAAACGGCGCCATGGAGCGTCGCTGCGCCCGCCCCTACCGCCGCAGCAAAAACCGAAGGCTAGATTAGAACGTAAGCTGTTTAAAGCTCGCGGTCGATTTTTCGATCGAGCGAGTACGGGCCGCCGCCGCGCAGCGCAATGGCTAATGTTACCAAGCCCCACAGCAGCGTGTATTCGTAGCCGCGATGCAGCCACGAGAAGCCGTTGCCCCAATAAAGACCGAACGTGATCACGCCCATCTCGATCGCGACCGCGGCGGCGAAGAAGCGCGTCAACAGGCCGAGCGCGATACAGATGCCGCCGACGAATTCCACGATCGTCAGCAGCACGGCAAGCGGAACGCCTTGGTGAAAGCCGTCATGCGTGAGGTTAATCGCTTGCGCCGCCGGCCCGCGCAGCACCTTGCCCCACCCGTGCACGATCAGATTCCAGCCGACTGCGATCCGGATCAGCGGCCAGGTCAACGGAATGACGGCCGCATAGAACGGCTCAAGAAACGGCAGCAGCGGTTTTGGCTCGCGCGTAAGCTCGGTCATATGAACCCCCGACATGACTGGCGCATGGCCCCGCGCCTGTCCAAACCTTAGCGAGCGGCTGCCTTCCTTGACAGCCCGCGCGTTTCCCCGTCATAAGCATCCCGCGCGCGGACCTTTCGGTCCGCGGTGCTTTTTGAGGGGCAATTAAGCCCCTGAAAAACAATCGAAAACAGACTGGAAGAAGCCGGCCCGGAAAGTCCCGAGTGCCGGAAACGAACACAAGGGAAAAACGATGTTCGCAGTCATCAAAACGGGCGGCAAGCAATACCGCGTTGTCCCCGAGGACGTGATCCGGATCGACCGGGTGAACGGCCAGCCCGGCGAGATCGTCGAATTCGGCGAGGTGTTGGTCGTGGGCGGCGATACGCCGGAGATCGGCACGCCGACCGTCGCGGGTGCAACCGTTGCCGGCGAAGTGCTCCAGCACACGCGCGGCGACAAGGTGATCGCTTTCAAGAAGCGGCGGCGCAAGAATTCGCGGCGCAAGCGCGGTTATCGCCACCAGTTTTCGGTGATCCGCATCACCGAAATCCTCACCGGCGGCGCCAAGCCTTCGAAACAGGCGAAGCCCAGGCCGAAGAAGGAACCCAAGCCGGCCCCTGAAGGCGAAGCCGCCGAAGCGAAGCCCGCCGAGAAGAAGAAGGCCAAAAAGCCCGCGGCGCGGGCCACAAAAAAGCCGGCCGCAAAAGGCAAAAAGAAGTGAGATGATTCCTTCACGGAATCGGTGTACACAGTAAGAGAATTCGAGAGAGCAGAGCGATGGCTCATAAGAAAGCAGGCGGATCTTCGCGCAACGGCCGCGACTCGGCGGGCCGGCGCCTCGGCCTGAAGAATTACGCGGGCGAGATCGTTCTCGCCGGCAATATCCTTGCGCGCCAGCGCGGCACCAAATGGCACGCCGGCCATAACGTCGGCATGGGCAAGGATCACACGCTGTTCGCACTCATTGACGGAAAAGTTCAGTTCGCAACGAAAACCAAAGGCCGCACCTACGTATCTGTCGTACCGATGACGGAGGCAGCGGCCGAGTAGACGGTGGAACCAAATCGAGGTCCGCCGGCATTCAGTCAAACCGGCGGGGCTCAGTGGGCTCTGAGAAGGGGAGACGGGATGCCGGCTCCCCTTCTCGCTTTTTTAACCCTGGAGCCCGTGCCATGACTTTGCTGGAAGAACGACCGAGAGAGAGCTTCCGAGAACAAAGTATTCCCGTCCTCGAGACCAAACGGCTCACGTTGCGCGCGCCGCGCCTCGAGGACGCAAAAACGGTAGCGTTGCTCGCCAACGACAAACGCATTGCCGAGAACACCGCGCGCATTCCGCACCCGTATACGTTGGCGGATGCCAACGACTTCATCGCGGGCGCGAACATCGCCGGTGGCGAGGTCGTATTTTTGATCACGCTGCAGGACGACATCATCGGCGCGTGCGGGATAACCACGCTCGATAAGCAGCCGGAGCTCGGCTATTGGCTGGGCGCGCCCTATTGGGGCAAAGGTTTCGCGACGGAAGCCTTGCACGCGGTCGTCGATTACGCTTTCACCGACTTGGACCATCGCGCGCTTAACGCGGGCGCGCGCGTCACCAACCCGGCCTCGCGCCGCGTGCTGGAGAAATGCGGCTTCCAGTGGACCGGCGTCGGGCTCTATCGCATCAGCGCGATCAAATCGTCGGCGCCGATCGACCGCTTTCGTCTCGAGCGCGGCATTTGGTCGGCGATCAAGAGTTGGGGCCGGATGAAGAAGGTGATGTGATGAGGCCGAGTTTCTAAGGCATGATCGCTTAAAACGGAAGCGCCGCTCGCCGCAGCGTCATTGCCGGACTTGATCCGGCAATCCATCTTTGCGAAGGAGATGGACCCGCGGGTCAAGCCCGCGGGCGACGCCGAAGACATTGAGACGATTCAATCCAAAGCAATCATGCTTTAAGAAGTCATCATCGGGCCGGCGCGCAAGCGCCCAGGCCCGGCGATCCCGTTTGGGAAGGCATGGCTTTGCTCACCTAAGCGGGGTGGCCGGGTCAAGCCCGGCCATGACAAGGAGGGAAACGACTGGGTCGCTGGCACTCCGGCGTGACTTGCGCAAAACTAGGCCATGACATCCTCGCCAGGGAGTAATGTTATGGCCTACACCCTCGACCAGTTCATCGCCGACACCCGCTCGATTCTTGCGCGCGATCCCGGCCCCTCCGGGCGCGAGCAGGTGCGCGTCAATCTCGAAAAGCTGCTCGGCAATCGGGATTTCATCCGCGAATACTGCGGCGACGACGCGCCGCAAGGGCTGAAGGTACTCTACGAAGACCCCAAGCTTGGCTTCCAAATTCTCGCCCACATCAACGACAAGGCGCGCGTCTCGCCGCCACACGATCACGGCGCGTCGTGGGCGATCTACGGCCAGGCCACGGAATACACCGACATGACGGAATGGGAGCGCGCTGATAAAGGCGACGGCAAGCACGCCGACTTGAAGCCGATCAGGAAATATCGCCTCAATCCGGGCCACGCCGGCATTTATCAGGACGGCACCATTCACTCGATCGACTATCCGGACAAGGCCCGCTTCATCCGCGTCACCGGCACCAACCTCGACAAGATCGATCGCGTGAAGTTCGACCCGAAGACCGGCGAAATTCAGCCGATGTATACGCAACGCGCGACGTAGTTTCTTTCGTCATTGCCGGGCTTGACCCGGCAATCCATCGTCTTGCGAAAAGGATGGATGCGCGGGTCAAGCCCGCGCATGACGGCCGGAAAATCTTGCCAAATATGAAACTCCACCCGCTCTCCGCCGCCTCCCTCAAAGCCATGCTCGGCGATGGCCAGGAGCTCGCACTCATCGACGTGCGCGAGGAACTGATCTTTTCGCGCAATCATCTGCTCTGGGCGCGCTCGGTGCCCCTGAGCCGGCTGGAGTTGCGCTTCGCGCGGTTGGTGCCGCGGCGCTCGACGCGTATCGTGCTGTGCGACGATGACGATGGGCTGGCGCGACGCGCGGCCGATATTATCGCGCGCGCCGGGTACAGCGACATTTCGTATCTCGAAGGCGGCGTTTCCGGATGGGCGGACGCCGGCTTCGAGCTGTTTTCCGGCATGCATGTGCCGAGCAAGGCATTCGGCGAATTCATCGAGCACGAAAACGGCACGCCGAGCATCGGCGCCGAGGAATTGCATGAGCTTCAGCACAACGGAACCAAACTGGTGGTGCTCGACAGCCGGCCGTTCGACGAATACACGCGCATCTCGATTCCGGGGGGCATCAACGTGCCGGGCGCAGAGCTTGTGCTGCGCGTGCACGATATCGCGCCCTCGCCCGATACACTGGTCGTCGTGAATTGCGCCGGCCGCACGCGCAGCATCATCGGCGCGCAGTCGCTCATCAATGCCGCCGTGCCGAACAAAGTGGTCGCGCTGCGCAACGGCACGATGGGTTGGCATCTGGCGGGACTGAAAGTCGACAAAGGCAAGAGCGAGCATGCGCCAGTTGTCACCGGCGAAAGCCATGCGTGGGCGAAAGCGAAAACAGAGGAGATCGCGCGCAAATTCAGTATCGACAGCATCGACTCGGCAACGCTGGATAAATGGCGCTCCGACGCCGATCGCACGCTTTACGTCTTGGACGTGCGCGATCCGCCCGAGTACGAGGCCGGTCATGTCCTCGGCGCCATCTCTGCGCCGGGCGGCCAGCTTGTGCAGGCGACCGACACCTACGCCGGCACGCTGGGCGCGCGCCTCGTGCTCTGCGACGATAAAGAAGTGCGCGCGGTGATGACCGCCTCGTGGCTCAAACAAATGGGCTGGCGGGACGTTGTCGTTTTCACCGGGACTGGCGCCGAGCAAGGCTTTCCGCCGCACGAAGTCCTTGGCATGGCTGTGCCGGAATCCGAGATCGAGACTCAGGCCCTCGCCGCCTTGCTTGCAAAAGATCAAGTTGCCGTTCTCGATCTTTCACGCAGTCCCGATTATCGCAAGGGCCACATCCCGGACGCATGGTTTGCCATCCGCTCGCGATTACGCGAAGCGTTGGCGAAAATTCCTGCTCCGCGCGAGTTGGCGCTGACATCGGAAGACGGCGTATTGGCAAGCCTCGCCGTCGCCGATGCGCGCGTCCTAGCAAAATGTCCGGTGCGCTGGCTCAAAGGCGGCAACGCAGCATGGACCGCCGCGGGCCATCCGCTCTCGCAAGAGCCGCGCATGGCGGATGAGCCGATCGACGTCTGGCTCAAGCCTTACGAGCGCGCCGGTCAGCAAGAAGGCGCCATGAACGAGTACCTGTCGTGGGAGATCGACCTGCTTGCGCGAATCGAACGCGACGGCACCTGCAATTTCAGCACGCAACCGAGCAGCTGAGATCGCGTGATTGAGCGTCAGCGCAAATGCAAATCGCGCTTCTATTTACGCGTCGCCGCCTCGAACTTCTGCCCGAATTCTTTCAATTCGTCGGCATTGAGATCGCTCACCGCCCATAGATCAAGTCCGTTCTCGATCCAGTGGCGCACATTATATCCTTGCAAACTCTCCATAACTGCGCCGCGATCGGCCTCGCCCGGCGACGGCGAGCAGAACAGATTGATGACGTGCACGCGGCGGCGATAGACGATGACGGCCGCGGGCTTGGCGTCGAGATAGTCGAGCCGGCCGCCGATAAGCGTGAACCCTTGCGCCGTGAGATCGACCACCGGCGGCGCCACGTCGAGACGGCCGTTGAACCATGGCTTGATCGTGTGCTGATCGCTCGATTGCACGTCGATCAGATGCTGTCCTTGCAGTGAGCGCAAATGCGCCGAGACGACCTCGCCGAGAATGCGGCGCTGATCGTCATTTCGCATCACGATTGCCACGACCCCGGACGCGGCGAGCGCGGTCGCGACCGCGCCGACCGAGAAGCCCTGGAGAACGGCCCGCCTGCTCGCATGTCCGGTGCGCCCGGCCGGCAATTTTTCTTCAATCCGGCGGCGCAGGTGCTCCGGAGCGCGGTAGCGCAGGCTTGCCGCTCCCATAGCGCGGCGCATGTCGCGGAAGTCCCGCATCTGCTTTGCACAAGTGACGCAGGAGCCGACATGCGCCTCGACCGCGCGGGCGTTGCCCGCGTCCAGTTCGCCGTCAATCAGCGCGTGCATCAGAATATTTGCTTCGTCGCAATTCATGTCGACCTGCCTTTGCCTTCGACGGCGATCCACGCGTCGCGCAGCATTGTACGCGCCCGCGCCAGCCGCGACATGACCGTTCCGATCGGCGTATCGATCACCGTGGCGATATCGCGATAGGAAAGATCGTTGATCTCGCGCAAAACGATGACTTCCCTGAACTCATCCGGCAATTGCTCGATCAGCCGCCGCATCGCGTCGCTGTTGTCCTGCCGCACCAGCAGCTCTTCCGCCGTGCTATCCGCATCGCGCCAGAGCGGCTTGACCTCTACCTCGCTGCTGTCTTCAGCAAGAGCGAGCGGCCGATTGCCGGAGCGGGCCGCGCGGCAGACGTTGCGAAGTATCGCCATCAGCCACGGCTTCACCGCGGGTCCGCGCTGGCTGTCGAAATGTCGAAACGCGCGCAGAAAGCATTCCTGCACGGCGTCGTCGGCGTCGCTCGCATTGCGCAGCAGGAAGCGCGCGAGCGTGTAGGCGTCGTCCAGATGCGGCAGGGCGAGCGCCTTGAAGCGCTCGGCCTTGCCGCCGTCGTGCTTGCCCGATGGGCTGCCCGCCATCACACGCTCGTGCTCCGGCGCGCGGAATGCATATGGCTCGACGCCGCCCACCGACACTAGTTCCCTTCAACCACAATCGAGCCGGTCATATGCGGATGCAAGGAGCAAAAATACGCGTAGGTGCCCGGTGTCGCGAATGTGAACGAGTATCCGTCGCCGGTGTCGAGAGCTTTCGATTTAAACACCAACTTGCTCGATGTGACGGTGTGCGGAATGTCGTCTTCGTTGGTCCAGGTCACGGTTGTACCGGCCTTGATCGTGATTTTCGGCGGATTGAACGTGAAGTTGTCGATCTTCACCTGCGACTCGGTCGTCCACGCCGGCCCGGCACTCAACGCCATAGCGACAGCAAGCGCGCAGGGCGCCCATTTGTTTTTCGTTACCATGGTGCTCAACCCTTCAGCGGCGTGTCGATGATGGCGAGCCGTTGCTTGCCCGGGTTGAAGGTGACACTGGCGATGCCAAGCATCTTGCGGAGCTGTTCGCTCGGCACCTTCATCGGCCCCGGCGAAGGCGCGCTGCCCGGCGCGGGCTGCGGGAAAGCGGTCGAGCGCGCGGTATGAAAGGTCACATTGCCTTCCACCTTTTGCATCACTTGGTGGATGTGGCCGTTGAGCACCGTGACGGAGCCGAACCGCTTCAGGTAGGCGAGCGCGCGGGCGCTGTCGTCGGTGCCCCATCCCCAGGTCGGATACACCGCCCAGAGCGGGATGTGCGCGAAGACGACGATGGGCGTCGAGGTCGAGCGGCCTTTGAGATCCTCTTCGAGCCATTCGAGCTGCTCGTCGCCGAGATTGCCGAGTCCGCCGGCCTTCAGGTTCACGACGTTGACAAGCCCGATGAAATGCACGCCGTTGGCGTCGAAGCTGTACCAGCCCGCGCCTTTGGCGCCGCGCGCGTATCGCTCGCGGTAAAGCTTCTGCTCCTCGTCGATGAAGTCGTGCTCGCCAGGAACATAATGCACGTCGAGCCGCGCGCCCGAAATGATGCGGTCGGCGTCGTCGAATTCGGATGCCTTGGACAAATGGCTGATGTCGCCGGTGTGAATCATGAACGACGGTTTCACCGGCAGCGCCTTCACCCGGCCGATCGCTTCCTCGAGCGTGCCGATGGCGTTCGGATTCGCCGGTTTGTCAAAGCCGACGTGACTGTCGCTGATTTGCAGAAACGTGAGCCCGCTGGCCGGCGCCGCCACCGCGCCGTCGATAATCCCGAGCGCGCTCGGCACGCCGCCGGCAATGCTCCACAAAACGCCGGTGCCGGCCCAGGTCATGCATTCCAGCACCTTGCGGCGAGTTGGTCCGTCTTCGTGGCGATCGTGCGTCATGATGGTCTCCCTTGCGGTTCGCATTCAGGGGACCAGATCGGCCGAGCTCGCGATTTATTCCCGCGGCCGCGGTGGCCGCGCGCAGAGCCTTGCGCTATAGGCTAACGCCATGAAATTCCTCGATGAAGCCAAGGTCTACATTCAGTCCGGCGCGGGCGGAAACGGTTGCGTGTCGTTCCGGCGCGAGAAGTTCATCGAGTTCGGCGGCCCGAACGGCGGTGACGGCGGCAAAGGCGGCGACGTCGTGGTCGAAGCCGTCGACGGACTCAACACGCTGATCGACTACCGATACCAGCAACACTTCAAGGCGCAGCGCGGCGGCAACGGCATGGGCAAAGACCGCCACGGCGCCAATGGAAAAGATATCGTCCTCAAGGTGCCGGTCGGCACGCAAGTTTACGAAGAAGACGACGAAACGCTGCTCGCCGATCTCACGCGCGTGGGCGAACGCGCGGTGATTGCCGAAGGCGGCAACGGCGGCTTCGGCAACGCTCATTTCAAGTCGTCGACCAACCGCGCGCCGCGCAAGGCCAATCCTGGCGAACCGGGCGAGGAACGAACCATCCGCTTGCGCCTGAAGTTGATCGCAGACGCGGGGCTCATCGGCCTGCCGAATGCGGGAAAATCGACGTTCCTTGCGGCGGTGAGCGCGGCCAAGCCGAAGATCGCGGACTATCCTTTCACCACGCTGCATCCGCAGCTTGGCGTTGTCGATATCGATGACCGCGAATTCGTGCTGGCCGATCTGCCCGGCCTGATCGAAGGCGCCCACGAAGGCATCGGGTTGGGCGATCGCTTCCTCGGCCACACCGAGCGCTGCCGCGTGCTGCTGCATCTCGTCGACGGGACCGGCGAGGACGCCGGGCGCGACTACAGGGTCATCCGCGCGGAGCTTGAGGCTTATGGACAGGGCCTTGAAGACAAGCCGGAAATCGTCGCGTTATCGAAAGCCGACGCGATGACGCCGGAGCAGATCAAGGCGCAAACCGCAAAACTGAGGAAAGCCGCAAAAAGGACTCCCCTCGTCATCTCGTCGGCATCGCGCCAAGGAATCACGGAGATGCTACGCGCGCTTATCAAGGCGATCGACGAAGCCGCAACCGATGCGCGCGCGTCAAAAGAGCCCGCGCGGCTTTTCTAGGGGACGAATTTTTTAGCGATAATAATTGCCGTAACGATCGTCAGGGACGACGATCACGCGGCGGCTGTGCCGGCCGAATAATGAGTCGAATACCGAGGCGTCGTCGTACTCTTCATACTGATCGTCTGAATTCCGCATCGAACGCACGCGCCGGGCGGCATCGCGTAGCCCGGCATTCCTGTCAGCGTCCCGGCGTGCCTGCCGGCGATCCTGTGACGGCGCCGGTTGTGATGCGACGCGGGACGCGGGCGCAGTCGATTTCGTGCAGAGCCGGCGCGGACCGTCATATGGCTGATAGGTGCAATCGGAGGCGCGGAAGGATTGATACGCGCCGGCACAGGCCTGCACATTGCAGCGATTCGAGGCCTGCTCCGCGTTGGGCTGACCGGCGACGTCCGCCGCGTCAGCTTGCTTCAGCGGCGTGGAACCGGTCGCCTCCGCACGCGCCGAATTCGCCTCCGACTGATTTTCTCGCGGCTGGACCGCCGCGTCTCGGGTTTGTGTTTGCGTGCCCGGGTGAGTGGACTGTTGCGGCTCGGGCGACGTCTGCGCGGTCGCGTTAGCCTGATTCTGCTTCGCAACGACGGCGGCCAGCGCCGGATTGCTGGGGGGATAAACCGTGCGAACCTCCGATTTTGGCACGCCCGGCTTGGCCGGATGAACCGGACTAAGCGCACGATCCGAGTTCGCCTTGTCGCCCTCGCGGCTTGCAAGCTTTTTCGCCTGCTTGTGCTCATTCTGATTCGGCTTGGATGGAGCCGCTGCGTCCGCCACCGCAGGTTTCGCGTGGTGTTGCGGCAACGGCGAGGTCATCAGGTCGAGACCAAACACCGCACTGGCCGCGGCGAAAAGCAGAACTGCGAAGTAAAACAGGAAAGCCATACCCGACCCTATCGTGGGAGATGCGTGAGAGGCAACGCCGTGCCGCGTGCACCGTTCCTCCCTCGCATTGCCATCTTCATCCGGAACTGCGGCGAATACTGGACGATTTCTCGGATTCTGGCCGCAAATTTTTCAAAAATCCGGCTCTTTTCATTCAGATAAGTCTCGGCAGCGTAGGGGTATCTCCGTCTAAAAAATAATCTTGGGCCGGCGGTTAAGTCGAGACCGGCGAAAAGTTCGGGGTTTGACGAATGCGGCAGCTTTTCGTGCCCGCTTGCATATCCTTAATGGCCTTGATGGCCACGGCGGACTCAAAAATATCGCCGCGCGATTTTACCATTGTTCCGAAAGCGATAAAAAAAATCGTCGCGCGGGTCCCCCTTGACGACGGCGTTGCCGGAAATGGAGAGGACGGCGCTGCTAATCTGCAACCGGCAATCTCCGATTCGAGCGCCGACGAGCGCGGGCATGCGGGCGCGTCGGTCGATAGCGACACGCGCAACGGCGATATCGACATTCCGCAACAAACCGAACTCGACGACCGAACGCTGCTCGCGCTGATTCCGCCGCCACCTGATCCTGCTCCCGTCATCGTGAAGCCGGTCATGCATCGTTCGCGCCGCGAGGTATGCGATACGGTCACCAGAGCTGCTGAAAAAAACGACCTGCCGATCCCCTTCTTCATTCGTTTGCTGTTCCAGGAAAGTCATTTCAAGCCGGGCGTCGTCAGCCGGGCCGGGGCGCAAGGCATTGCGCAATTCATGCCGGACACATCGGAAAGTGTCGGCCTCGACAATCCGTTCGATCCGCTGCAAGCCATCCCCGCATCCGCGCGACTGCTCCGCGATCTGCTGCAACAATTCGGCAATCTCGGCCTCGCAGCCGCCGCCTATAATGCCGGTCCCAAACGCATTCAGGATTGGCTCGCGAAAAAAACCAAGTTGCCGGAGGAAACAAAGGGATATGTGAAGACGATCACGGGCAAGCCGGTCGAAAGCTGGACTGTTGCCGCCGCCGGCGTGCCGCCGGTCAAGCTGCCTCGCCACGCGCCCTGCCAGGATGCAGCGGGGCTCGCCGCATGGGATGGCCCCGACAAAATTCCGACGCCCTCTCCCGCGCCCAACAAGCACAGCCGCATCGCCTCGAGCGCACACGAGGAGCCGCACGCGCATGCGAAAGACACGCGGCATGCCATGCACAAGGCGGCGACGGCCGAACCGGAAACCGCCACGCCTGAGTCGAAGGACGATGCGAAAGTCACCGCGGATCAATTAACCGCGCGCCGGCAAAAAAGCCCGAAAGCGGGCCGCGTGCGCCGGCACAAGGACGAAATCGCTGCGCAGTAGCGCCTTCGAACGCGGCTACGGCGGGCCCCTCTGCCATGCGCTGCATGAGACCGGGTGGCCCTGTCATCAGCGGGCCGCAGCGAAGCCGCGCGACCCGGTGATCCCGGCTATGAAGGCATGGCGCATGCGTTACCTGACTGGGATGGGCCGGGCCACAGGCGTGCGCACACGTTGCCCTGCCCGGCCACGACATTACGCCGTCACCGTTTCAAGAATTTCAGCACCTCGTTGAAGAACATCATTCGGTTCTTCTCGAACAGCACGAAATGCGTCGCGTCCGGAATGAGCGCGCTTTCCTTGATACGGGCGTGCACGAGATCGCGCATCAAACCAGCACGATCTTCGGGAAACGACCAGGTGTCGAATTGCCCGGCGATCACGAGCGTCGGCGAATAGATGTTCGAGGCATGCCACATCCTCTGCCCGATCGCCTGATAAAACGAATCCTCCAAAACGCCGTTCGGCGCGCGCAAGCTCGGCGGCTTGCGCGTGTTGCTGGTCGGATCGGTGGCCATGCATTCCTTCCAGAACTCGACCGGCACTTGCGGATCGCGATAGTCGGCCTTGTTGGCGAGCGGAATTTCGCCGTCCCAGCGCTTGGTATTGGCGGCTTCCGAAGCATAGCGGTAGGCGCCAAGCGCGAAGTTGAACTCGCCCGGATTGCGCTTGTTCTGCAAGGCGCTGCCCGCGCCGAGATTTGTGTGCTTGGCGTAGTGGTAAAGCGGCGCGTACATCACCAGCTTGTGGACGTTCTCGCTATGCAGCGAGGTGTAATAGCCGGCCATCATCGCACCCCACGACCAGCCGATCAGCGTCACCTGTTTCACGCCGTGCTTTTGCTTGATGTAGTTCACCATCGCTTCGATGTCGCGCAGCGCGAGATAGGAGCGCGTCACCGGCTGATTCTTCGCCGGCGGCTCGTCCATCGCCGCCTCACGGCTCGAATAGCCATAGTTGCGGTAGTCGCCCATGAACACGACGTAGCCGCGCTTCACCAGCCAGTCGGCCCAGGAATAATCCTTATAGGAAAGGTCGAAATCGCAGGTCGACGGCGCGGTGGCGCCATGCAGAAAGAGGATGATGTTGTCGTCGGTAAATCGGGTATTGCCGTCCTGCATCTTCTCACGAACGAAAAGCTTGATGCCCGGATCGAGCCCATCGATCGTTGTATCGGTCTTGACGATCTTCGCTTCCTGGGCGGCGCTCGTGCCGGCGAGCGCCAGAACGACCGCAAGCGCGCATCCGATAGACCATTTCATCGCGTTTCCCCTCTCGTTTGGGTTGCCTGAAAAAAATGCAGCATTTGAATTGAATCGCGCAACAACTGCGCGGGCAGTTTATTCCCGAAGAGAATTCCGTGCATCAGCCATGCGTCCTCCCCCTCCCGGCTGCCGCCGCCCTGATGTAGCGTTGCGGCAAACGTTCGAGGAAAGCGCCCCTGGAAAGGACACGCCATGAAGCCGTTCAATACCTTAGCCGTGTTCGCCTTCGTGATGCTGCCGTTGACCGCCTATGCCGCCGATTATCCGGCGCCGAAGCAAGGCGAGTGGATCGCGCATAATTTCAAATTTCACACCGGCGAGATGCTGCCCGAAGTGCGCTTGCATTACACGACCGTGGGCGAGCCGACGGGGCAGCCGGTGCTTGTCCTGCACGGCAGCGGCGGCTCGGCCGCGCGCATGCTGACGCCTGGTTTTGCGGGGGAGTTGTTCGGTCCCGGCCAACCGCTCGATGCAAAAAAATATTACATCATCATCACCGACGCGGTCGGCCACGGTCAAAGCAGCAAGCCGTCCGACGGCCTCAAGGCCAAATTCCCGAAATACGACTATGACGACATGGTTGAAGCCCAGCATCTGCTGCTGACCGAGGGCCTTAAAATCAAGCATCTGCGGCTCATCATCGGCAATTCCATGGGTGGCATGCAGACCTGGATGTGGGGCGAGAAATACCCCGATTACATGGACGCGCTCGTGCCTATGGCCGCGCAGCCGACGGCGATGGCGAGCCGCAACTGGATGCTGCGGCGGATGATGCTCGAGACGATCCGCCACGATCCCGGCTACAACAACGGCAACTATACCACGCAGCCGAGCATCATGCCGATCGCGATTACGTTCTTCGGCATCGCGACCAGCGGCGGCACGCTCAACTACCAGAACATCGCACCGACCAACGCAAAGGCCAACGCCTATGTCGACAAGCGCCTTGCCGCTCCGGTCAAGGCCGACGCCAATGATTTCCTCTGGGCCTGGGGCTCGTCCGCGGACTACGATGCTGCGCCGGATCTCGAAAAAATTCAGGCGCCGGTCCTCGCCATCAACGCGGCCGACGACGAGCGCAATCCGCCGGAGACCGGCGTGCTCGATCGTGCCATGAAGCGCGTCAAGAACGGGCGCGTCTATCTGATCCCGGCGAGCACGGAAACGCGCGGACACGGTACGACCAGCAGCAATGCCGGACTTTATGCAAAGCAGTTGGAGGAATTCCTGCAAGCTGCCCCGCAGAAAGCCATGTAGAATCGGGTGCACGTGACCGACCCGGTTGCGTGCATCCGGCCGGCATCTTTATGATTTTGCCGGGAGCGACACATTCCACTTGGGGGAAGTACGATGAAGACTTTGCTTATCCTGAGCGCCGCGGCTTGCACTGTGCTTATGTTTGCCCGCGCGGACGTGCGCGCGGCTCCTATTGCGCCATCGGTCGACGCCGCTCCAGGCGTGACGTTGGTGGCGCAAGGCTGCGGCCGCGGCTTCCACCGCGGGCGCTTCGGCCGATGTGCCCGCAACCTGAGTCCGGCCTATCCGTGCTTCTGGCGGCGCGGTCCCTACGGCCGCTGGCATCTGATCTGCCGCTAAACAGCCGCCGACTTGACGATCGGCAACCGTTTGCCGGGCGCCAAGACGGCGCCCGGTAATGTTTCGCACTCGGTTTCAAACAGACCGGCAACCGCCAAACTACCGCAACGCTTAAAAGAAAAACTGAATGGGAGGATTTGAATGATCGGATTCAAAATGAGGGCGCGCGCGTTTGTCTTCATCGCCGCGGCATTTGCTTTTGCCCCAGCCGCAGCAACGGCCGAGGACTATCCGTCGCGCGTCGTGCAGTTGATTGTGCCGTTTGCCGCCGGCGGCGGCGTCGATACCGTCGGCCGCATCATCGCGGCCAAGCTCAGCGACGCACTCGGCAAACAGGTTATCGTGGTCAACAAGCCCGGCGCCGGGTCGGTGATCGGCGTCCGCGACGCGTCCCACGCCAAGCCCGACGGCTACACGCTGCTGATGGTGGTGACCGGCGCAAGCCTGCCGCCGAACACCGGTTACAATCTCGAAAAAGATTTTACGCCGATTGGCCTGATCGCGTCGGTGCCGATCGTGATCATGTCCAATCCTTCCGTGCCCGTGAAATCGATGGCGGATATCGTGGCGCTGGCGAAGAAAGAGCCCGGCAAGGTGACGCTCGGCACGCCGCCCTCGCCGACGCTCAACTATTTCGGCGCCGAGCAGTTCAAGGGCATGACGGGCACCGACGTGCTGGTTGTCACCTACAAAGGCACCGGCCCGCTCACCAACGATCTGCTCGGCGGGCATGTCATGATCGCGTTCAATACGCTGCCGCCGGCGATCGGCAACATCAATGCCGGCAAGCTGCGCGCTATTGCCGTCGCCGCGCCGCAACGGCTGCCGGCAATTCCGAGCGTGCCGACGACGGCCGAGGCCGGCTTCAAGGACCTCAGCATCGTGCAGTATTACGGTTTGGTCGCCCCGGCCGGCACGCCGCAGCCAATTATCGAGCGTCTCAATAAGGAGCTGCGCAAAATCCTCGCAGACAAAACGGTGGTCGATCGCATCGTCGCCGATGGCGGCGGCCCCATCGCCAGCACGCCGGCGGAATACGGCGCCAACATCAAGGAAAACGAAGCCCACTGGGCTGCTTTGATCAAAAGACTCGGGCTGACGGTGCATTAGCGGCTCGGAACCGGATCGCGCCGCGGCCGTTTCCTTGGGCGCAGGTCAAGCGTCAACCGGACGAAGCGGCGTCAGGCGAACGTGGTTGATTTTTCCGGTTTCTGGCCACGGCCAACGAATCGGCAGGCGTGCGCCTTAGCCGCTCTTGACCTCGGCGCCCGCGGGCGGCTCACGCAGCCGCGCCGCGGTGCGTCCGGAGTTTGTCAGGCGAACGAGGAACACGATCATGAGCGAGGCCAAGGTAACGACCGATCATGCCACCATTAAAACGTGGGCCGAGCAGCGCGGCGGCGTCCCGGCCGAGGTGAGCGGAACGGCCGGCAAGAACGACACCGGAATCCTGCGGCTCGATTTTGAGCCAAAGGACAGCGACCTTCACCAGATCAGCTGGGAGCAGTTTTTCGGGAAATTCGACAAGAAGAAGCTGGCTTTCATTTACCAGGACAAGACCGACGACGGCACGATGAGCCGCTTTCACAAATTCGTCGACCGTGCGTCGACGCACCACTGAGACGTTCAGCACCGCTTTTTCCTGCGCGAGCGAAGCGGCACGACGTTAGCGGATTTGGCGGATTTTCCGTTTGTGGATGCGGCGCTCTTCCTGAGAGCCGCTTTGAGCGTGACCGGCCGCCCGTGCTTTTTCAGCAGATCGGCGAACGCTTCGTCGGCCAATTCCTGAAAGGTCATCATCCGGTCCTGCCCCAGCAGCTTGAGGACCGGCCACGTTTCCTCGTCGATGTCGACTCGTTTGCCCGGCATGCGTCACCTCGACAGCGAAAACAGGAGACGGCGCAAGATTGTTCCGGGAACGTCTGGGTGCGCGCGACGTTGCTGCAATCGAGCGAGCGTGGCCGACATGTCATTTTTGCACGAAGACAAGATTGTTCCCGCGGACGACCTAACGGCTGAGAAGCCGCCCGAGTGTCCGCGTTGCAGCGCGCGCATGTGGCTCGTCGTTTTTACAAAAACCACGTCCGACGAAGGCACCGACGGCTCGTATACTTACGAATGCAAGCAGTGCGGCGCGTCCACAACCGTCGAGAAGCCGGGAATTCCCGCATAAGCAACCAGGCGCGACCGCGCGACGGCATCTACCCCCAGCCGACAGAACGCAGTCAAAAAAGGCCCGCCACACCGGACGTGAGGCGGGCTTCCCATTGCCCGGCTTACGCCGCCTTCCGGTTCACCGCGCTTTCGGCGAGCGAGGTCAGCTTCTTGTCGGTTGCTTTTTCCTCCTCGAGATTTTGCTGGAGCAGGTTGGCGCAATCGCCGC
Organism: Pseudolabrys sp.; assembly: GCA_025929185.1. Classification (GTDB taxonomy): domain Bacteria; phylum Pseudomonadota; class Alphaproteobacteria; order Rhizobiales; family Xanthobacteraceae; genus Pseudolabrys. Next base: position 18,890 of record JAICMO010000034.1, read on the forward strand.
GCCCAAGCTGTTTCGCCCAAGCAACCAGCGAGCCGTAGCGGGTTATCTCGTAATGCTCCACGTCCTGCGCCGCCGCGATCAGAGCGGCGTCGAGCACCTGCTTGTCCTCGACCTCGCCGGCCACGTCTTCAGCCTCTTCGATAATCCCGTCAATCGCCGGGCAGTCGACGCCTTTGGCTTCCTTGCCGTGCAAGCGGAACACCTCCTCAAGCCGCTTCACGTGATTTTTCGTTTCGCCCAGATGCGTTTCGAAACCCTGCTTGAGCGTCGGGTCTTGCGCCTTCTGGATCATTTCGGGCAACGCGTTCACGATTTGCTTTTCCGCGTAGTAGATGTCGCGCAGCTGATGAACGAACAGATCGTCCATCGTTTTGATATCGTGCGAAAACAGACTCATATGAGTTCCTCTGGGTTGGAGATTGCGGTTCCACGCGCGAGAGAGCGCGTCGAATGAGCAACGTGAAGCCGATGGCCCGGTTCCTGTCTGCGCTCGCGGAGTTTGCTTGATGCGGTCCGACCGTCCGAATACGGACGCAAATTCGATCGTCGCGAGGAACGAGCGTCCTGCCGAAGCGTTCGCCTCTTAAGAACGGCCAGTGTTCGCGAAGCTTCAAACCGCGGCGGCGCTTCTCAACAGCAGGAGAGCGAAGGAAAAACGCACGTCGGCGCCAAAGGCCGGCGCGAAAGCAGCCCGGCAATGGGCGGATCGGATGCGCGGCGCCGGACCGCAAAGGGAAAGCGCGTTGCGCGCACGCGGAAAGGCAGATGACCTACGACGAGCCTTACCGCCGTGCGCAAAAGAAGCACGGCGAAGGCCGTCCAAAAATGTCGAAGCAACAACTCGAAAATGCACTCGACCATTGAATGACAGGAGGAGGCTGCCATGAAGGTGAATGAAATCATGACACGGGATGTCGAGATTGCGAGCCCGAACGAAACGCTGGAGCACGCCGCGAAGGTGATGGCGAGCCTTGATGCCGGTGTGCTGCCGGTCGGCGAAAACGACCGTCTGGTCGGCATGATCACGGATCGCGATATCGCCGTGCGCGGCGTTGCGCGCGGCAAGGGGCCTGACGCCAAGGTCGCCGATGTGATGACGCGGGATGTGAAATATTGCTTCGAGGATCAGGACGTCGACGAGGTTTGCCGCAACATGGGCGAGATCCAGGTGCGCCGCCTCCCGGTGATCAACCGCGACAAGCGCCTCGTCGGCATCCTGTCGCTCGGCGACGTGGCGTTTGGGGGCGGCGATGGCATTGGGCCGACCCTGGAGCAAATTTCACAGCCCGGAGGGCAGCACACGCAGACCGGCTAGCGGCCGAACCCGATCGATGTCTCGGGCGTTCGACGATCAGCCTTTTAAGTACCGATGGGTTGATCGATGCCGCTTCAGATCCTTGCGCTTAATTGCACGCTCAAGCCATCGCCGAAGCCATCCTCGACCGAGCGGCTCCTGCGGGAGTTGCTCGCCGCGTTTGAGGAGCACAATGCACGCGGCGACATCGTCCGCGTGGCTGACTTGAACATCAAGCCAGGCGTAACGCGTCCGATGAGGGCGAAGGTGACGACTGGCCGGCGCTGCGCAGGCGCGTGCTCGCGGCCGATATTCTGGTCATCGGCTCCCCGATCTGGCTCGGGCAGCCGTCGAGCATCGCGAAACGAGTGCTGGAGCGCATGGATGCTTTTCTCGGCGAACGCGACGAGAGGCAGCGAATGCCGAGCTACGGCAAGGTCGGCATGGCGGCCATCGTCGGCAACGAAGATGGCGCGCACCATGTCTCGGCCGAGATTTTCCAGGCCCTGTCGGAGGTCGGCTTCACCATTCCATCGGGCGGCGCAACCTACTGGGTCGGCGAGGCGATGGGCAGCATCAATTACATGGATCTGCCCTCGACGCCGAAGGCGCTGACGCAATGGACACCAATGCTTGCATCGAACGCCGCGCATCTTGCGGCGTTGCTGAAGCACTCGAATTATCCCGGCCGCAAAGCCGGTCAGTAATCACGCACTACGCCATCACGCCGACAACGTCGTCTCGTCTCAGCGGCTCGCGAGATTGGTCGGGAGCCGATATGCGATAACGCCGCGCAAGCTGCGCTCGCGCTCGCGAACGGCGTGATCGTCATTACCCGATTTTATGACCCAGCCGGTTTCGGTTCGTCCGGTGATGATGCCGACATGCCCGCGCCATACGACGATAGTGCCGATGCCGGGCCCGCTTGCCGGCATACCGTAATGAGCCCAATTGCGTGCCAGATTATACGAGCGGTCGGCAACGCCGAGATGGTGTCTCATCCACCAGCCGCACCAGGCGTGCGGACGCGGATCGCCGCCGCTGCTCGCGACAACCGTTCTGCTTGTCCTGCGCGCGGCGCTTCGTCTCGCCGGAGCGGGAGAAGCTGGAGAAGGTTTTGCGTAAATCGGAGAAACCGGCATGCAGCCGAATCGATTGCACTGGATTTGCGCGGCTGCGCTGCGAAGGTGATAATGACGGGTTGAGTAGTACTGATGATGATGCGTCGTGTGATGATGGCGTGCAAATGCTGGAGTCGCGACGGTGCAGGCAAGCACTGTCGCGACGGCGGCGAGCCGTCGTTTCATCGCTAATATCCCCTGTGTTGTTGAGGTGCTACGCTGTTACCAAATGCTATGCCGCTCAGAGCAAAACGTTTGCTGCTGTTGCGGCAGTTGACCCAACTTCACGTCCCAATTGGCGGCTCGAGAAATTAAGAGGGTGAGAAACCCTCGCTGCCGCGAAATGATCAACACGTCTTGTGTACGATTGTTCCATGTCAAAAAACTCCACGCATTACAGGTATTTATGTCGTCCCCACGATGCGCTTTAGGCAAAAAATATGGCGTGGCAAGGACTTTTTATGCGTTGCATCCGCGCATGGATTATCTTCCCATTAGCGGGTTAGCCCATCCAGTCGCAATGCGTCGAAGGGCGCCGCGCTCTTCTGATCGTTGTCGAAATAAACGTAAGTATCGCGCCGCGCGCGGCGCCATCGCGCGATACAGCGCGCCCACGCTTGCAATGTTTTCTCCGGATAGCGTCCCTTGTATGCCCCGCCGGGACCGTGACCGCGCACATAAACGAAATCGGCCGTCACTTCCCATGGCGCCGGCGCATCGTGATGATCGGAGATGCAAAGCGCGACGTTGTGTTTCTCAAGCAAGCCGAGAATATCATCGCTGTACCAGCCGGCATCGCGAAATTCGAAAGCGTAGCGGCGGTGCTTCGGCAAGAGGCGCAGGAAGGATGCCAGCCGCTCGCGATTGACGCCGAATTGCGGCGGCAATTGAAAAAGGACGGGGCCTGCTTTCGGTCCAAGGATTCTCAGCCGCTCCTCGATGAGCGCGAGGCTGTTGCGCGAACGATCGCTCAGTCTTTTCCAATGCGTGATGAACTTCGACGCCTTCCAAGCGAAGACAAAGTCTTTCGGCGTGTTTTCGCGCCAACCGCGCACTGCATCGAGGCTGGGCGTGCGATAGAAAACGCCGTTGAGCTCGTCGGTAATGAATTGCGTCGCATAGAATGCAAGATGATGCTTGACCATGATCTCGCGCGGAAAAAATGGTCCACGCCATGAGGGATAACTCCATCCCGACGTGCCGATGAAAACTTTTGCCGCTGTCGTTTGGGCCATTAAGTTCGAGCAAAATCGGCGCGTCTTCGAGCCTTCCGGCGCAAGCCCTCCGCGCGCGCGAGAATGGTGGAACCGGTTCGTTCAATTGTCTTTCAACAATTGTTTGTGCCTGAGGAACATTCGCGCGGGCTGAAAGTTTCGCCGCCGTGTCTCGGCGAAGGCATCGTGCTTTGCGCCACAACGGAGGACCGAAAATGCGGACGATTCGAATGGCGGCGATTGCCAGCTCGACTGCCCTGCTTGCGGCGGCAGCGATTGCCTCGACCCCGACGGCAAGCCAGGCCTGCGGCGCTCAAACCGCGAGCGCCGCATCCACGCTTCAGACCGCGCAGGCCGCGGATGATCTCAGCGCCAGAAAAAAGAAAGTAAAAAAGCGGCGCGGGACAACGGGGCGCGGCACGCCCGGAAGTGAGAGTGGTGGCGGGGGCGGCGACAGCGGCGCGAGCGGAAGCGGCGCGGCGGGCGGTGGCGGCGCAGGTGCCGGTGCGGCAGGTGCAGGTGCAGGCGCGGGTGCCGGCGGCGGCGCAGGCGCAGGTGGCGGCGGCGGTTCGGGCGGGGGTGGCGGCGGCGGAGGTGCCGGCCGTTAAGTTTCCAACCTGAGTTTGATGTGCTCGCAGGCCGGCCAAGCGCCGGCCTGCTTTCATCAGGCAATTGTTCTCAGTGGCGCGGCTCTGTATGCAACGGCCGAGACAGGTAAACGCCAGCCTCATCCTCTGCAGAGGCCGCCCGATAGTCCCTTAAGGCCCGAGCAGTAATTGCGCCGCCTCGGTTTGAGACTCAACGTCGAAATGGCGTGCGGCCGAAGTTGCCACCATCGCGACAAGTAGCGCCAGGATCGAAAACGCAGCGGCGCGGATAAGGATTGCAGTCGCCGATCGCGTTTCGTGCCGGATGACTCTTTGATTTCCAAGCAGCGTCATGGTCGTTCCTCCTCGATGTCGATCGGCACGCGCGTGCCGGATAGGCGCGCTATGCCGGTCTCCTCGACCGCTTTAACAGCGCGTCCATCGACGCACGTGTGAACGGGCTCACATTGAGCGGAATCTATTTGTTGCAATGAGCCGCCCGCCGGCTGGCGGCGCCTGCATCGGCAAGCTGCGACTGCCGCGCCTGGAGAAATCGCCGCCAATTTGGCTATCGGGGCTGCCGTTACCCTGCTAAACACCTCGCTTATTGCTATTCATCATCCGCATGACCAAGCCGCTTCCGCAGAAAACCCCGTCGCTCAAAGACTTTCGCCGCATCGTGGTGAAGGTGGGCTCGTCCCTCTTGGTCGACAGCGCCGCGGGAAGGCTCAAGCGCGACTGGCTCGACACGCTCGCCGCCGACATCGCGCGGCTGCATAAGGACAAGCGCGACGTGATCGCCGTCTCCTCCGGCGCGATCGCGCTCGGCCGCTCGGTGCTCAAGCTGCCGAAAGGCGCACTCAAGCTCGAGGAAGCGCAAGCAGCGGCGGCCGTCGGGCAGATCGCGCTCGCGCGCGCCTGGGCGGAAGCCTTGAGCGCGCACAAGCTCGCCGCCGGACAGGTGCTGTTGACGCTGCAAGACACCGAAGAGCGCCGCCGCTACCTCAACGCGCGCTCGACCATCGCGAAGCTCTTGGAATGGCGCAGCGTGCCGGTGATCAACGAAAACGACACGGTGGCGACGAGCGAAATCCGCTACGGCGACAACGACCGCCTCGCCGCGCGCGTCGCCACCATGATGAGCGCTGATTTGCTGGTGCTGCTTTCCGATGTGGATGGTCTTTATGACAAGCCGCCCGCGAAAGGGAGCAACGCCAAGCGCCTCGATGTCGTGCCGCGCATCACGCCGCAGATCGAAGCGATGGCCGGCGCGTCGGGCTCGGAGCTCTCGCGTGGCGGCATGCTCACCAAGATCGAAGCCGGCAAGATCGCCACCACCGCCGGCACGCACATGGTGATCGCGTCGGGCCGCGTTGCGCATCCGCTGAAGGCGATCGCGGATGGCACGGCCTGCACATGGTTTCTGACTCCTGCCAATCCGGTGACCGCGCGCAAGAAGTGGATCGCCGGCTCGCTCGAGCCGCGCGGCACGCTCACCATCGATGCCGGCGCGGTGCGCGCGTTGCGCACAGGCAAGAGCTTATTGCCGGCGGGCGTGATCCGCGTGGACGGCGCCTTCGGCCGCGGCGATGCCGTGCTGGTGCGTGGCCCTGACGGCGCCGAGATCGGCCGCGGGCTCATCGCCTATGACGCGGAGGACGCCGAGAAAATTCGCGGGCAGTCCTCCGCCGAGATCAAATTGATCCTCGGTTATTCCGGCCGCACCGAAATGATCCACCGCGACGATCTTGTGCTGGGCGGGGAGTAAACGCGCGGCCGCTTTCGCGCCGCGTCCGGTGGAGAAAGAAAGGGACGACCTCGGCTATCCGAGATCAAGCGGCTTTGAAGGAACGCACTTTGATAGTGCGCGCCCGAGGGCGCGCCTTTGCAAGGTCGTAAGCGGTTTGTAGCCCGAGCCAGGTTTCGGCACTTGAACCGAAGGCTTTGGAAAGCCTGATGGCCATATCGACGGAGACGCCTGCTTTTCCGTTCAACAAGTCCGACAGTGCTTGCCGCGTGACGCCTAATCCTTCGGCGGCTTCCGTCACCGAGAGATCGAGAGGCTCCAGGCACTGGCGGCGAACGATTTCGCCCGGATGGGGTGGGTTGGCCATCGGCATGTTGGCCTCCTCTTAGTGATAGTCGAGATAGTCAACGTCAAATGCATCGCCTCCGTCGAAGCGAAAAGTTACGCGCCAGTTTCCGGACACCCAAACGGCCCAATGACCTTTCAGGTCGCCTTTGAGCGGATGCAATCGGAATCCCGGCAAATTCATGTCGTCCGGTTTGCGGCTGCGGTCCAGAACAGCGAGAACGTCGCACAATCGCGTGACATGCTGTGGGGATATTCGTCTTTCCGTTCGTCCCTCGTACAGCGATTTCAAACCGCGATGACGGAACGAGCAAATCATGCCACAAGCTAAGCTGTCGCCTGTCACTTGTCAAACGACGCTGCGTCCGGGCGATGCGGTGCTGGTGCGCGGTCCCGACGGTGCGGAAATCGGCCGCGGGCTTATCGCCTACGATTCGGACGA
>JAICMO010000040.1 GCA_025929185.1 Pseudolabrys sp.
GCCTGCTGCGCCGCCATCGGCAAGATGGGCATCCCGGAAATGCGCCGCCGCGGCTATCCGGATGAAGTCGCTACAGGATCGATCTGCGCCGGCGGCACGCTCGGCATTCTGATCCCGCCTTCGGTGACGTTCATCCTTTATGGCATCGCCACCGAAAGCTCGATCGGCCGCCTGTTTATCGCCGGCGTATTGCCGGGCCTGATGTTGACCGGCCTGTTCATGCTGTGGACGCTGTTTGCGATCTGGCGCAAGGGCTTCCGCTCGCACGCGATCGACTTCCGCTACTCGTGGAAGCAAAAATTCGAGTCGGTTCCGAAGATCGCGCCTTTCATCTTCATCATTCTTGGCGTGATGTATGCGCTCTACGGCGGCGTGGCGACTCCGTCGGAAGCGGCCGGCGTCGGCGCGGCGCTGTGCTTGATCCTCGCTATCGCGATCTACAAGCTGTGGAGTCCCGAAGATATCTGGCTGATCCTGCGCGACACGATGCGCGAGTCGGTGATGATCCTGACGATCATCGCGGCAGCCGTGCTGTTCGGCTACATGCTGACGTCGCTGTACCTGACGCAGACGCTCGCACAGGGTATCGCGGATATGCACGCCAACAAGTGGCTGTTGATGTTTCTCATCAACATCTTCCTGTTGGTTTGCGGCTTCTTCATCCCGCCGGCCGCGATCATCCTGATGACGAGCCCGATCCTGCTGCCGATCATCACGGCCGCCGGTTTCGACCCGATCTGGTTCGGCGTGATCCTGACGATCAATATGGAGATCGGCCTGATCCATCCGCCGGTCGGGCTGAATATTTATATCGTTAACGCTATCGCGCCGGATGTGCCCCTCGTCAAAGTCATGTGGGGCACGCTGCCATACGTGATCTGCATGATGCTGGCGATCGTGATCTTGTGTATCTTCCCGGAGATCGCCACATGGCTGCCCAACCATCTGATGGGCGCCGGCAAGTGACCGTCGGCTGATCGAGGTGTCCGGCGCTGCGGGATCGGCATGAACGTTTCATTTTTCGGTGAACTGCTCCAGACGATTTCGGAACGCGGGCGAGCGCTGTTGGAGCGCGCCCGCGACCGGCGTGGGACATCCTCGGTCCGTTCCGAAAGCCTGGTTGAGCTATGCGAACAATTGCTCTCCGGCCGGGGAGAGGCATCGGGCGTTGCACTCGCGCGCGACATTCTCGCCCGTTATGGCGAACTGACGACCGGGCCCCGTATCGCGTTTTTTGAGGCCCTGGCCCACCGTTTCGGACCCGATCCGGCCGCTTTGGAAAAAGCGATTGCGGCATGGCGCGAAGCGCCGTCCGATGCGACGGCAGCCGCCGTCCATGCGGCGTCCGAACCGCGCCGGCAGGAACTGTTCCGCCGGCTCAATCTCGCGCCCGGCGGCACCGCCGCGCTGGTACGCATGCGCGAACAGCTCATGGATACGCTCGATCATCGCCACGATGACCTCGCGGCCGTCGATGCCGATTTCGTGCATTTGTTCTCGTCCTGGTTCAATCGCGGCTTCCTGGTGCTGCGTCATATCGGTTGGTCGACGCCGGCGATCGTGCTCGAAAAGCTGATCCGCTACGAAGCCGTGCATGCGATCAACGGCTGGGAGGACCTGCGCCGCCGCATCGATCCACCGGACCGGCGTTGTTATGCCTTTTTCCATCCGGCTCTCGTCGACGAACCGCTGATTTTCGTCGAGGTTGCGCTCGAACGCGAGATCGCCGGCGCAATCGATCCGATCCTGGCGACCGAGCGTGAAATTTTGGAACCGGAAAAGACCCGCACGGCGGTCTTTTATTCGATCTCAAACTGCCAACGCGGCCTGACGGGCGTTTCCTTCGGAAGCTTCCTCATCAAACAGGTGGTGGAGGAAATCAGCCGCGAGATGCCGCGGCTGTCGACCTTCGTTACCCTATCGCCCGTTCCGAACTTCGCCAATTGGCTCAAGCAGGAGCGCGAGGCCGAAAACTCGTCGGCGATCAACGAATTCGACAAGGCGGCGCTGGCGACGCTGGACGACCCGAACTGGTGGCGCACGCCGGAAACGGCGGCGCGTCTGCAAGAGCCGATGATGCGCGCGGCCGCGTGGTATTTTGTGCGTGCGCGCAATTCGCGCGGCTCCCCGGTCGATGCCGTTGCCCGATTCCATCTCGGCAATGGCGCCCGCCTCGAGCGCATCAACTGGCTGGCAGATACGTCCGAGCGGGCGATGCGCCAATCGCACGGGTTTATGGTCAATTATCAGTACGATCTCGACGATATCGAAAAGAATCACGAAATCTATGCCGAGACCCGAACGGTGGTAGCGTCTCCGGCCGTGCAGCGCCTACTGCGCCCTTCGCTTGAGTTGGTCCCTGTCGCCGCGGGGTAATCGCATTCTTTCAGGCTCCCCTTTTGGGGAGGGTCGATCGCAGCACAGCGAAGGCGATCGGTTGGGGGGTACCCGCAAGGGGAGGGTAGAAGCGTGTTATGCCCTTCCGTACACCGGAATGATCCCGCCGCGGCTGACGCGATTGTCGGGTGACGCCAGAAACAAAATCGTCGCAGCAACTTCCTCGACCTTCGGCCACGCGGCATGATCCGCTTTCGGCATCGCCGCGCGGTTCGCCGGCGTATCCATGATCGAGGGTGCGATCGCGTTGACCAGAATGCCGTCCTTTGCCACTTCCTCGGCCAGCACCACCGTCAGCGCCGCGACACCCGTCTTGGCGATGGTGTACGCGGCCATGCCGGCGCCGCTACGCCATTCGAGCGCGGGACGCGCGGCTACGTTCACGATCCGTCCGCCATCTTTCATAAGCTTGATTGCCGCGCGACAGCAGAGGAAGCACGAGATCAGATTCATATCGATCTGCGCCATCAAGGCAGCCTTGTTGGTGTCGACGACCTTGGCCATCGCAAAACCGCCGGCAATGTGGATCGATGCCCATATGTCGCTTAGGCCTTCATAAAGCGTATCCACTTCCTGTTCTTCGGCCAGATCGTTGACACGGACAAGATCGACGCGCCGGTCGCCGCGCAGCGGAAATCTTTTTTCCTCCGCTTCAATCACGTAAGGAACGCGGCATTTCGCGCCCGCCTGAACCAGCGCCTTAACCACAGCCGACCCCAGCACGCCGGTGCCGCCGGTGACCACAACCGTTTTGCCGGCAAAATCCATGCCTCATCCCCTTCCGCGCCGCACGCGCGTCGGCAGCACCTGGTATTCGATCCAGTTCGCAACTTCGCTCGTGCGCATTTTCTTGTCGAGCACGTTCTTGCCGATGCCGTGACGCCACGACAGGCGCTTGCACGCCGGATCGCGGTCGAGCGTGTCGAGATCGCCGGCAAAGACCTTTATGTCGGCGTTATCGGCAAAAAAGCCTTCCGCGATCAGCCGCGTGCCGATGCGGCGCACAATCGCCGCGATCTCGCGCAGCGGATATTCCGGATGATACTGCACGCCCCAGGCAACCGCGCCATTATGGCGGATTTCCGCGCTCTGTACGTCCGACACCGCGTTGGTCGCCAGCACGGTCATGCCTGGCGCAAGCGTCTCGATCTCGTCGAGGTGCGCGGTCGGCGCGTTGAACACATCCGGCTTGCCGATGTACATCGGATGCTTGCGGCCGGCCTCCGTGAGGCGGATGCCGCGGCCGAAGCCGAGCTCGCGCCCTTTCGGATTTTTGCGCACGCTGCCACCGGCGGCCGCGGTCAGAATCTGCAAGCCCCAGCACGAGCCGAACAGCGGCGTATCGGCATTGAGCACCGCGCGCACGAGTTCGATCTGTCGCGTTACCGGCGCGCCGCCGTCATACACATGTAACGAGGAGCCGGTAATGGCCACGCCGTCATATCCTTCCAGCGATTGGCCGTCCGGCAGCGTGGCGGTGGCGTCGCCCGGCTGGCAGGTATCGACAACGGCCCCCGGCATCAGTTCGCGCAAGAGATTGGAATAGCCCTCGTGCGCCGGCACGCCGCCGGCGGCGATGTGATCTTTCAGTGTTTGCGGAGAGTTGCCTTCGATGACGAGCAGACGAGGGGAGGGCATCGGTTTGGTTGGCCGCCTTTGAAAGACCTTGCGTGCAACGCTTCCGGCAAGGCTGGTATGGCCAAATCGGGCGCTTTTTGCAATCGAGCCAGTTTTTGCGCTGTAAACGGCAGTTCTTGAGTTCACCGGGTCGGATGAACCATGCTGCGGCAGAACAGGCGAATCAGCAGCATGGCCGAGTTTGATCTTGCGATTATCGGCGGCGGCATCAACGGCGCCGGCATCGCACGCGATGCCGCCGGACGCGGCCTGCGCGTCCTGCTCGTCGAGCAGAACGATCTTGCCTCCGGCACTTCCTCGGCGTCCAGCAAGCTCATTCACGGCGGCCTGCGCTATCTCAAGCACTACGCGTTCCGTTTGGTGCGAGAGGCGCTGCACGAGCGCGAAGTGCTCTTGAAAATGGCGCCACATTTGATCCGGCCGATGCGGCTTGTGCTGCCGCCGCTGCCGGGTCTGCGATCGCCGCTGCTTCTGCGCCTCGGCCTTTTCATCTATGACCGACTCGGTGGCCGCAAAATTCTGCCGGGCACCCGCACCATCGATCTCAGGCGCGATCCTGCCGGCGCGCCGCTCAAGCCTTCGTTCCGTTTCGGCTTCGAATATTCCGATTGCGCGGTCGATGACGCGCGCCTTGTGGTGCTCACCGCTCTCGATGCCGCCGAGCGCGGCGCCGTCATTCGCACGCGCACGCGCTGTACGCGCGCCGAGCGGCACAGCGAATGGGAATTGACGCTCGATCATCGCGGGCATGAGGAGATCGTGACGGCGCGCGTTCTGGTCAACGCAGCCGGCCCATGGATCAAGGACGTGGCGGATACCGTTCTCCGACAGCCGCTTGCTGTGCCGGTGCGTCTCGTCAAAGGCAGCCACATGGTCGTGCCTCGGCTTTTCAGCCATGGCGAGGGATATCTGCTGGAGGCGAGGGACCAGCGTGTCGTGTTCGTGCTGCCGTTCCAGGAGAACTTCACGCTGATCGGCACCACAGATGAGGACTTCACCGGCGATCTCAGTTCGCCGGCGGCTGACGCGGATGAATTGAATTATCTCTGCGGCGTCGTGAACGAATACCTTGAGAAGCAGATCAGGCCTGGGGACGCCGTATGGAGCTTTGCCGGCGTGCGGCCGCTGTACGACGATGGCGCTGGAAAGCCGGAGGACATCACGCGCGACTACATGCTGATGCTCGACGAGCGGAGCCAAATGGCGCCGTTGCTGACGGTTTACGGCGGAAAGATCACGACCTACCGGCGTCTCGCCGAAGCGGCGATGGAGCGGATGGGGCATCTGTTCGATCTGCGTCAGCCATGGACCGCGCAATCGCCACTGCCCGGCGGCGACTTCCCGGTCGACGGTTTTGATGCGCTGGTTGCTGGCATGCGCGACCGCTGGCCTTTTCTCGCTGAGCCGCACGCGCGCCGGCTCGCGCGCGCTTACGGTACGCGCGCCGAGCGGGTTCTGGGCAACGCGAGCGGGCTGGACGATCTCGGACCGGTGCTGGGCGGTGATTTAACAGGGGCCGAGGTGCGCTATCTCATGCGCAACGAATGGGCGCGGTCGGCGGACGACATTCTGTGGCGTCGAAGCAAGCTCGGATTGTTCAGCAATCCTAAAGAACGTGAAGCGCTTGAGCGCTTCATCGCCGCGAGCGGCTTACAATAGCAACGGAGCATTCGTTGCCCACGATCATCATCGCCATCGACCAGGGAACCACCTCGACCCGCGCGATCGCGTTCGACTCGACGCTGACCCCAATCGCCTCGGCGCAACGCGAATTGCGGCAGATTTATCCCGCACCGGGATTGGTGGAGCACGATCCGGAGGAGATCTGGACGGCGACGGTCGACGTCGTGCGTTCGGTGATTGCGAAGGTGGCCGCCGCGCCCAAAGATATCGCCGCGATCGGCATCACCAATCAGCGTGAGACGACGGCGCTGTGGGACCGCGCGACGGGCGCGCCGATTTACAACGCAATCGTTTGGCAGGACCGTCGCACGGCGGATTTTTGCGATCGGCTGCGGAATGCCGGGCACGAGCCGAAAATCACGGCGAAAACCGGCCTGTTGCTCGATCCTTATTTCTCCGCCAGCAAGATCGCGTGGCTGCTCGACAATATCGATGGCGCGCGCAGTGCGGCGCAGGACGGCCGCCTTGCGTTCGGCACCATCGACAGCTTCCTGATCTCGCGCCTCACTGGCGGGCGCGAGCACGTCACCGATGCGACCAACGCGGCGCGCACGCTGCTATTCGATATCGGTCGCGGCGCGTGGGATTCCGAGCTATGCGATTTGTTCGGCGTGCCGGCATCGATATTGCCGCGCGTCACCGACTGCGCCGGTGAATTTGGCATGACTGCGCCGGAGCTGTTCGGTAGCCGCATTCCCATTCTCGGCGTGGCGGGCGATCAGCAGGCGGCGACAGTCGGTCAGGCCTGCTTTGCGCCCGGCATGATGAAATCGACGTACGGCACCGGATGTTTTGCGCTGCTCAATACCGGCATGAACCGTGTTACATCGCGCAACCGGCTGCTCACCACCATCGCTTATCAGTTCAACGGCAAGCGCACCTATGCCCTGGAGGGCGCAATTTTCATCGCCGGTGCGGCCGTCCAGTGGCTGCGCGACGGCCTCAAAGTCATTGCCACGTCCGCCGATGTCGACGCGTTGGCGCAGCGGGCCGATCCTGCCGAGCAGGTCTATTTCGTTCCGGCGTTCGTCGGCCTTGGGGCGCCGCATTGGGATGCGCACGCGCGCGGCGCAATGTACGGCCTGACACGCAACGCCGGCGCGGCAGAAATCGCTCGTGCCGTCTTGGAATCCGTCGGCTATCAAACTCGCGACCTGGTCGAAGCGATGCATGCCGATTGCCCCATGCTGACCGAAAAGGAGACAGTGCTGCGCGTCGATGGCGGCATGACCGCGAGCGACCTGACGATGCAATTCCTCGCCGACATTCTAGGCAACCCCGTGGACCGGCCGCAGATCATGGAAACGACCGCGCTCGGCGCCGCCTATCTTGCCGGACACGCCGCGGGCATTTGTCCCGATCTCGACGGTTTCGCGAAAACGTGGCAGTCCGAGCACCGTTTCCTGCCGCAATTTGATACGGTGACGCGCGAGTGGAAATTGAGCGGCTGGCGCGACGCGGTCCGGCGGACGCTGACACGAGCCTGAATTGCCGTCTCGGCGGTGTTTTACCGTCCCGTAACACAGACGTGATGAAATCTACATCTATCTCAACGGGATTGCCGCGGACTGCTTCGCAACATGTCGCGCACGAAATATGCCGACGTTCTGATTCGGAAGTCGCGCGTGCTGGTCGTCGACGACAGCGCGTTCATGCGCAGCATTGTGCGCGGCCTCCTGACGACCATCGGCGTCCGCGAAATCTTCGAAGCCGGCGACGGCATCGGCGCGCTGGAGAAAATTCGTGAAAGCTCTCCGGACGTGTTGATCGTCGATTGGGAAATGCCGCTGCTCAACGGGCCGGAACTGGTGCGCATCGTGCGCTCGCCGGGCGTCTTTCCGACGCCGGATATTCCGATCATTGTTTTGAGTGCGCATGGTGAGCGCAAAAAAGTTCTCGAAGCGATGGAGATCGGGGTCAACGAATTCCTCTGCAAGCCGGTATCGGCAAAGGCGCTACGCGACCGCATGATTTCGATCTTTATCCGGCCGCGGCCGAATGTTTGGCGCGGCGAGCACTATGGGCCGGAGCCGCGCGTCCGGCCAGACGGCACGATGGCAGGATTTGATGGTGGACCTAACTCTGCCGGCGGCGAGCGTAAGCCCGCCGTCAATACGGACGGGGCGGCGCCCGGTGACTACATTCTCGACATCGATACACTCAGCGCGATCCGCCGGTAGTGCTGACATGCCAAAGGTCACGCCTTGCTTACCGCAGTTGAGGGCGTCGCCCGAGCCCGCTAGCGTGTGCCTGGAATTCGGGGACGGGCGGCCGAATGAAGAGTGAAAGCGAGAGCGTGCGCGCTGCTGCGGATGTATTGGTCTGTTTCGATTCGGTCAGCAAACGCTTCGGCCAGCATGTCGCGATCGACGGGCTGACGCTCGACATCCGCGAGGGCGAGTTTTTCGCGCTGCTTGGACCTTCCGGCTGCGGCAAGACCACGTTGCTTCGCTTGCTCGCCGGCTTTGAAACGCCCGACAAGGGGCACATCCTGCTGGGCGGCACGGACATCGTTGCGGTGCCGCCCCATCTGCGCGCCGTCAACATGATGTTCCAGAGCTATGCGCTGTTTCCGCATTTGACCGTCGAGGGCAACATCGCCTTCGGGTTGCGCCAGGAGAGTTTGAATAAGAAGGCGATCGCGACGCGTGTCGGCGAGATGCTGGACCAACTCAAGTTGCAAGGCTTGGGTCGGCGTCGGGTCGACCAGCTTTCCGGCGGCCAGCGCCAGCGCGTCGCCCTTGCGCGTTGTCTCGTCAAGCGCCCGCGCGTGCTGCTGCTTGATGAACCGCTTGCCGCGCTCGACAAGAAGTTGCGCGCCGAAACGCAGTTCGAATTGATGGCACTGCAACGCAAGCTCGGCACCACGTTCGTCATTGTCACGCACGATCAGGAAGAGGCGATGCTTCTGGCCGACCGGATCGGCGTAATGAACGAAGGGCGGCTGGTGCAGGTTGGCCGGCCAGCCGACGTTTACGAGCGGCCTGTTTCGCGTTGGGTCGCCGAATTCGTCGGCGACGTAAATCTGATCGAGGGCCGCATCGCAGAGGGCGGACGCGTGCTCGACAGTCCGAGCGGACTGTTTCCGATCGACGACGCGAAGGACTTAGCCCCGGGCAGCAGTGCATCCCTGGCCTTGCGGCCGGAAAAAATTCGCATCTCATTGCAAGCGCCGATGGAGCGCGGCATCGCAAGCGCCACAGGCGAGGTGATGGAAATCGGCTATCGCGGCGACAACTCGATGTACAAGGTGCGGCTTGCGGACGGCTCCTTGCTGAAAGCCGCCGCTCCCAACGCGGCGCCCGCAAGCGAGCCCGGCGTCACGGTTGGCTCGAAGGTATGGCTGTGGTGGCCGGATGGCGCCGCCATCCTGCTGAAGGGCTGAGAGATGACCGCGGCAAGCGAATTCATCAAGAAATCGCGGAGCGCGGGTGCCGTTTTACTCGCTCCCTATCTGTGGCTGCTGGTGTTCTTTCTTGCACCGTTCGTGATCGTGCTGAAGATAAGTTTTTCGCAGACCGCATTGGCGCAGCCGCCGTATTCGTCGGTATTCGATTTGGCCGCCGGTTGGCGCGGACTTATCGCATTCCTCAGCGGACTGTCGTTCGACAGCTATCATCTGATCGCATCCGATACGATTTATCTGCTCTCGTATCTCAAGAGTCTTGAGGTGGCGGGGGTATCGACCGCAATCCTGCTGTTGATCGGATATCCGGTCGCTTACGGCATTGCGCGTTTTCCGCGGCGCTGGCAGCCCGTGCTGGTGATGCTGGTCATTCTACCGTTCTGGACTTCCTTTCTCATTCGCGTCTACGCGTGGATCAACATTCTTCAACGCGACGGCATTCTGAACGGCGTGCTGGTGAAGCTCGGCATCCTGCACGCGCCGGCTGCCTGGCTTGCAAGCGACACCGCGATCTACATCGGCATCGTCTATTCCTACCTGCCGTTCATGGTGTTGCCGCTCTATGCCACGCTGGAGAAAATGGATCATTCACTCCTCGAAGCGGCGGCCGATCTCGGTTGTACGCGCATGCGCGCTTTTTGGCTGATCACGGCGCCGTTGTCGGTGCCAGGAATCGCGGCTGGTGTGTTGCTCTGCTTCATTCCGATCGTTGGCGAGTTCGTCATTCCCGATCTGCTCGGCGGCTCCGCGACGCCCATGATCGGGCAAACCCTATGGACCGAGTTTTTCTCTAACCGGGATTGGCCGGTGGCTTCTGCCCTGGCCGTTGCGCTGCTTTGTCTGCTGATCGTGCCGATGACGTTTTACGAGCGCTTGCAGCGCCGGGAACTCGAAGGAAGAGGCAACGCATGAAGCGGGGCCTGTCAGCTTTCAATATTGCCGCGGTCGCGCTTGGCCTGGCATTTCTTTATCTGCCGATTGCGATCCTCGTGATCTATTCGTTTAACGCTTCGCGACTGGTGACGGTGTGGGGCGGATGGTCATTGCAGTGGTACCGCGAGTTGTTCGCGGATACCGGCATGATCGAATCGGCTTGGGTCAGCGTCCGCATCGCGGCGCTGTCGGCGAGCGCTGCCGCCGTGCTCGGCACGCTGGCCGCGCTCGCATTGGCCCGGCTCGGCCGCTTTCGCGGGCGGCTGCTGTTTTCCGGGATGATCTACGCGCCGCTCGTGATGCCCGAGGTCATCACCGGCCTCTCGCTGCTGCTGATGTTCGTCGCACTCAACACCGACCGCGGCTTTTGGACGGTCACGATCGCACACACGACCCTGACGCTTTGTTTCGTCACGGTAATCGTGCAGTCGCGGCTTGTCGGTTTTGACCGCAGTCTGGAAGAGGCGGCAATGGATCTCGGCTGTCCGCCCTTGAGGTCCTTCATGAGCGTTACCCTGCCGCTGATCGCTCCCGCAATCGCGGCCGGCTGGATGCTGGCGTTTTCGCTGTCGCTGGATGACCTTGTGATCGCAAGCTTTACGACGGGGCCGGGCGCAACGACGCTGCCGATCCGCATTTATTCGGAAATTCGCCTCGGTGTGCGACCGGAGATCAATGCGGTCTGCACGATCATGATCGCCGTGGTGACGGTCGGCACAATCGCAGCATCATTGCTGGGCAAACGGACGGCCATGCAGCGCGAGCGTGCCGCACTCGCCGCGCAGGTTTAACACCCGGCGCTATTCCTGAGGGTTGGAAGCGGGCGCCTGCGCTTCGGCTGCCGGAGTTGCCGTGGGGCTTCCGCCTGTCAGGCGCTCGAGGACGGAGCGGACGGCGCTCCCGGTCCGACGGTCATGCATCGCCTTAAGCAGCGGCGCGGCGGCGTCCGAGCGGCGGATCAAGGCGTCGACATCCGGCAGCATGAGCGGATCATCCCACGAGCCCTGCACCACGAACGGCAGCTCAAACGGTCGGGTCGTTTGATTAGCGGCGGCCATCAGGCCGGCGGTGCCCTTGAGGTCGAGCTCGCGATTGGGAATCGATGCCGAGCCGCTGAGCGCAAGCGTCACAGCGGGGCCTGCGATCTTGACGCCGTCCACGGCCACTTTGCCGTCGACGATTTTCATCGAAACATCGATCCTGTCGTAAGGTGTGCGACCGGTACGGAACTCATCGCCGCCCGACAGCGGCCGGTCCTTGAGCCGCCGGAGCAAATGCTCAATGTTTAATCCGGCGAGCGCGCCGTTGCGGCCATGGAGGCTTGCGGTTCCGTTCAGCGTGCGCGTCACCGCCAGCACGCTATTACCGGATCCTTCGATCGAGAACGCGATATCGCCTTTTCCCTCGAGACGGCGCAGCCCAAAAATTTGGTCGAGGCAAGTTTCGAGATCGACGTCGGTAAACTGCATCTGCCCTTTAAGCTTGGCCCCCGAGTTGAAATCGGCGACCGCGAAAGAGCCTTTGATGACGCCGTTGTAGGCTTGGGATTCGCCGACCGTGACCACGAGATTGCCGTCGCGCAGGTTGGCGGCGATCGCGGTGCGGCCAAGCTTGGCATCGGACAAAATGACTTTTGCTGCCGAAAGGCGCAGATCGAGATCGACGCCGGAAAGCCCGTCAAGATTGATCGGTCCGTTGCTCCAGCCCCGCGGATTGGCAGTGAGCAGGCGCACGGTCGACACGTAGGGTGTAAGGTCGAGCGTATCGGCGGCAAGCGTCCCTTGCAGGGCTTGGCGTCCGTCCGTCGCGAACGTCAGAACACCTTCGGCGCTGTTGCCGTCGAGATCGACATTGACGTTCGAGAGATTGATCGTGCCGCCGACGACATTCGTACGCGCCTTGAGCGAGAAGCGGCCGAAACCGCCGCCTGGAAGCGGCTTCTCGCCGGTCCAAACCAGCGCGTTGCGCAGCGAGGCCGTGTCGGCTGCGAGCGTGCCGTCGATCTTGACCGTCGGCCTGACGCTGATCGAGCCGTCGAAGGCAGCCTTGATCGGCTGGCCGCTGAGGCGCAGCTTCAGACCGGTCGGCCCGCCGTGTAGCGCTGCGGCGAAGTCGCCAAGCGTGAGACTCGCGTCGATTGGCTCGTTGTGCCAAGTGAAATGGCCGGTAGCACCGAAGCTCTTCGAGATTGACGGCCAGGCCAGCGAGAACGCGACGTCCTCAAGCGTTTCACTAAATTTGTGCGCGGCTTCGTGCAGGGCCACAGTGCCGTGATCGATGCGAATTTCCGAGAAACCGGCAACCTTCACCGGCTCGGACTTTCGGCTGCGCACCAACGCCGTGATCAGCCCGGACCAGTTGGAATGCCCGTTCGGCTCCAGATCGATCGAAATAGTCGGCCGCTCCAGCGTGATGTCGGCGATCTCGACGCGCCCGACGAGCAGCGGAAAGAAGCGCAAATGCGCCGCCAGCCGCTTCGCGGTGAGCGCCGGCTGGGCGGTGTCGCCAAGCACAACGTCGGCGAAGCTGACGAAGCCCGAAGGAAAAAGCGAAACGGTCGCCCTGCCCCGCAGCACGGGATCGAGACCGGTCACGGCGCGGATTTCCGCCTTCACCTGTTTGCGCACGGCATCGGCGGACACCAGGAAATTCGCCCCGAACAATGCGCCTGCGCCGACCACAACGACGGCAGCAGTCGCTAATCCCAGGCGTTTGAAGCCGGTGGCTGCGGTCAAAGCACGATTTTCCAGCTGTTTCCCGATGGATGGCCGAGGAACTATAGCATCGGCATCGCTGTCGCCAACCTTGGGAGCCCTCTGTGACCCTTTCATGACCGGCAAATTGCGCTTCGGCGCTGGTCAGTCGGCGTTGCGCGCCAAGGACAAATTGCCGCCGGGACGGTGTTGGGCGATCTCGGCGACCAGCTTGTTGATCAGTGCTTGTCCAAAGGATTTGAAGTCCTCCGCGACCAGCACGAAAGCGCCCGGCCCGCCGATGACGTTGTCATGATAGTATTTCACGAGGCCGCCCGGCGGATTGGTGTGCGCGGGATTCCACGGCATCGGATGGTCGCTGAGGATCGCCAGCCCGTTGATGGTGATGCCTTGCGCGATCGTTTCGTCGCGCGCCGCGGTGACATCGCGGCCGGCGTTGTTGGTCCCGTCGCCCGAGATATCGATCGTGCGCCGCGGCGCAGAAAAGGACGATTTGGCAAACTGCGCGGTCGCGAATTCGATGCCGCTGCTGATCGAGGTGCGATCTGCGAAAGAGCGCGGCGATTCGAGCAACCGGTCGCCGAATTCCTGAGCGGCCTTTTCGCCGTCGATCTTCATCCAGTCGATGACCACCTTTTGCGAAAACAAACCGGACCATTCGATAAAGCAGATCGCAATGCTTCCATGCGGTCCCGCTGCGATCGCCTCCAGCACGCGCGGATTGGCGACCGCGGCGGCATAGCCGCCTCGCTGCAACTGGAATTTTTCGTTATCGATGCTGCGTGAGACGTCGGCAGCCAGCACGAGCAACAGGTCGACAGGTTCGGCGGCGCGCGCAGGGACTGCTGCGGCCAACGTCAGCAAAAGAGCGGCGCGACGCGACAGGCCCCTCATTGGCAACCTCACCTTGTCGGAAGAATAGCGCTTTTCGGATATCTACGCGAGCAAACGGCTATGCGGAAACGTGATCTCGACCAAGGTTCCGTCATTCACTGCACTGGCGATGGCGAACCGCGCATGATTGGCCGCGGCCAATGCTTTGGTGATCGGCAAGCCCAGGCCGGTGCCTGGTGTTTCGGGCCGCGTCGCGCAGGCGAGTTGTCTGAAAGGCTCGAGCGCGGTTTGCAGTTCCTGTTCGTTCATGCCCGCGCCGGTATCGCGGACACGGAGAACGACTTCACGCGTATCGGTCAGCGCGGTCGAAACGATGACCTGTCCGCCGGCGCCGGTGAACTTGATCGAGTTCGACAACAGATTGAGCACGATTTGCCGTAGCGAGCGCAGATCGGCAAGTACCTGCGGCAATGCGGGTGCCAGCGAGCTGCGCACGATGACGCGGTCGCGATTGGCCTGCTGCTGCATGATCGCGACGCATTGTTGCATCACATCGTTCAGGTTGACGCCGACAAAGCTGAGTTCGAGCTTGCCGGCTTCGATTTTGGAAAGGTCGAGCAGGTCATTGAGCAGGGAAATCAGATGGCCGCCGGACGAATGAATATCGCGCAGGTACTCACGATACCGTTCGTTTCCAACCGGGCCGAAGCGCTCCTCCATCATCACCTCTGAGAAGCCGATGATCGCGTTCAGCGGCGTGCGGATTTCATGACTCATCTTGGCGAGGAACTCGGATTTCGCGAATGACGCTTTCTCAGCCTGCCGTTTTGCGTCGATCAATTCCTTCTCGGTCTTTTTCCAGGCGGTGATGTCGCGGAGGACGGCGCAGAATCTATCGGCGTGCTCCCCAACCTGACCCACGGTCATGAACAGGGGAATGGACCCGCCCTGCCGCACGCGGCCGACTACCTCGCGGCCGCCGTCGAGCAGCCCTTCGGCCCTGTCGCGCGCGAGCGCGTGCAGATAGTCGAGGACCGCGCGCCGGCTCTCCGGCGCGAACAGGTCGCCGAAGGTCAGCGCGGCGAAATCGGCGGCGTCGTAGCCGAACAGGGCCTCGGCGCTGCGGTTGGCCGACAGCACGCGGCCGGCGCGATCGACCATCAGAACGCCGTCCGTCGCCGTGTCGAGGATCGCTTTCAGCTCGCGGATCTCGCTTTCCGAGCGGCGCAACGCCAGCTCGTCGCCTTTCGGTCGTTCCACGCCGGGCCGCGGCGGGTTGAGCATCAGCGCAAGCGCGCTCTCGCCGTTCCAAGTCACGGCGAAGAGCTTGCCTTCGACAGGCACCTGTTCGCCGGCTTGCGTGCTGATCGTCAGCGTGTTCGCGCCGTCCTCGTCGGCGTCGCCGCCGGGCTCGATAAAGAGGCTGTCGAGGCCGCCTGCTTCGGTAAGAGCGTCGAGTGTCGGGTAGCCGGTCCAATCGAGGAACGCCCGGTTCGCATACATCAGGTTATTCAGGCGGTAGATGAGGATTCCGACCGGCAGGCGGTCGAGAATGGGGCGGCTCTCTTGCGCGCTCGGCGCGGCCTTGCTGCCGCTCGTTCGAGCCGGTTCCGAGGACGCAACAGTGCTGGCCGGGACAGGCTTTGCGCCGGCGCCCTGGAGCCGATGGTCGAGTTCGCGCGCCAGTTCGTCGAACGCGCGATGCTCCCCGGGGCTCAGCGTCGGCGGCACCGGATTGCTCGCCGAAGGGAACGACAGCACATTGCCCGATGCCGATTCAGCCGCTTCAGGTTCTGCTTTTGGCGCGGCGGACGGCTCGGCAGCTTTCGCGCACTTGGCTTCGAGCGCTGCGAGACGGTCAAGGTCGCGGCACAGGCCGAAGCCACGATAAGCGCCAAAGCCGGAATCAGCGCCGCTCACCGGCAGCCCGGACAATTCGACAAGAAGCGGCTCGCGCTCTCCCTCGATCGGCCATGGCACGGCGACGTCGCTGCAGGTCGCGTGCGCAGCAAGCGCGCGGGAGACGGGATGCTCGGAATCGAAACCGAGCGTCGCGGCGACCTGCGGCCAGGGTTTGCCGAGGAGCGCGGCCGTGCCGGCTCCGGTGAGATGGACGAATTCGTCGGAATCGATCGTAAAAATATTCTTGGAATCGATTTGCCAAACAAAGCGCAGCGGCAGGCGGCGCTTTGCCGGCGCAATCGCGGCCGGTGCCGCGGAAAACGTTGCGAGCAACAGCACCGTCGCGCCGGCGCCGAGGCGGTCGATCCTTGCCTCGAGGCCATCGACCTGGCCCTCCGCATGGCCGCTCCGGCTTGCCTCGCGCGCAAGCTTTTCCGCGGCCAGGGAAACCAGATCGCGCCGCGCACCCAGGAGCGCGCGCGCAGCCGGCGTCGCTTCGATCAATTCCCCGTCGGCGGAAAACGCCGCGACCGGCTCCCCGGTATCTGCCAGGAGGCGGCGTACCCGCTCCGCAAGCGGCAGCATGGGACCGGCCCGGTCCGTGGCGGCGACGAGCACACCCTGGGTCTTGTCTTCCAGCGCGGTGCGCGAGCACAGGCAGGTGAGGGCGACGCCAAAGCCCGCGCCAAATCCGCGCAGGCGTTGCAGCCGCGGCGTGCCGGCAAGCGAGAGTGTTTCGGCAAGCCGCGCGACCTGCGCCGCGGCCGGATGCGCCGTTTCAAATTCGCGCGCGGCCAACGCGGCCGGGGAGGGCGCATTGAAGATGGCGGCTGCGGTCGGATTGGCCCATATGACGCGTGAACCGTCGAGGCTCCACAGCCAGACCGGCATAGGACTCAAAGCCCGCGCCGCCAGACGGGGATCGCTCACATCGGCGAAATTGAAGGCGCGCCCCGTCATTCGGTTTCGCTGCAATTACGGCTAACAAAGGATTAATACGGCCCGCTTGGAGAGTCGTCCACGTCGCGGCCGAGCGACCCACTGGATACGATTGGACAGCGTTAACTTGCTCACGCGGCGGTTTGGGCTCCGCAAAAAAGGGGCGCACACAAATTGGTTAATGCCGGCGCACCTCCTGCGTCCTTGCGCGTTCTACAAGATGGGCAAGACAGGAGGTTCCAATGGCAATGAGTGGCAGTACTAATTTTGAAATTCCATCGGAAATGCGTGCTCTCGCAGAGAAAAGCGTAGCGCAGGCAAAACAGGCCTTCGATGGCTTTGCGAGTGCGGCTCAACAGGCGGTCAGCGCCGCCGAGAACCAGGCTGCCGCGGCGCGCTCGGGCGCCAAGGAAATCGGTGAGCTTGCGATGCGCTTTACAGGGCGGAACATCGCATCCTCGTTCGACTTTGCACAGAAGCTGCTGCATGCAAAAGGCTCGGACGAGGTGCTGTCGCTCCACAGCGAATACGTCAAGGAGCAGATGGCGGCGCTGAGTGAGCAGGCGAACGAACTCAGCCAAAGATCGGTCAAGGTGGCCGGCAAAACCGCGCAGAACTGAAAATTTCGCAGCTTCGTCAGGGCCCAAATGTGGTCTTTTTGTGCAATGCAATATTTATATTGCATTGCACCATAAAGCATGCCATATATTTGACGGAGCAGCGCCGATGGGTATTCCCCGCGCAGCGCGACGCGAGCAGGCGCGGGCGACTTTTGTATTGCGTAACGGCAGGCAGGCTCCGAAACACCTCACACCCAAGGATCACTGTTATGGCTGAATCAGTCCAAACCCCGAACCAGAGTCAGAATCCAAAATCGAAACCGAAGTCGATCGCTTCGGGCCCGGATATGTCGAGAACCGAAATTCCGCAATTCGAAATGCCGAAGATGGAAGTGCCGGCCGCTTTCCGCGAGATTGCGGAAAAGGGCATCGCGCAAGCGAAAGAGAACTACGAGAAAATGAAGTCGATTGCCGAGGACGCGACAGATCGGCTCGAGAACACCTATGCGACGGCCTCCAAAGGCTGCTCCGATTACGGTCTCAAGCTGATCGAGCATGGCCGCGCCAACAGCAACGCAGCGTTTGACCTGTTCGGCGAATTGTTGACCGCAAAGTCCTTCTCGGAAGCCGTGGAGCTTTCGACCGCATACTGGCGCGAGCAGTTCGACACCGCGACTGCGCAGTTCAAGGAGCTCTCCGAGCAAGCGCAGCGGGTCATGGCCGAAACCGCCGAGCCGCTGAAGGAAGGCTTCACCAACGCCTTCCGCAAGGCTGCCTGAACCGCCGCTGTCTAACTGCGCAATCTCACGTATGTGAAAGCCCGGGCACGCGAGCCCGGGCTTTTTTATCGCACCCATTGCCGGCCGTTCCGGGCGGTTTCGACGCTTGCAAAAATGCAGGTCGGCTCATAGGGTCCGCCCCATCGGCCGCGCACACACGGGGCGGCATCGTTCGTGCAGCTGTAGCTCAGTTGGTTAGAGCGCTGGTCTGTGGAACCAGAGGTCGGTGGTTCAAGTCCACCCAGCTGTACCATTTCAAAAGATTCGATTCTTAAAGCATGATTGCTTTGGATTGAATCGTCTCAATGTCTTCGGCGTCACCCGCGAGCTTGAGCCGCGGGTCCATGTCCTTCGCAAAGATGGATTGCCGGATCAAGTCCGGCAATGACGCTGCGGCGAGCGGCGCTTCCGTTTTGAGTATTCATGCTCTAACAGGTTCCTGAAAAACTCTCCGCCGTCATTCCGGACGCCGCGAAGCGGCGACCCGGAATCCAGAAACACTGAAAAGATCAATGTGGCCGGATTCCGGGTTCGCGCTTTCAGCGCGCCCCGGAATGACCGGGAAATATTTTTCAGCGGCCTGCTAGACCTCGCGCCGATGGCGTCGGCGCCCCTTTGCAAACCCGGCGGCTCAGGCATGACGGACATTCCCGACGCCGCGCTGCGCGCGCGGCAACGCATTGCGCTGGTGGTCCGCATCGCGCAAATCGCCGAGCGGCAGGTTGGCGAAATCGAAGAGCGAATGGCGCTGCCGCCCCAATTCCCGCAGCGCGAGCGCGACCAGCACCTTTTGGCCGTGGTGGGGAAAACGTTGCGCGAACTGAACGGGCTCGACGCGCCGCACGAGGACGACCCGGCAACGCGCGAGTCCGCGGACGATGACATTCCTCTCGATATCGACGAGCTCCGAAGCGAGCTTGCGCGCCGAGTTGATCTCATACGCCAACGAAGGGCTTCTGGCGGAAGCTCTGGCGGAGACGCCGGAGCGCCACCTCCAGCAGATTCGGACACGATGGGGCGTTTGGGCGCATGAACATCAGCGGCCGCCGGCCGACAACGGCAAGCCTTGGACAAGCTGGCTGATCCTCGGCGGGCGCGGCGCGGGCAAGACGCGCGCCGGCGCCGAGTGGGTGAAGCAAGTCGCGCAATCCGATTGCAACGCGCGCATCGCGCTCGTCGGCGAAAGCGAGCACGACGTGCGCGAGGTGATGATCGAAGGCGTGTCCGGCCTGCTCGCCGTGCACCTGCATCGCGAACGGCCGCGCTGGATGCCCTCGCGCAGACGGCTCGAATGGCCGAACGGCGCGGTGGCGGAAGCGTTCTCGGCGGAGGATCCCGAGAGCTTGCGCGGGCCGCAATTTTCCGCCGCCTGGTGCGACGAACTCGCCAAGTGGCGCCAAGCCGAAGCAACCTTCGATATGCTGCAATTCGGGCTGCGCCTTGGCAAGCGGCCGCGGCAGGTGATCACCACCACGCCGCGGCCGATCGCGCTCATCAAGCGGCTGATCGCCGATCCGGCGACGGCGGTGACGCGCGCGGGCACCCAGGTCAATGCGCGCAATCTCGCGCCGGCTTTTCTCGATACGGTGCTGACACGCTACGGCGGCACACGGCTCGGGCGGCAGGAGATCGACGGCGAGATCATCGAGGAGCGCAGCGACGCGTTGTGGTCGCGCGCCGTGCTGGAAAAGTGCCGCGTCGCGGCTGCGCCGGAAAATCTGATGCGCATCGTGGTCGCGGTCGACCCGCCGGCGTCGTCGACGCGGCGCGCGGACTCATGCGGCCTGGTCGCGGCGGGCCGCGCGGGCGACATTATCTACGTGCTCGCGGACGAGACAGTGTCCGGGCTTACACCGCAGGGCTGGGCGTCGAAGGCGATTGCGTTGTGGCGCAGGCTTGCGGCTGACGCGCTCGTCGCCGAGGTGAACCAGGGCGGCGACATGGTGCGCGCGGTCATTCACGAGGTGGATCGCACCGTGCCGGTTGTCACCGTGCGCGCGACGCGCGGCAAGTGGGTGCGCGCCGAACCGGTGTCGCAACTTTACGAGCAGGGACGCGTGAAGCACGCCGGCGCCTTTCCGCAATTGGAAGACGAGATGTGCGACTTCGGCCTCGACGGATTGTCGTCGGGGCGCTCGCCCGACCGGCTCGATGCGCTGGTGTGGGCGGTAACGGCGCTGACCTTCGGTGCAAGGGCAGAGCCGAGGGTGAGGGGGTTGTAAGAGAGGCCAAAAATTTGCGTTACTTGCGTCATGATTGTTGCGAGCCGCACGCTGACACTGAAAGACGGGGAACGGACGACCTCCATTGCTGTCAGGATTTTTGCGCCGGAAAAGACCACGGACGGGAGTTGGGGCTGCCGTTACCTCATCGATTGGCCGGAACGAGCTTCGGATAAAACGATTTTCGGTTTTGATTCTGCTCAGGCGCTCCATGGAGCCTTGCAGATTATAGGCGCCGAAAT
The DNA here is from genome assembly GCA_025929185.1 of Pseudolabrys sp. Lineage (GTDB taxonomy): Bacteria > Pseudomonadota > Alphaproteobacteria > Rhizobiales > Xanthobacteraceae > Pseudolabrys. Next base: position 20,250 of record JAICMO010000040.1, read on the forward strand.
TTACTGCAGCGATTATCACAAGTCGGGGAATCTGTTTTGGGATGCGCCGGGGAGGGGCTACGGATTTCCGGTCGCCCCGACGCTTCGTGATTTACTCGTTGGCGACGACGCCAAGTATCTTTGAGCGGATTTCCGACCTGCGACCCGCACGCGGTGCAGCGCGCTAGCGATGCATCGCAGATGCGGGACCGTCACGCACTCGGAAAGCTGCAACGGCCCCGGATCAGCGTCGCATCACTCCGCTTCGCTTCGTGCTGCGCCGCGTCCGGGGCACATGCATGTACGTGTCCCGGGCGCAGCGCAACATGCAATGTTGCGCTGCTGAACCGGGACCGTCGCACGCTCAGAGGGCTGGAACGGTCCCGGATCAGCGATGCACCATTTCGCGCTTGCGCGCTCATGCTGCATCGCATCCGGGACAGACATCAGAGGTGATCTGACAAATCGATCCAATCCGGATTGGTGCTCTCAATCAGCTTGAGTTTCCACTCGCGCCGCCAACGCTTCAGCGCGGCCTCTCGTGCGCGCGCATCGCCGATCGAAGAAAACTCTTCCACATAGACGAGCCGCACGACACCGTAGGTGCTGGTGAATGCACGTATTGCCTTAGCCCTGTGTTGCTCTATGCGTCGCGATAGATTGTTTGTCAGGCCAACATAGAGAACACCGCGTCGCGTATTGGCGAGTAGATATACGAAGTAGCATCGCGCCATTCTAAGAGTGTGCCCCGGGCGCAGCGCAACATGCAATGTTGCGCTGCTGAACCGGGACCATCGCACGCTCAGCATCTGGAACGGCCCCGGATCAGCGGTGCACCGCTGACGCGCTGCACCGCATCCGGGGCACAGATCAGACATCCGGTCGCGCATGTGAGATTACGACATGCTAAACAGATTTAGGCACTTTTTTGCCTCGCCCGAACGAAAATCCTCCCGCACCGGGCGGCTCATCGCGCTCGAGAGCGGCGGGCGGGCGCGGTGGACGCCGCGCGATTATGCCGCGCTCGCGCGCGAAGGCTACGGCAAGAATGCGATCGTCTATCGCGCGGTGAGGCTGATCGCGGAAAGCGTCGGCGCAAGCGCGTTCATCGCCTATGAGGGCGCGGCCGAGCGCGATGCGCACCCGTTGCTCGACTTGATCGCGCGGCCTAATCCGCGCCAGGACGGGCCATCGTTCCTCGAAGCGCTCACGGCGCATTTGCTGCTCGCCGGCAACGCGTATGTCGAGGCTGTCACGCTCGACGGCGACAGCGTGCGCGAGCTCTACGCGCTGCGGCCCGACCGCATGAAGGTGGTGCCGGGGCCGGACGGCTGGCCGCAGGCTTACGAATATTGCGTCGGCGGCGCGACCGTGCGCTTCGACCAGAACGCGGCGTTGCCGCCGATCCTGCAACTCGCGTTCTTCAATCCGCTCGACGATTACTACGGCCTGTCGCCGCTCGAAGCCGCCGCCGTCGCGGTCGATACCCACAACGCGGCCGCCTGCTGGAATAAAGCGCTGCTCGACAACGCGGCGCGGCCCTCCGGCGCGCTGGTCTATGCGGCCGAGGAGGGCTCGATCCTCTCGGACGCGCAATTCGAGCGGCTGAAGAAAGAGCTTTCCGATCAATATCAGGGCACGATCAACGCCGGCCGGCCGCTGTTGCTCGAAGGCGGGCTCGACTGGAAAGCGATGTCGCTGTCGCCGAAGGACATGGATTTCATGGAGGCGAAACACGCCGCCGCGCGCGAGATCGCGCTCGCCTTCGGCGTGCCGCCGATGCTGCTGGCGATCCCAGGCGACAACACGTACTCGAATTACCAGGAAGCAAACCGCGTGTTCTGGCGGCAGACCGTGCTGCCGCTGGCGAACCGCATCGGCGCTGCGCTGGCGCAGTGGCTCGAGCCCGCGTTCGGCGACACGACGCTCGCGGTCGACACCGACAAGATTGACGCGCTCGCGGGCGACCGCGCGGCGCTATGGGACCGCGTCACCAAAGCGCCGTTCCTCACGCTCAACGAAAAGCGCGCGGCGACCGGCTATGGCGCGATCGCCGGCGGTGACACGGCGCCGGGCGCGCCGTAACGTTCGCCGAAACAAGGAACAAGTGTGTAAGCCTGCGGTTGCCATGTGGAATCGCGCTGCAAGCGCGAGTTCGTTCAATGGAACCGAGGTGAATCATGATCAGTAAACCGATGCTTGCCATCGGCGTGGCCGCTTTCGCGTTGGCCGCTGCCGGAGCGCAGGCGCAAACCGGCACGCCGAAATCCAGGATGCAATCGACCATGCCGGCCTCGCAAAGCGAGACGAAGGCCAGCGGCGCCGACAAGACATTCGTGAAGCAGGCGATTCAGGCCGACCTGGCGGAGGTGCAGATGGGCAAGCTCGCCCAGCAAAACGGGCAGAGCGAGGCCGTCAAGCAGTTCGGGCAGAAGCTCGTCTCAGACCACAGCGCGAATGCCGACAAAGCCAAGCAATTGGCCGAACAGATCGGCCTGACGCCGCCGAGCGAGCCGAGCGCAAAGCAGCAGGCCGAGTACAAGAAGATGAGCAAGCTTTCCGGCGCCAAGTTCGACCGCGAATTTGCGCGGGGCATGGTGAAGGACCACAAGGCCGACGTCGCCAAGTTCAAGAAGGAAGGGCAAAAGAGCGGTCCGGTGGCGGATTTCGCCAAGCAGACGGTGCCCACGCTGGAGCAGCATCTGCAAATGGCGCAGTCGATCGAGCAGAACAAGCAAACGACGGGCAGCAAATAGCAGCGGCCTTTTGGAAATTACTTTCGGCTAACGACGCCCGGCGACCACCGCCGGGCGTTGTTTTTCGCCGGCGTGCGGTAAACGAGGCGCGTTTTAGAGTTTGATTCATTCGAGTTGAATCTATCAGTCATCCGCTCACCCCCGCGAAAGCGGGGGTCCAGATTTTATATGCGCTGGATTCCCGCTTGCGCGGGAATGAGCGGAGACAAGGAGCCGCTTCAACTCAATTGATCGCACTTTAGCCCGGCGGCTTGGCGGACGGCGCATCAGTTTCGGGCACGGCGACTTCCGTCGGCAGGAGGCAGCCGGCGATCACCGCCGAATAAACGTCGGTGCCGGCGTCGATGTCCGTCATGCACAAATCGGGCTTGTAGTTCAGATGAAAGGTAAACCGGCCGCCGCTGTCGCTCATGGTCTTGTACTTGCTGTCGAGCGTCACGGCCTCGTTCGGATCGGTCGTTCCCTCTACCGTCAGCCGGCCGTTCTCGTAGCGTGAGACGTTAATTCTGATCTCCGCCGACGCGGCGCTCATGCCGAAAATGAAAAGAATGACAATGCAAAGGGTTCGCATAACGGTCTCCGCACGCTGACACGTGCCGGCGCCACCCGCCCATTTGTAAGCCTGCAAGGGTCTTACCGCAATCCAAATGAATGGACTTGTTGCCACATTCGCCCAGCGTGGCGACCTCGCGCATCTTGCGCTGTTTTTATGGGCCAGCATGGCGAGCGCCTTTTGCTGGTTCGCCTTGCGCGAGCTTGCCGCGGCCACGCGGCGCTTTGACGAATTCGTGCGTGAGCTCGCGCGCTTCAACGACCTGTTCAGGAGCAAGTGATGGACACGCTTCATACCGTGCTGCGCTCGATCCGCCGCGAGACCAAGGCGCGCCGCGATCATCTCGATATCTTTCGCGAATTTCTCGATCACCTCGGTCGCGCGGCGAGGCGGCGCAACGGCCCGCGCGCCGTAAGAAGCGAAAAGCAAAAGAGCCGCGGACGCAGGCGCTGACCAAACCTCGCTTTCTTTCTCCCTCCCCCTCGCGGGGAGGGTCGCTCGCCGCGCGCTGCGCGGCGGGCGGGGTGGGGGTCGTCCCCACCGATCGCGCACACCCCCACCCGGCTCGCATCGCCCCCCGCATCAAATCCGGGGGCGATGCTCGCCACCCTCCCCGCAAGGGGGAGGGTGAAGGAAGGCGCATGCTTGCTCCCGACACAAATTACACCGTCGCGTCGGTGTTCGCGCCGCGCACCGCGTTCGGGCCGGACGGCACCGTCGAAGGCTACGCCAGCCTGTTCGGCGAAATCGACCAGGCGCGCGACATGGTGATGAAGGGCGCGTTCGTGGAAACGCTTGCCCGCCGCAACGTGCGCCGCGTGCCGATGCTGTTCCAGCACGACCCATCGGAACCGGTCGGCATCTGGTACGAATTGCGCGAGGATGCGCGCGGGCTTTACGCGCGCGGCAAGCTCATTCCCGATGTTGCGCGCGGGCGCGAATTGCTCTCGCTCATCCGCGAAGGCGCGATCGACGGCCTCTCGATCGGTTTCCGCACGGTCAAGGGCCGCATCGATCCACGCACGCGCGTGCGGCGGTTGATCGCGGTCGATCTCTGGGAAATTTCCATCGTCACGTTCCCGCTGCTCGCGGGCGCGCGCGTGCACGCGGTGAAGCAGGCACCCTCCCGGCCGCAGTCGTCATTCGCGCGCACGCGCGCAGAGCGGGCGTGGCGGTCGCTCGCCGCGCGGTAAACGCATGAACAAAGAATGGACCGAGCGCCAGCGGCAACGCTGGATGCGCAACAATGCGCATCTGCATGTGCGCCGGGATGCGTATCGCTTTGCGCCGCCGGGCGCCACACGCTCATTTCACGCGTGCGATCCGCGCTGGGATGCGCTCGGCGCACTTGAGCGCAAATACAGC
>JAICMO010000104.1 GCA_025929185.1 Pseudolabrys sp.
AGCACGTGCGGCAAAGGTCGCTGTCGTTTACAGCATCATCAACAAAACCACGACCGCGGACGTCATCAAGGATGTGGCGCCGCTGCCGAACGAGCCGCATGTGTTGGGCGGTCCGGACAAATTCCTGCACACCGATCTGGAGAAGATTCTGAAAGACAAGGGCATCAAGACGGTGATCGCCGTCGGCACATCGTCGAATGGCGCGGTGTTTTTCACGGCGAGCGGCGCGGCATTCCGCAGCATGAATGTTATCGCGCCGGTGGATGGCATGTCGTCGGCCGATCCGATTGCCGAATATGCAACTGTGCTAGATTTCGAGACCGCGCCGCTGGTGTCCAAAAAAACGACGCTGACGAAGATCGATATGATTAAATTCTAGTCATTCCGGGGCGCGGCCGAAGGCCGCGAACCCGGAATCCATACTCCCAGTCTGTGATTATGGATTCCTGGCCCGCGCAAGCTTCGCTCGCATCCCGGAATGACGGTTAGACTTTACCGAGCGCCCTTAAAATCTTGTCCGGCGTGAAGGGCATGTCGGTGAGAGGCTTCGCGCCGAGCGGGCGCAGCGCGTCGTTGATCGCGTTCATCACGCAACCGGGCGCCCCGGCCGTGCCGGCTTCGCCCGCGCCCTTGGCGCCGAGCTCGCTGTCGGCGGTCGGCGTGACGACGTGCCCGATTTCGATGTCCGGCATTTCGGCCGCCATCGGCACCAAGTAGTCCGCCATGTTGCCGTTGAGCAGTTGCCCGCGCTCGTCGTAGCGGCAGTGCTCGAACAGGGCGCCGCCGATCCCCTGCACGATGCCGCCGCGGATTTGCTCGTCGACCAGCTGCGGATTGATGACGGTGCCGCAATCTTCGACGCACCAGTGCTTGAGCAATTTGACGAAGCCGGTATCGATATCGACTTCGAGATAGCTTGCCTGCACGCCGTTGGTGAACGCGAACGGCCATTGCCGCGGCACATAGTGGCGCGTGGCGATCAACTCGGCCTGAATGCCGTCAGGTAGCGTGTCCGGACGGAAGTAGGCGATGCGCGCCAATTCCTCGAGCGGCAGGCGCTCGGTGCCATTCGCCTTGTCGACGACGATGCCGCTGCGGATGTCGAGATCGTCGGGCTTCGCTTGCAGGATCGAAGCGGCAACGGCGAGCACGTTCGCGCGCAGCGCTTTGCCGGCCTGCCACGCCGCTTCGCCGCCGATGCCGGCGGCGCGCGAGGCCCAGGTGCCGCCGCCATAGGGCGTGTTGTCGGTGTCGCCGGTGATCACGCGCACGCGGTCGATCGCGATACCGAACGACGAGGCGACGACTTGCGCCAGCACGGACTCGGCGCCTTGCCCCTGCTCGGTCACGCCGCTCTGGACAATAATGGAGCCTTGCGCGTCGAGCTTCACGGTAGCGCCGTCCTGCGACGTGATCTTCGCGCCGCCGACGCCGTAGAACGCCGCGGACGGATTGGTCACCTCGATGAAGCTCGCGAATCCGATGCCGCGATAGATGCCATGCGCACGCAGTTTCTTTTGTTCGGCGCGCAACCCGGCGTAATTCATCATTGCGTCGAGATGCGCGAGCGACTCGTGGTGAGAGAGCCTCTCGAATTTCAGACCCGAAGGCGCGGCGCAAGGATAGCCATCGTCGGGAACGAGATTGCGACGGCGGATTTCCAGCGGGTCGATGCCGATTTTCGCCGCCGCCATTTCGACCAGCGCTTCGGTCACCGCGGTTGCGATCGGATGGCCGACCGCGCGGTACTGGCACATCACGTTCTTGTTCTGGAACACGACGCGCGCTTGCGCCCGGTAATTCGGGCATTTGTAGGCGCCGCCGACCAGCCCGACGATCTGGTTCGCCTCGATGCCGCTGGTGCGCGGATACATCGAATACGGACCGACGCCGGTCAAATCGTCGATTTCGAAAGCGGTGATGGTGCCGTCCTTCTTGACGCCGATCTTCGCCTTGATGCGGTGGTCACGCGCGTGGATGTCGGTGACGAAACTTTCGATGCGGTCGGCGACGAACTTAACCGGCCGCTTGAGCAGCTTCGCCAGCGCGACGGTCGCCATTTCGTCGGCATAGCAATGCACCTTGATGCCGAACGAGCCGCCGACGTCTTTGGTGACGACGCGCACCTGATGTTCGGCAATCCCGAGATGCTTGGCGAACAGGTTCTGCATCATGTGCGGCGCCTGTGTGCCTTGATAGACGGTCATGCGCTGGTCGCCGGGATTCCAGTCGGCGACAATCGAGCGCGCCTCGTTGGTGACGCCGGTGTGGCGGCCGAAGATAAAGGTCGTTTCGACGATTGCGTCCGATTCCGCGAAAGCTTTATCCACTTCGCCGGCATCCAGCTTTCGCTCGAAACAGAGATTGTCGCCGAGCGACGGCTGGATCACAGGCGTGTTGGGATCGAGCGCCGTTTCCATGTCGGTGGCGGCGGGCAGAGGCTCGTAATCGATCTCGACCAGTTCGCATGCATCCTCGGCTTCCGCCCGCGTGCGTGCGACGACGGCGCAGACGGCTTCGCCCTGCCAGCACGCGCGATCGATCGCCATAGCGTTCTGCGGCGCGGATTTCAGACCCTTGAGATGCGTCAATACGCCGACCCACGGCGTGATGACCTTGGCAAGGCCCGCGCCGGTCACAACCGCAATCACGCCCGCTGACTTCCTCGCCGCGTCAGTCTCGATTTTCTTGATGCGTGCATGCGCGTGCGGCGAGCGCACGAAGGCGACATGCGCCATGCGCGGCAGCATCACGTCGCTGACGTATTGGCCGCGCCCTTGCGCCAGCCGCTTGATGTTCGGCCGCGACACCGATCGGCCGATGTATGAATTCGGCCGGTCCAGCGCGGAGAGAACGGGCGGATTGTCTTCCGCGATTTTCATGGACGCCTCTTAACCTCCCCCTGAAAGGGGGAGGTCGACCGCGAAGCGGTCGGGTGGGGGTCACTGACCGTGAAAGCGGACCCCCACCCCAACTCTCCCCCTTTCGGGGGGAGGGAGTGCCGCAGTGCTCGTCTCGCTCTCCTCATCACAAGAACCGCGTGGGCCACAGGATCGTGCGCCACATGTGCGCGGAAGGGCTGTTGTCGAGGCCGAGGCCTTCTTTCGGCTGCCGGAAGTTGCGACCGATGATGTCGACGAAGTCGTCGAGGTTCACTTTCGCATTCGGATCGAACGAATAAATATCGTTCACGCAGATCAGCCGCGAGGTCATGTACCACTTGTGATTCCGCGCGCGCTGGTATTCGTCGACTATGTACGGCTCAGGCTTGTAATCAGGCCCGAACAATTCCTTGTAGAGATCGGGATACCCGTAACCGACCGACTCGTCGGGGAAAAAGCGCAACGCCTGATGCGTCTTCACAGCCCACGCCACTTCCTCATCGACGTAGGGCTCGATCATCTGCGCGCCCCAATAGCCGTGGTCGCAACGGATGAAGCTGACGATGGCGATGTCGTGCAGCAGGCAGGCGAGTATCACCTTCTCAGGCTGGCCGCCTTTGAGCGCGTGCGTCGCGCTTTGCAGCAGATGCGCGGTCGACGCGAAACGGTGGCGAAAATAGTCGACCAGCGTCGGTTTTGCCGGCATCGGCGGCAGCCGCGGATCGTCAGCCATCAGAAAGAATTTGCCGGGATACTTTGCCCGCATCTCCGCGCCGGTGTCCTGCTTAACCTGGCCGTCCATCAAGTATGCGATGGTGGATTTGCTGAGAATGCGTTCCATCTCGTGCATCTTTTCTTCTTCGAGTTCGTCGGCGCGCTCGGACATCGACAGTGGATGTGAGTGCTCGTTCATGAGGAGCCTCCTTTCGCGCGGCCTTCGGCACGGGCTTCGGCAACCGACTCGATGGCGTCGACGATCGCGTGATAGCCGGTGCAGCGGCAGTAATTCCCGGAAAGATGCGCGCGGATTGTGGCACGGTCGGGCACGCCGCCTCGCTTCAACAAATCTTGTGCCGTGGCCAAGACGCCCGGTGTGCAGAAGCCGCACTGCAAGGCATTGCGCCGCTCGAAAGCGGCTTGCAGGTCGGCGATCTCGCCGGAATCCGAAAGTCCCTCGATCGTTTCGACCGCGGCGCCGTCGCACTGCACGGCGAGCATCAGGCAGCCACGGATGATTTCTCCGTTCACCCGCACCGTGCAGGCGCCGCAGAAGCCGTGCTCGCAGCCGATATGCGTGCCGGTGAGCGCGAGGTCGTCGCGCAGGAAATCCACCAGCGTCTTGCGCGCCTCGACGCGCTCGGACACCGGCTCGCCGTTGACCGTAAGTGCGATATCGCAGTGATGGTCGTTCATGGCGTCAATGGCCGATCATGCCGGGCCTGCCGCATAAAAAAAAGCCCCGCGATGCGGGGCTTTTTTGGGATCGATGTGAGCGCTCACTTTTCCTTTTCTTTGAGAAATCCCGAGAATTTCTTCTGGAAGCGCGAGAGCCGCCCGCCGCGATCGACCAGTTGCTGCTGGCCGCCGGTCCAGGCTGGATGCGATTTCGGGTCGATGTCGAGATGCAGGACATCGCCTTCCTTGCCCCAGGTCGAACGCGTGGTGAATTCGGTACCGTCGGTCATCACTACTTTGATCGAGTGATAGTTCGGGTGCGTATCGGCTTTCATGGACTTGTTCCACCGGCCACGGCTCAACCGCGCCGCAATTGCATTGGGTTTGGCGGCTCTATACAGGAGGCGGGCAGGGGCGGCAAGCCAGCGCTGAACTCGGATAAAACGTCATGAATAATCTGGAATTCCGAGCGGCCCGGTCGCTTGCGGCCGTGTTCTCCGTCAGGCTTCTCGGCCTGTTCATGATCTATCCGGTGTTCGCGGCCTATGCGCGCAATCTATCGGGCGCCAATCCATACCTGATCGGCGAAGCGCTCGGCATTTACGGCCTTACCCAAGGGCTCCTCCAGATCCCTTTTGGCCTTTTATCGGATCGGCTGGGACGCAAGGTCATGATCGTGGCCGGATTGATCGCCTTCGGCGCCGGCAGCGCTGTGGCGGCGGCGTCCACCTCGATCGGCGGCGTCATTATCGGCCGGGCGCTTCAGGGCGCGGGCGCCGTCGGCTCGGTGATCCTGGCGCTGGTAGCGGATCTGACCGCGGAGGAGAACCGCACGAAGGCGATGGCCATGGTTGGCGTGACCATCGGCGCCGCCTTCATCGTGGCTCTCGTGCTTGGCCCCGTGCTTGCGAATTTGATCGGCGTTCCGGGCATCTTCTGGCTGATGGTTGGCTTGGCATTCGTCGGAATTGGGATCACGCAGTTTTTGGTGCCGAATCCGCCGCAACTGCGCGTGCATCGCGATGCCGAAACCGTGCCGGCCTTGATCGGCTCGGTCCTGCGCAACCGGGAACTATTACGGCTCAACTTCGGCATATTTTCCCTTCATGCCATCTTGACGGCGAGCTTTTTGGTTGTGCCCGCCCTGTTGCGCGGCACGCTCAATGTGTCGGCGGGCAATGATTGGATCGTTTACCTGCCCGTACTGCTCGCTTCCGTTGCAGTACTGGTGCCGGCGATCATCGTCGCCGAGCGATATCGCCGAATGAAGCTCGTGTTTGTTAGCAGCGTGGCCGCACTCCTTGCGAGCCAATTGCTCCTCCATTTCGGCGCCGGCAATCTCTACGTGCTGCTCCTCGGCCTTGTCGTCTTTTTCTCGGCCTTCAACGTGATGGAAGCGAGCCTCCCCTCGCTCATCACCAAAGTGGCGCCTGCCGACGCCAAAGGCACGGCAATGGGACTTTATTCGAGCCTTCAGTTTCTCGGCATCTTTGCCGGAGGTGCGGTGGGCGGCTGGACGAATCAGGCCGCGGGCAGCGCCGGCGTATTCGCCTTGACGGCGGCGCTTGCAGCGCTGTGGCTGCTTGCAGCTTTGACGATGGCGCAGCCGAGCTATTTGACGACACGGCTTATGCCGATCGGAGAGCTGCGAGGGAGCGATGCGGCGGCGCTCGCGGCCGATCTGCGGCGGGTGACGGGCGTGGCGGATGCGGTCGTGGTCGAGGAAGAGAAGGTCGCCTATCTCAAGATCGACACGAAGTGCTTCGACGCGGCCAAGGCGAAAGCACTTGCCGACGCCGCATCGTCGGGCTGAACAAGGGGGATTGTTCGCCCTTTGTCCGGCTTGCGCCGACTCAAATCAACGGCTCTACGGCCGCCAGCTCATTTTGTTTACCGGCCTGCCGGAAACCGGGTTCTTGTCTTCGCCGGCGTATTTGAAGCCGTGCCTTTCATAGAAGCGGATTGCGCGGGCGTTGTCCTTGTTCACCAGCAGATCGATGCCGGCGGGCGACAGCCGCTTGGCCGCGTCGAGCAAATGACGCGCCGCCGGACCGCCCCAATGTTCGGGTGCGACGACAATCTGGTCGAGGTACATCGTCTTCGGATCGATGGTGACAAAGCCGATCGCCGCGCCATCGATTTGCGCCAGCACGATGCGCGTATTCGGCACGACGTCATTGCGCCATCGCTCGCGCCACCATGCGAGCCGCTCGTTGAAATCGATGTGCGGATAGTGAAACGTCCAGGTCCTGTGCCACAGCGCGATCGTCGTGTCTTCGTCGGCCGCGGAGTACGGACGCAGCGTAACGAAAGGCATCTGCTCGATCATTTCTCGTCACCCTGCGGTGCGAGCGACCGTGAGTCGCGAGTCTCGAAGATGACGGATTGACAGTCTCGTCACTACCGTTCCGTCAGCTTGAACTCGATGCGGCGGTTGCGCTTGTAGGCTTCCGGAGTGGCGCCGTTATCGATCGGCTGGAATTCACCGAAGCCTGCCGCCATCAGCCGCTCGGGCGCGACGCCCTTGGCGATCAGGTATTTCACGACGCCGGTCGCGCGCGCGACTGAAAGGTCCCAGTTCGACTTGAATTGCCCGCCGGTGATCGGCTGCACGTCGGTGTGACCGTCGACCCGCAGAATCCACGGAATATCGGCCGGAATCTTTTTCTCAAGCTCGACGATTGCGCTCGCCACCTTGTCGAGCTCGGGATCGCCCTCGGGCTTCAGGTCAGCCTTGCCGGTGTCGAAGAAGACTTCGCTCTGGAGCACGAACCGGTCGCCGACGATGCGCATATCGGGGCGATTGCCCAATATCTCGCGCAGCTTGCCGAAGAAGTCCGAACGGTACCGCGACAGCTCTTGCACCTTCTGCGCCAGGGCCACGTTGAGCCTCTGGCCAAGCTCGGTGATGCGCGTCTGCGATTCCTGGTTCTTTTTCTCAGACGCATCGAGCGCCTGCTCGATTGCCGCGAGCTGACGGCGCAAGGCCGCTATCTGCTGATTGAGTATTTCGACTTGGGCGAGAGCGCCCGCGGAAATTTTCTTTTGATTATCGACCTCGCCCGTGAGCGCGCTGATCTTGTTTTTGGCGTCGGCCGCGCCGGCTCCGGCGCTGTCGGCAAGGCCTTTGTAGCGGTCCCGGTCGCTCTGCGTGGTTGCCAGCGAGGCCTGCAATTGCGCGAGCTGGTCTTGCAGGTTTGTCTTGTCTGTTTTTTCAAGCGAGAGCAATTCGGTGAGTTGGGCGATCTGCGCGTTCAGCCGGGTAAGCGCGGTGTCTTTGCCCTGAACCTCCTGCTGCAAATAGAACTGCACCACAACGAAGACGGTCAGCAAAAAGATGATGCCGAGGATCAGTGTCGACAGCGCGTCGACGAATCCGGGCCAGTAATTCATGCCGCTTTCGCTGCGGCGGGCGCGTGCAAGGGCCATACTCGGTCTCTAGCCTCTCTCCGTCACCCTGAGGTGCTCGACGCGTCACGCGTCGAGCTTCGAAGGGTGACGGCCTGATGCTCTTGGCTCATCATCCTTCGAGGCTCGTTCGCTCGCGCCTCAGGATGACGGTTCAACGATTTTAGGTCCGCTCGCGCACCATCATCTCCAGAAGCCGCTTGATCTCGCGCTGTTGGTCGGCCTGGCCGTCGGCCCAGTCGCGGATCATCTGCTGTTCCGTGCGCATGTGGTGAACGAGCCCCTGAATCGCTTCGGCCAGATTGGCCATCGCGACTGTGGCCGGCCGGTTCGATCCGGCGTCGGCGATTGCTTCCTTGAGGCGGTCGATTGCCGCGCGTATCTCGGTCGAGAAGTTGGTGCTCACCGCACCAGCCGAGCCCGGCTCCGCCGCTTGGTCGTAGACGGTTGTCGACAGCCAATCTTCGAGCTCGGTGTAAAAGCGGTTCTGCGCTTGGCTGGATTGCAGGTCGAGAAAACCGAGAATCAGCGAGCCCGCCAAGCCGAACAGCGAGGACGAAAAAGAAATGCCCATGCCGCTAAGCGGCGCGGCGAGTCCGTCGCGCAGTGAATCGAACATGCTGCCGGCGTCACCCGACGCCTTCAGTCCCTGAATGACGCTGCCGACCGAGCCGACGGTTTCGATCAGGCCCCAGAACGTGCCGAGCAGGCCGAGAAAAACCAGCAGGCCTGTCATGTAGCGCGAAATGTCGCGCGCCTCATCGAGCCGGGTCGCAATCGAATCGAGAATGCCGCGCATCAACTGCGACGACATCGCCATGCGCCCCATACGGCTGCCGAGGATCGCCGCCATCGGCGCCAACAACGACGGGGTCCGCTCGATGGCAAGACCCGGATCGGCGAGCCGGAAATTGTTTACCCAGGAAATTTCCGGATAAAGCCGCACCACTTGGCGAAACGAAAGAATAATGCCGATGCACAGAACGGCGATGATCAGCGCATTGAGGCCCGGATTGGCGAGGAATGCGACTTCGATCTGCTTGTGTAGGAGGAATGCCACCAGCCCGCAAAGAACGACAAAGACCAACATCCGGAACCAAAAGATGCGGGGGGAGGATAGCTTGAGCGGATCGATTTCTTTCGCCATGACCGTCTGGTTGATGCCCGGTGCCCGGCGCTGACTATGGCACAGTCATGTGACTGGGAAAAAGCAGGGCGGCCCGCGGATCGGGATAAAGCCGCCGATTAAGTTCAAATTGCGGTGCCCCGGTCACACCTTTCCGGCCTCTTTCAGCACCTTCAGCGCCTCCCGCTGGATGGTTTCATTGCCGGCCGCGATATGACCCTTGGCGAACATCGCGTCGCCGCCGTCGAGATCGCTGACGAAACCGCCGGCCTCCCGCACCAGGACGATGCCGGCCGCCATGTCCCAGGGCTTGAGATCGCGCTCCCAGTAGCCGTCGACCCGGCCCGCCGCCACCCAGGCGAGATCGAGCGCAGCAGCGCCGAAGCGGCGCAGCCCGGCGACTTTCTCCTGCATTGCGCCCGTCTCCCGCCGGCCGAGCGCCAGGTCGCCGCGGCCGAGGTGCGGCAGCCCGCACGCGATGACGGATTCGGCCAGCCGCTTGCGCGCGGCCACCCGGATGCGCTGGTCGTTCAGGAACGCGCCCTTGCCGCGTTCGGCCAGAAACATCTCCTCGTTGGCCGGATTGTAGATGAGCCCGGCGACGATCACGCCGTCGCGCTCGAGCGCGATCGAGATGGCAAATTGCGGAATGCCGTGCAGGAAATTCGTCGTGCCGTCGAGCGGATCGACGATCCAGCGATGCGTCTTGTCGGCGCCTTCGCGTCCGCCGCCTTCCTCGCCGAGAAATCCATAACCCGGACGCACCCTGGCCAATTCCTGATAGAGCGTCTCTTCGGCGCGCCGGTCGGCGGCGGAGACAAAATTCGCCGGGCCTTTGAGAGAGACTTGTAGTTTCTCCAGTTCGCCGAAATCGCGCTTGAGCGCGCGGCCAGCCTTGCGCGCGGCAGCAACCATGACATTGAGGAGAGCGGAGCGAAGCATGTGCGTCTGTTTACTCGGCGGATCATCCGCGACCCGCCTGCGCTCGTTTTGCGAGCTTCGGCGGGTTTGAAGTCCGCCGAAGCGCGGAGCGCGAAGGCGGAAAGCGGATGATCCAGTAATCGCCGGAATTACCAGTGAAATCGAAACCGTGAATACTGAATGCCCCGCTTCCCTCCTTCGCTTGTGCTTCGGAGGGCTTAACTATTGGCCTGTCGAAGCCTCGGCGAAGGCGGGTCGCGGGGCATGACGCCGCATGTGCCCGCACGGGCGAGGGTCAGTCAAGGCTTCTTGGACGCGGTCGAAAACCACAGCTTCACCTTCTTTCCCGCTTCTTCCCGGACCTTCGCGCTTTGTTTGGCGACGTAGATGTCGAGGTCGGGATCGCCTTTTCCGGAGGCGCGGGCAATCAGATGCCACTTCACCGCTTCGACCGGATCGGCCTTCATGCCGCGTCCGGCGGACAGGATGTGGGCCATCCGGTTCTGCGCGATCGGGTTGCCATGCCACGCGGCGATCAGCATCAATTGGGCGGCGGCAGCTTCGTTCTTGGGCGTGCCTTCGCCGTTGAATTGCGCAATGGCGAATTCGACCATCGCCTCGACATTGCCGGCGAGAGAAGCGCGGCCCATCAGGCGGGTTGCTTCGACTCGGTTCTTTGGAACGCCGCGGCCGTCCTTGTACATGGTGGCGAGGGCGTATTGGGCTTCCGCGTTTCCGGCTTTTGCGGCAAAGCCGAAAAGCGCGGCGGCATGCTTCAAATCCTGCTGAACGCCTTGCCCCTGCATATAGAGCAGGCCGAGATCGTATGCGGCTGCGGGATGGCCGAGCTTGACGGCGTCCGCGAGCAATTTGGCGCCGGCTTTGATGTCGCGGGGACCGTTGCGACCCTCGAAACGGAACATCGCGAGCGCGAATATCGCGTTGCGGTCGCCACGGTCGGCGGCGAGCTTGTACCAGCTCTCTGCCTTGGCATCGTCCCGGCCGACGCCTTGTCCGTTGGCGTAGAGTTCGCCGAGCAGCGTCATCGACTGCGGGTCGTTCTGCGCGGCGAAATGGGTGGCGTCGGCGAATGCCGTGAGAAAATAGCCGCGTTGGTAAGCGCCGTAAGCGATGTCAGGCACCCGCTGCGGCTTTTCGGGCGCGGCGGGATTCGCCTGCGTCGGCGGCGGCGTGGAGGACTTTTGCGCAAACGCCGAATGCATCAGCAGTGCCGCCGAAACTGTGGCTATCGCTGCGCTGCGCTGCGCGGCATTCATCCGGTCGTCTCCGGCAAGCTCAATCGCTGTGCAGCGTTCGCGAGCACGTTCTGTGGATTCGAATCGATCCATACCCAATCGCCGAGCGCAACGAAATCGGCGCCGGCCGCGGCGAAAAGCGCAATTTCGTCAAGCTGTGCGGCAAAGGCGACGCATGGCGGCTCGAACACCTCGGCCCACCAGGCAACGCGCTCCTCGATTGCCGCGAAGCTCGGACGTCTTCCCGTCGCATCCGGCTCACCGAACATCACGTAGTCGGCGTCGGCTTCGGCGGCGAGCATCGCATCGTGCCGCGTCGTCAAGCCGCCGGCGCCTGCGATGCGGTCTGGTTTCAACCTGCCAAGAGCGGCGGAGAAATTGTCGATGCCGGAAAGATGCGCGCCGTCGGCGCCGGCGCGGGCAACGAGGTCGGCACGGCCATCGAGGATCAATGCCACGTCTTTCGCCTGCGTCACCGGCACAATCGCCTTGACGCGGTTGATCAGCGCGCGCTCGTCGCCGTCGGCGAGCCGCAACAGCACGGCCGCGATATCCGCCGCTCCGAGCGCATCGGCAAGGTCGTCGGCAAATGCGGCGGCATCCACGATCCGCGGTGTCACGAGATAGAGGCGGGGAGCCGCGCGCGGGTCCGCCATTTTCGGTCGCGAACGCATGATTTCCGCATGGTAGCGCAATCCGGCGGAAAGGTGACCGGGAGTTAGCGCAAGTCGTTGCTCCGCGGCGTGGACGGGCCGGCGCACCGCCGCTAGCATCGTGCGCGTCAGCGGCTTTCACAAAGGAATTCCGGCAAATGTTGAAGCGTCTGCCAGTCTTGCTGCTCTGTCTTCTCGCCGGGCCGGCGTTTGCCGCCGGCTATCCCGACCACGCGATCAAAATGGTGGTGCCGTTCGCGCCCGGCGGCGGCACGGATGTGCTGGGCCGCATCATCGCGCAAAGGCTTTCCGAGAAATGGGGACAGCCGGTCGTGGTGGAGAACCAGCCCGGCGCATCCGGCGGCATCGGCACGCGTACGGTCGCGAAGGCCGACCCCGACGGCTATACGCTGCTGATGGATTCGACCGGCGGGCTCATGGCTGCCGCGGCGGCGCTCGCGCCGGATGGGCATTTCGACGTCAATAAATTCTTTGCGCCGATCACGGTTGTCGCCGCGCCGCCTTATCTCGTCGTGGTCAATCCGAAAGTGAAGGCGACGTCGATTGCCGAGCTTATCAAACTCGCGAAGGAAAAGCCGAAAGGGCTGACGTTCGGCTCGTCGGGCGTCGGCGCGGCATCGCATCTGTCCGCGGTGCTGTTCGCAAAGGATGCGGGCATCGAACTGCTGCACGTGCCGTATCGCGGCACCGGCCCCGCGGTCACCGATCTGCTCGGCGGACGCATCGATCTGATGTTCTCGCCCTCGACCACCGTGCAGGCGATGATCGAGACCGGAAAGTTGCGCGTTCTCGCGACCACCGGCGCCAAGCGCTCGAAATTCTTTCCGAACGTGCCGACGGTGGCCGAGAGCGGCGTGCCCGGTTACCAATCGGTCGGCTGGTTCGGCCTGCTTGCGCCGGCGCACACGCCGCCGGACATCGTTGCCAAGCTCAACAAGGCGGTGGTCGATATCATGGGCGAGAAGAACGTGATCGACCACATGGCAGCGCTCGGCGCGGAGCCCGAGCCGCAGGCGCCGGAAGAGTTTGCGCGCTACATCAATACCGATATTGCGAAATGGGATGCGCTTGTCGCCGAGCGGCACATCGTGATGCCGGGCGCGAAGAAGAAATAAAAGCTGGCATCGGCGCTGGTCCGTCATCCTGAGGGTCTGACCGAAAAGAATGACGCGTTTGCAGGCTCGTGCCCCGGGGGCAGCGTACTGCGAAGCGGTGCGCCGCAGATCCGGGACCGGTCTACTCCGTGGTCGGCCCCGCATGCCGCGCATCACTTCCTGCTGCGCGGCATCCGGGGGAAACGTCACGGCATCGGGATTGGTCCCATGTCCTTCGGTACCTTGTAGCCGCGTTGCACGGCGGGCCGGGCAGCGACGGTCTCGTACCAGCGCTTCACGTTCGGGTATCGCTTCATGTCGACCGTCTGCCATTCGAAACGCGAGATCCACGGCCAGATGGCGATATCGGCGATC
>JAICMO010000073.1 GCA_025929185.1 Pseudolabrys sp.
AGGTAGCGCCGCATCGACCAATAATCCGTCGCCTCGGGCGTGCCGAGGTTGACGAGCAGCACGCCGACGCGACGGGATGCGGACGACGAAGGTTGCGCGGCCATGGACCGCACTCAGCGGCAAACAAGCCGCGCGGTCAAGGCACTCTCGATAGGCCGAGTTGAGCCGCCTAAGCCGCCTCGCAAAGTTACCGTCCCGATCGCTCGTCGACAATCACTTTGCCGTCGTCCGGCAACGATCCCGGCGGCACCAGCTTTACCGAGCCACGCACTTTCGTGACCGACTGAAGCGTTGCGGCGATCGCATCGGAAAGGTTTTCGTCGTCTTGCGCGCATTCCGCCACGAGAGTCATATTGTCCTGCTGGCCGGCGCGGCTCACCGTCAGGCGCACGCGCGCCAACTCGGGATGGCGTTTGGCGATTTCTTGCACCTGCGCCGGATGCACGAACATGCCCTTGACTTTGGTCGTCTGGTCGGCGCGTCCCATCCAGCCCTTGATGCGCATGTTGGTGCGCCCGCACGGCGAGCGCCCCGGCATGACGGCGGAGAGATCGCCGGTCGCGAGCCGGATCATCGGATAATCGGGATTGGCGGTGGTGACGACCACCTCGCCGATCTCGCCCTCCGCAACCGGATCGCCGCTGCCCGGCTGCACGACCTCGACAATCAGCCGCTCGTTGACAATCAGGCCTTCGTGCGCCTCGCTTTCGTAGGCGATGACGCCCGTTTCCGCGATGGCATAACATTCCATCACGCTGATGCCGCGCTGCCTGAATTCCTCGCGCAGCGAAGCAGGAAGCGCGGCGCCCGACACCAGCGCGCGCTTGATCGAGGACGCATCGCGTCCGCTCTTCTCCGCCGTGTCGAGCAGGATTTTCAAGAAGTCCGCCGTTCCGATATAGGCCGTCGCCTTGTACTGCGCGATGGCAGCAAGCTGCTGCTCGGTATTACCGATGCCGCCGGGAATGGTGGCGCAGCCGAGCGCATGCGCGGCTTCTTCGAGAATGTAGGCGCCCGGCGTCAGGTGATGCGAAAACGAATTGTGCACGATGTCGCCGGCACGAAAGCCGGCGGCGAAAAGGGCGCGCGCGCCGTTGCCGAAATCGGCGCTCCAGCCTTGCGGCTCGAACAGCGGTCCGGGCGACATGTGCAGGCGCTTGGCCTTGCCAGCCGGCGTAACGTTGAAGCCGCCAAAAGGCGGGGCTTCCCCTTGCCGCCTCGCGAGATCGGATTTGCGCAACAATGGCAGCCCGGCGAGCGCCGCGCGCGAGTTCACCGATTTCGGATCGATGCCGGCAAGTAACCTTGCCCAGCCGGGTGCAGCCATCGCCCGCGCCACGATCTCGGGCAAGGCAGCGAAAAGGTCGCGCTCGCGCGCCGCCGGGCCGCGCGTTTCCATCGCGTCATAGTGATCGGTCATTGTCTTCCGGCTTCGTCGTTGTTCGGTCCCTTGCCGATTGAATGCCGCAACAGCTTTCAGCCTCGGGTTTTGGGCGAAAGTGGAATTCATACTCGAGCTGAATTTTTCCGGCGCGCGTTCCGGTCACGCCAGCCAGCGCTTGCGGCGGCGGTAGTGCTTGGCGTCGCGGAAGGATTTGCGGCGGCCCTCGGCGATTCCGAGATAGAATTCCTTCACGTCCTCGTTTTCGGCCAAGGCCCTCGCCGCGCCATCCATGACAACGCGCCCGTTCTCGAGAATGTAGCCATGGCTCGCCACCTTGAGCGCCATGTAGGTATTTTGCTCCGCAAGCAGGAATGAGACGCCCTCCTTGCCGTTGAGGTCTTTGACGATCTCGAAGATTTCCTCGACGATCTGCGGCGCAAGGCCCATCGACGGCTCGTCGAGCAGGATCATCTTGGGGCGCGACATGAGCGCCCGGCCGATCGCGCACATCTGCTGTTCGCCGCCCGACGTATAGCCGGCCATCGAGTTGCGCCGTTCGGCGAGCTTGGGAAAGTAGGCGTAGACCTTATCCAGATGGGCGCGGATCGCAGCGCCGCCGTCGCGCCGCGTGAACGCGCCCGTGAGCAGGTTTTCCTCGATGGTCAGATGGCCGAAGCATTGGCGGCCTTCCATGACTTGAATGCAGCCGCGGCGCACGAGCTCATTCGGCGACAGGTCGTGTACCTCCGCGCCGTCGAAAACGATCGAGCCTTTGGTGACGTCGCCGCGCTCGGCATGCAGGAGATTCGAGATTGCCTTCAGAGTCGTGGTTTTGCCGGCGCCGTTGGCGCCGAGCAGCGCGATGATGCCGCCCCTCGGTACGTCGAGCGAGACACCTTTGAGCACGAGGATGACGCGATCGTAGATCACCTCGATGTTGTTGACCGAGAGAATCCTTTCAGCGGTCGCTGGCGCAGTCGCGGTGCTCGTCTGCTCGGCGGCGCTCATCCCATTCTCCGTCTTATCCTTCCCCTCGTGGCGAGGATCGGCGAGCGACGCGAGCCGGGGTGGGGATTGAATTACCCCACCCCGCTGATCTCGCTGCGCTCGATGAGCGACCCACCCCGCAAGGGGGAGGGCAAGCCCATTTACGACGACTTGTCGCAAGCTTCCGTGCGCTTCGGCCACGGCTGATTTTTCTTCACGTAATCGGCCGCGGCGGCATCGAGCAACGGCTCGACTTTGTCCTTCATCGGCGCGATCCAGTCGGAGACCTTCACCCACTTGGTGCCGTCCCATTGCTGCACGTAAGCGGAGTGATGGCCATTGTGATCCGAGCAACTCACGGCCATCGGCGCGGCAAAGCCGCCGAGCCCGATCTCCTTCCAGCGTGCCGCCGTGATCTTCAAGCTTTCCATGCCGCGGCGCATTTCGTCGCCGGTAATGTCCTTCTTGCCGGTGAGCTTCTGCGCATTGCGGATTCCCTCGGCAATCACCGCCGCATTCAGGACGCCGCGATTGTAAAAGTTCTCGCCGAGTTGGCCCTTCGGCGTCTGGCTGTTGCCCTTGTCGATCACGTATTTCTTGATGTCTTGCAGCGCCGGGAAATTCGCGCCCACGGCGTTGAAGTTGAGCGACAGATAGCCTTTGCCGGCGGGACCCGCCGGCCGCGCATCGTCCTCGCTGCCCGACCACCAGATGCCGATGAAATGATCCATCGGGTAACCGGTCTTGGCCGCTTCCTGCACCGCCGTCGGATTCATCGCGCCCCAGCCCCACATGATCATGTAGGCCGGCCGGTCGCGGCGAACGCTGAGCCAGATACTCGACTGGTTCTGCATCTGCGCCGGCGGGACCGGGTATTCTTTCACGTTGAACCCGTAGTCCTTGGCAAACTGATGCAGCAACGGCAGCGGCTCGCGCCCGTAACCGCCGTCAAAGAAGATATAGCCGATGGTCTTGCCTTTCAGCTTGTCGAGCCCGCCTTCCTTGCCGCCGATGTAACGGAAGATGATCGAAAGGCCGTCCCAGTACGTCGCCGGCGGATTGAAGATCCAGGGGAAGTCCTTGCCGACTGCGGAGGCGGAAAGACCGTATGCCATGGACAGGATCGGGATGTGGTCGACCGCCGCCTTCGGAATCAGAGCGAGCGTAATGCCGGTGGAATAAGGCGTGATGATCGCGGGGTGCTTGCCCTTCACCGACTCGTAGCATTCGACGCCCTTCTCGTTCTTGTAGCCGGTCTCGCATTCTTCCACGGCGACCTTCGAGCCGCCGATGCCGCCATCGCGCGCATTTAGCATGCTGAAGTAATCGTGCATGCCGTTGGCGATCGGAGTGCCCGAATTGGCGAACGGGCCGGTGCGATAGGTGAACAGCGGTATGAAAGTTTCGGCCGAGGCCTGCGAAACCAGGGCGGGGACGCCGATCAGGGTCGCAAGGGCCGCGCCGAGAACCAAACGTTTCAAGCGCATTGTGTTTCTCCCTCATTCGTGTGCCGGCGCTTTTTCGCCCGGCTTTTTGCGTCCTCCCTCAACCGGGAGGGTATCACCCTACCAGCGGAGGTGGCCGCCGCCGGATCGGGGGAATTGGGCTCAAGTGTGCACCTTCAATAGGGGAAAGGCCACACCCTGAGCTTCTGTTTTCCGATCTGCCATAGCCTGGCGAGGCCGTTCGGCTCCGCGATCAGGAACAGGATGATGAGCGCGCCCAAGGTCATGAACGTGATGTGTTCGACGGTCGCCGCCTTGATCGACAGGTTGAAGAATCCGGGCACTGTGCGCAGCACGATCGGCAGGCCCCAGATAAGCGCCGCGCCGAGAAACGATCCGAGCAGGCTGCCGAGACCGCCGATGATCACCATGAACAGGATCAGGAACGACTGGTTGATGTTGAAGCTCTCGGATTCCGCGTTGCCGAGCCAGAGAAAAACCAGCATCGCGCCGGCCACCCCGCAATAGAACGAGGACACCGCGAAAGCGAGCAGCTTCGTCTGATAGAGCTTGATGCCGATCAGCTCGGCGGCGATGTCCATGTCGCGAACGGCCATCCACGTCCGGCCGATCCGCCCGCGAATGAGATTGGACGCAAGCCACGTCATGATCGACACAATCGCGAGCACCACGATGTAGCGTGTCGCCGGCGTCGCCGTCGGACCGGTGACCGGAACGCCGAACAACGTGCGCGTAGGGACCTCGATCGAGGCCGAGACGTTGTAATTGTAAAGCCAAGGAATGCGGATGAAGCACCACGACAAAAAGAACTGCGAGGCGAGCGTCGCAACGGAAAGATAGAAGCCTTTGATCCGTAGACTCGGCAGGCCGAAGAGAATGCCGGCGGCCGCTGCGAAAAATCCCGAGCAAATAATCAGCACCACAATGTTGATGCCGGGAAAGAAGGTCGCAAGCTTGTAGCAGGCGTATGCGCCGACGCCCATGAACCCGCCGGTGCCGAGCGAGAGCAGCCCGGTGTAACCGGTCAGCAGGTTAAGCCCGATCGCGGCAAGCGAGAAAACGAGGATGGGCGTGAGGATCGAGTCGATTGCAAAGTCCGAAGCGGTGAGCGGCACCAGGATGAAGGCCACGAACAAGATCAGCACGATGCCGATCTTGTCCTGCAAAATGGGAAACAGCGCCGAGTCCGCCGCGTAAGTCGTCTTGAATTGGCCGGCCTCGCGATAGAACATCGATCGCTCCTAAATCCGCTCGATGATGCGCTCGCCGAACAGGCCCTGCGGCCGGAACAGCAGGAAAACCAGCGCGATCACATAGGCGAGCCAATCCTCGATGCCGCTGCCGAACAGCGGTCCCCAGTAGAACTCGCCGATCTTCTCGCCGAGCCCGATGATGATGCCGCCGACGATTGCGCCCGGAATCGAGGTGAAGCCGCCCAGGATCAACACGGGAAGCGCTTTCAGCGCGATGATCTCCAGCGCGAACGACACGTTCGAGCGTGCGCCCCACATGATGCCGGTGGCGAGCGCGACGATGCCGGCCGCGAACCAGACGATCACCCAAATCTGCTCGAGCGAAATGCCGACCGAAAGCGCGGCGCGGTGACTGTCGGCAACCGCGCGCAAGGCGCGGCCGATGCGCGTCTTCTGGAAAAATATGCCGAGCGAGGCCACCATAAGCGAAGCAATAATGGCGGCGGCGATATCGATCTTCTGCATCTGCACGAAGCCGCCGAGCGTCTTGATCTGGTAGGAACCGCTCGGCAGGCCCAATGCGCCTGAAATCATTACCTTGGGGTCGCCGCCGAAAATCAGCTCGCCGAAGCCGATGAGGAAATAGGTGAGGCCGAACGTCGCCATGAACAGGATGATCTCGGCCTGATTGACGAGCGGACGCAGGATCAGGCGTTCGACGGCGAAGGCGAGAATCAACATGAGCACGATTGTCAGGCCCAGCGCGAGATAGGCCGGCACGCCGTGCTCGTAAAAGCCGACGAGCGCGAGCGCGGCAAACACGACCATGATGCCTTGGGCGAAGTTGAAAACGCCGGAAGCCTTGAAGATCAGCACGAAGCCAAGCGCGATGAGCGAGTAGAGCACGCCGGTCACGAGACCTTCCCACAGCGTCTGCACGAACAGATCGGGCGCCGTGCCCATCTGCACGAACGGATCGATGAAGATTTGGTAGAGGAGGTGCATCAGCGCCGCCCTTGCGTGGCTTCACCTCCCCCCTTGCGGGGGAGGTCGCCCGGCCAAGGGCCGGGCGGGAGGGGGGGTAAGCCACCAATTCGGTGCGAGTAGTTTACCGCCATCCCTGACCCACCCCCGCAAGGGGGGAGGGAACACGTCGGTGCGCGGTGCGAGGTCAGCTTTCACGTCACCCTCAATGCGCTACGCCCAAGTACGCATCGATCACGGCCTGATCCTTCTTCACATCGTCCGGCGTGCCGTCGGCAATCTTGATGCCGTGATCGAGCACCACGACGCGATCCGACAAATCCATCACCACACCCATATCGTGCTCGATCAGCGCGATGGTCGTGCCGTAATAATCGTTCACGTCGAGGATGAAACGCGACATGTCTTCCTTCTCCTCGATGTTCATGCCTGCCATCGGCTCGTCGAGCAGCAGAAGTTCCGGCTCCATCGCGAGCGCGCGGCCAAGCTCGACGCGTTTCTGTAATCCGTAAGGCAGGCGGCCTACCGGTACGCGGCGAATGTCCTGAATTTTGAGGAAGTCGATGATCTCCTCGACGCGATGGCGGTGCTCGACCTCTTCCGCGAGCGCCGGACCGTGGCGCAGCAATTGCCAGAGAAAGCCACGGCGCATCTTGAGGGAGCGGCCGGTCATGACGTTGTCGAGCGCGGTCATGCCGCGGAACAAGGCGACGTTCTGGAACGTGCGCGCGATCCCGCCATAAGCGGCGTCGTAGGGACGCATGTGCCCACGCGCTTTGCCCTTGAACGTGATGCGACCTTGTTGGGGGTGATAAAAGCCGTTGATGACGTTGAGCATCGATGTCTTGCCGGCGCCGTTCGGCCCGATGATGGCGCGGATTTCGCCTTTGCGGATGTCGAACGAAACGTCGGTTACCGCCTTCACGCCGCCGAACGACAGCGACACGTTTTCAACCGACAGGAGCACGTCGCCGACCGCAATCTCGGGTCCGCTCGGCGCTCTCATTTCCCCGCGCTCCGGCCGAGAGCCGTCATCCTGAGGTGCGAGCGAGCGATTGCGAGCGAGCCTCGAAGGATGATCGGCCGTCCCCCTTCGAGGCTCGGCGACATTGTCGCCTCGCACCTCAGGGTGACGGAGCCACGGTTGTAGAGCGCGGACAGCATCATGCCGCCTTCTCCAGCGCGCCGGCGGCCGGCTCGGTTTTCATGTCGCGGATTTTCACGCGCGCGCTGATGGTGCCCTTGCGGCCGTCTTCGAAGGTGACTTCAGTCGCGATGTCGGCTTCGCTCGATCCGTCGTAAAGCGCGGTCACCAGCGATGCGTAACGGTCGGCAATGAATCCGCGGCGTACCTTTTGCGTCCGCGTCAATTCGCCGTCATCGGCGTCAAGCTCTTTGTGCAGGATCAGGAAGCGCCTGATTTGCGCCCCGCCCATGACTTTGTCGGCGGCAAGCGAGCGATTCACCTCGGCAACGTGCTTTTCGATGATGTCATAGACGAGCGGATGACCGGCGAGCTCCTGGTAGGAGCCGTAGACGACGTTGTTGCGCTCGGCCCAGCTTCCGACAGCGGCGAGATCGATATTGATCATCACGGCGACAAAATCGCGCTTGTCGCCGTATGCCACCACCTCTCGAATGTTCGGATAGAACTTGAGCTTGTTCTCGATGTATTTCGGCGGAAACATCGTGCCGTCGTTGAGCTTTCCGACGTCCTTGGCGCGGTCGATGATTTTCAAATGTCCGGTCTTCTCGTCGAAGAAGCCGGCATCGCCTGTCTTGACATAGCCGTCTTCGGTCATCACCTCGGCGGTCTTGGCCTCGTCCTTGAAATAGCCGGTGAACATTCCCGGAGATTTGAACAGCACTTCGCCGTTGTCGGTAATACGAATGTCGACGTTTGGAATCGCCGGCCCCACGGTGTCGGAATAGATTTCTCCGTCCGGTTGCGCGGTGACGTAAAGGAACGCTTCGGTCTGGCCGTAAAGCTGCTTCAAGTTGAGGCCGATAGAACGGTAAAACCCGAACAGCTCGGGGCCGATCGCTTCACCGGCGGTGTAAGCGACACGCACGCGCGAGAAGCCGAGAACATTCTTCAGCGGGGCATACACAAGAAAATCGCCGAGCCGGTAAAGCAACCGGCCGCTCAACGGCACCGGCTGCTTGTTGAGGATGCGCTCGCCGTAGCGGCGCGCGATGCCCACAAAATAGTGGAACAGCTTGCGCTTGAGGAAGCCGGCATCCTCCATGCGGATCGTGACGCGCGTCAGCAGCATCTCGAGCGTGCGCGGCGGCGCGAAATAAAAGCTCGGTCCGATCTCGCGCAGGTCCTGCATCGCGGTGTCGGTATTTTCCGGACAGGCGATGCAGAAGCCGGCAATCATGCCCTGAACGTAGTTGAGATAATGGTCGCCCACCCAGGCGAGCGGCAGATAGGCGAGCGCCACGTCTTTCTCGGTCAGCTTATCGAACGCAACCGTGTCGCTGCCGGCAAGGATCGACCGCTCGTGGGTCAGCAGCACGCCCTTGGAAGCGCCGGTCGTGCCCGACGTGTAAAGAATGATAGAAGGATCGCTGCCCTTGCCCGACACAATCTGCGCATCGAGCCAGGCGACGGCCGATGCATCCTCGGCCAGCGCCTTGCGTCCCTCCGCGACGACGTCGTCGATCGGGCGCAGGCGCGCGTGATCGTAATCGCGCAGGCCGCGCCGTTCGTCATAGATCATCTGCTCGAGCTTCGGCAGCTTCTGCGAAACGGAAAGAATCTTGTCGACCTGCTCCTGATCCTCGACGGCTGCAAAGCGCACGTCCGCGTGGTCGAGTACGAAGGCAAGTTCGTCGGCAACCGCATCGGCATAAACGGGAACGGGAATGGCGCCGACCATCTGCGCCGCCATCACAGACCAATAAAGCTTCGGCCGGTTCGCGCCGACGACGGCGATGGTGTCGCCACGCTTGAGGCCCAGACGATGCAACCCCACCGCGTAGGCGCGAACGATGTCGAGAACCTGGCCCCAGGTCCAGGTTTGCCAAATCCCGAGGTCCTTGTGCCGCATCGCGGGCCGGGACCCATAGAGCTTGGCGTTACGAATAAGCAGCTTCGGAAACGTGTCCGCCACTGCGGTGGCATAGGACGCCACAGCTTATCCTCCCATTCCGCGCGGGGAAACGCGCGTTAGCCGACCCCTCCCATGCCGCCTGTTCGGCGGTCTTGTTGCATAGATATGAAAACACCGGCCGGAAAGGGTCAAGTGTTGAGGGCGCGACACAGCCGCCGGTTGACTAAACTGTTGATTTATTCGGCCGCCTTGAGAAGCGGCGGCTGCCCGCTGCGAAACTGATCCAGCAGCGCGGCTTCGTCGGCTTTGGCGACGGCGATATGCCGCTGCTTGACGTGTCCGTAGCCGCGGATGCGTTCAGGGATGGCGGCAAGACCGACCGCCAGATGATGATTTTCGGGCGTGAGCTTCTCCGCGATTTCGTCGAGCAAGGCCTCATAATCGGCAATCAACTTGCGCTCGGCTCTGCGCTCGGCGGTATAGCCAAAAATGTCGAGCGGCGTGCCGCGCAGGAATTTGAACTCTGCCAGGACGCGGAAGGCGCGCAGAACCGACGGTCCGTAGGATTTCTTCTGCAATTCGCCTGTCCGCGGGTCGCGCTTCGCAAACAGCGGCGGAGCCAAATGAAATTCGAAGCGCAGGTCGCCGTCAAAATTCGATCTGATGCGGCCGAAGAATGACGTGTCGGCATAAAGCCGCGCGACCTCGTACTCGTCCTTGTAGGCCATCAGCTTGAACAGATAACGGGCCACCGCGTCGGCAAGTCCGCACTTGCCGGGCGCCCTTTCGGCTTCGACCGCGCGCATTTTCTCGACGCGGCGGCGATAGCGCCGGGCGTAACGCTTGCTCTGATAGCCACGCAGGAATGCGAAGCGACGATCGACCGTTTCGTCAAACGACTGCGACAGGCGCAGCGAGTCGTTGGCGTTTTCCGGCGCAGGCTTCACCAACGTCTCCAGCGCGGCCGGATCGACCACCGCGCGACGGCCATAACGGAACGCGGAGATGTTCATCGGCACGGCTTCGCCGTTCATTTCGATTGCCTTTTCGATGGCCTCCGCCGAAATCGGCAACGCACCGGTCTGATAAGCATAGCCGAGCATGAACATGTTCGCGCCGATCGACTGGCCGAGCAGCGCCGTCGCAAGGCGGCCGGCGTCGACAAAATGCGTACGCTCGCGGCCCGCCGCTCCGGTGATGGCGCGCTTGAGCCGCTCGGTCGGCAGCGAGTAATCGGCGTTGCGCGTGAAATCGCCCGGCAAAAACTCCGCGGTATTGACGACGACACGGGTGCCGCCCTGCTTCATCGCGCTCAGGACTTTCTTGTTGCCGACGACGACGATGTCGCCGCCGAGCACAAGGTCGGCGCCTGCCGCCGCGACGCGAATGGCATGGATCTCGTCGAAGGTGTTGGCAATACGGATATGGCTGTAGACAGCCCCGCCCTTTTGCGCGAGGCCCGCCATATCGAGGACGCCGACGCCCTTGCCTTCGAGATGCGCGGCCATGCCGATGATGGCGCCGAGCGTGACGATGCCGGTGCCGCCGACGCCGGTGACAATGATGCTGTAAGGGTGATTGATGAGCGGGGTGGCAGGCGCCGGGAGCGGCTCCCAAGCGGCCGGCTCTGCAATGCTCTCGCCTTTCTTGAGCCTGGCGCCGTGCACCGTCACGAATGACGGGCAGAATCCTTTGAGGCAGGAATAATCCTTATTGCAGCTCGACTGATCGATGGTGCGCTTGCGGCCCCACTCGGTTTCCAGCGGCTGCACCGAGACGCAATTCGATTTGACGCCGCAGTCGCCGCAGCCCTCGCAGACCAGATCGTTGATGACCACGCGCTTGTCGGGATCGGGGAAGGTGCCGCGCTTGCGCCGGCGGCGCTTTTCCGCCGCGCAGGTCTGGTCGTAAATCAGTACCGTGACGCCGGGAATGGCGCTCAGCTCGCGCTGCACGGCATCGAGCTCATCGCGGTGATGCACCGTCAGTCCGCGCGGCCACTCGGTATCCTTCGGGTATTTCCATGGCTCGTCGCTGACGACGACGACACGCTTTGCGCCCTCGGCTGCGACCTGCCGCGCAATTTGCGGCACGGTCAGGCCGCCGTCGTTCGCCTGGCCGCCGGTCATCGCGACCGCGTCGTTGAACAAAATCTTGTAGGTCATCGTCGTGCCGGACGCGATGGCGGCACGAATGGCGAGATAGCCGGAGTGATTGTAGGTGCCGTCGCCGAGATTCTGGAAAACATGTTCGCGCTTCGAGAACGGGGCTTCGCCGATCCAGTTGGCGCCCTCGCCGCCCATTTGGGTGAAACCGAGCGTGTCGCGATCCATCCATTGCGCCATGTAGTGGCAACCGATGCCGGCATAGGCGCGGCTCCCCTCCGGCACGCGCGTCGAGGTATTGTGGGGGCAGCCGGAGCAGAAATACGGGATGCGCTGCGCGACGTCGGTCGTCTCGGCAAGTGCGCGCTGCGCGGATTTCAGCCGCGCAACGTTTGTCGCCAGTTCCTCGTTTTGTCCGTAACGCAGCAGCCGCTCGCCGATGCAAATGGCGACATCGTTCGGATCGAGCGCTCCTTTGACCGGGAAAAGCCAATTCCCCTGCTCGTCCTTCTTGCCGATGCAGACCGGCTGATTGGCGCTGCCGTAAAGCTCCTCGCGCACCTGCACTTCGATAAGCGAGCGCTTTTCCTCGACCACGATGATGAGATCGAGGCCGGCCGCGAAGTCGGCGAGGTCTCTGCGCGGAATCGGCCACGGACATCCGATCTTCAGCAAGCGCAATCCGAGGCGGTTCGCCTTCAATTCATCGATGCCGAGCTCGTCGAGCGCCTGCCGCACGTCGAGATATGCTTTGCCGGTGGTGATGACGCCGACTTTCGGATTGAACCCGCCGGAGGTGATGATCCGGTTGAGCCTGTTGGCGAGCACGAAGGCGAGCATCGCGTCGCGCTTGTAATCGTGCAGGCGCGCCTCCTGGCCCAGAATGGTATCGTGCAGCCGGATATTCAGGCCGCCTTCCGGCATGCGGAAATCGTCGGGCGTCACGATCTTGATGCGGTCAAGGCCGGCATCGACCACGCCGGTCGACTCGACGGTCTCGTGCATGCATTTGAGCGCCGTCCACGCGCCCGTGAAGCGCGACATCGCCCAGCCATAGAGTGCGTAGTCGATGATCTCCTGCACGCCGGCAGGATTGAGAATCGGAATCATCACGTCGACGAAATGGAACTCGGACTGATGCGCGGTGGTGGAAGATTCGGCCGTGTGATCGTCGCCCATCAGCGCGATCACGCCGCCGTTCGTGGACGTGCCCGCAAAGTTGGCGTGGCGGAACACGTCGCCCGAGCGATCGACCCCGGGACCTTTGCCGTACCAAAGACCAAAGACACCGTCGAACTTGCCTTCGCCGCGCAGTTCGGCCTGCTGCGTGCCCCATAGCGCAGTCGCGGCAAGCTCTTCGTTGATGCCTGGCTGGAACAGAATGTCGGCACCGGACAGCTGGCGCCCCGCGCGCATGAATTGCTGATCGAGACCACCAAGCGGCGAACCGCGATAGCCGGTCAGGTATCCCGCGGTATTGAGGCCCGCCTGACGGTCGCGCTCCTTTTGCATTAGGCACGCGCGAATCAGCGCCTGATACCCGGTCACCAGCACCCGCGACTGGGAGAGATCGTATTTGTCGTCGAGACTGACGGCTCGAAGCGTCATGGCTGGCCTTCGGCGAATTCCGCACCGGAAGAGTGCGCGCAGCGCCCTGCCCACTCATATAGCGAGCGGCCGTCCGTTTTGAAACCGCGCGACATGAGGAAATACTGACACTTCAAGGCCATACCTGCAATTTCGCAATTAGCTGCATGCGCAACATGAAATTTCCTGACCGGCCGGGCTGACGCACTTTGGCGCAACGCAATATGCCGACCTGCCCTGCCGAATGCACGGGTGGTCAAACCGCGCCCCGTCTGCAATAGAGGCAGCGGACCTCGTCTGATGTTGCAGTCTGCTCCGCCTTCGATTGAAACCCGCGAATCCTGGGTCGTCGCCTCTGTCGCCTTGCTGGCGATGATGATGTGCTTTGGCGGCGCGTGGATGACCGCCGTCGCGCTCAAGGATATCGCTGCCGAACTCGGCGGCTCGCGCTCGATCCCGGCGCTCGCGAGCGCGCTGATCTGGCTGGGCTCCGGCGTCGGCGGGCTCATCATGGGGCAAGTCACCGACCGTTTCGGCGCGCGCTGGAGCGTGATGTGCGGCTCGACCATGATCGCCATCGGCCTGGCGATTTCCACGTTCGGCCCGCCGTGGCCGTTACTCATCGGACACGGCATCTTCATCGGGCTGTTCGGCCTCGGCGGCATTAACGCACCGATGTACATCTACGTGAGCCGCTGGTTCGATCGCCGGCGCGGCTCGGCATTGGCCTTGATCTCAAGCGGCAGCTATCTCGCGGGCGCGCTTTGGCCGCCGATTTTCGCGCGCGTCATCGCGCATGTTGGCTGGCGCGAAGCGATGCTCATCTACGCGGTGTTCGAAATGGCGGTCGTCCTGCCGTTCGCGGCAATCTATATGCGTAATTCGCCTGAGGTCATTCTGCCTGTGCCCGCGGCCGGCAACGGGCAGGCCAAGCCGCGCGTGCTCGGCTGGCCGTCCAACGTCGTCTTCGTGATGATGTGCTTTGCGATCGCGCTGTGCTGCGTGCCGATGGCAATGCCGCAGGTTCATCTCGTTGCATTCTGCGGCGATATCGGCATCAGCAAGACGCTCGGCGCCGCCGCGCTGTCGACCTTGCTCGGCACCGCCTTCATCAGCCGCCAGATGTGGGGCTACATTTCCGACCGCATCGGCGGCCTTGCGACCGTGCTGATCGGATCGGCCTGGCAATGCTCCGCGATGATGATGTTCGTCTTCACGCACAACGAGGTCATGCTATTCACGGTTGCCGCCGCTTTCGGCCTTGGCTTTTCGGGGATCATTCCGGCTTACGTGCTCGCATCGCGCGAACTGTTCGCGGCTTCGGAAGCGGCCTGGCGCATTCCCGCCCTGCTCGGATCGAGCGCCATCGGCATGGCAAGCGGCGGCTGGCTCGGCGGACTGCTTTACGATCACTTCGGCTACTACGCGCCAGCGTTCGCCACGGGTGTCGGCGCCAACCTGCTCAACCTCGTCATCGTCGGCACCCTCGTCTTGCAGCAGAGCAAGACGCGCGGCGGCATGCGCACTCTCACGCCTGCCGCGGGCTGATGGCCCACACGACCGCGAGAATACCGACCGCGATTGCAGCCGGGAACGCCGCCAACCAACTGCCGACTGCGGCAAGCGCCGCCGTGCCGGCCCAGCTGATCGACGAGAAAGCCTCGGCGAACGTCGCCAGGCGCGACGAGGTTTGGCGGCGACGGAAGTGGCTGCGGCGCGCCTGCACACGGAAGCAGAGTTGCACCACCGTGGCGGAGGCCGTTGCGAGCAGCACGCCGAAACCCGACACCACAGCCGCCACGGGCGCGGCAAATGCCAATGCCGCAATGAGCGGCGCGAAGACGAGCGCAATGGCTCCCGCAACGGCTTCGATCTTCGCCCAAATGATGCGGCGGCCGGTGACCGGAGCAGTCGATACGAGATCGGGTGCATCCTCGCCCGAAATCGACAGCCAGGCCAAGCCGCCCGCCAATTGCCCGGCCGCCATCACCAGCACCGGGGCCAGAACCACGGAAGCGCCGATGCCCTCGCGGAAGCTGCGCCACAGCATCACCGCGGGCGGCAGCAAATAGAGAATCTGCATCAAGGTTTGCGACATCAGCCATGGATCGCGCAGGAGCAGCGTCCATTCCTTTCGCCGCAGCACGCGTTGCGGAGAGCCGCGGCGGAATCCCTGCGCGCCGCGAGGTTGACGGACCACAGTGCCGGATACGCCCGCGGCGGCCAGGGCATGTTCTCCGAAGCGGCCGGCGAAAAACAAAATCGATCCGCCGAGCAAAGTAAGACTGGCGGCCACGACAAGCACGAGCGCCGCACCGTCACCAAGCGCCGCGCGCGCCGGCCACCACAGGGCGCTACCGGCTTCGGGCGCATGCGCAATCAGCCACTCGGATTGCAGCGGTGCAAAACGCGACAAAGTGCCGAAGGAAACGATCGCGGCGATTTGCAAGCCTATCACGAAAGCCGCGCCGATCGCGGCCGCCACGATCTGCGCGATCAAGCGCGTGCGCTTTGCGCCGATGGTGCGGAACAGCGCAATCGTCAACGCCACGGCCAACGCGGCGGCCACCGCGCCCATGGCCGCCACGACGCCATAAGCGGCGAGCCAGCGGATGCCGCCGAAAACGGCGAGCACGTTGATGAATGGCGACGCGAGCAGCATCGCGATCGCGGTTACGGATGCGGCGATCCGCGCGATGCGCACCGCAAAGACCTTACGCGCGGAGAACGGTGACGTGAGAATCAAATCGAGATCGGAACGCGTATAGAAGGCGCGCGTCACCGATTCCATCGCTTGCGACAGCAACAGCGACCACGACAGCAGCATGCTGCCGGTGACCGCCACGAGCGTCGCCTTGTTAGGGTATGCGCCCGCGTCGGCATAGCGCGCGACCATCGAATAGGCGACGACATGCATCACGGCGGCGAATGTCGTCAGCGCGACGATGGCGGTTCGCATGCGCGTGCGTCGGCCCGCCGTCATCAGCGATACCCAATCGCGCCAGCCGAGCCTAAGCTCGTGGTTTGCGAGCCAGATGAGTGCGGCGGAGCGGCTCACGCGGCCTGCTCGGCAACGAGCGTGAGAAAGGTGTCTTCGAGAGTCGTACCCGCCTTGCCGGTTTGCTGCCGCAGCTCGTCGAGCGTGCCTTCGGCGATCAGCCGTCCGCCGGCGATGACGCCGATGCGATCGGCCATTCGCTCGGCAACCTCCAGGATGTGCGTGGTCATGATCACCGTGCTGCCGGCGCGCACGCGCTCGAGCAGCACGTTCTTCACCTGACGCGCGGAGCCGGCGTCAAGACCCGTCAGCGGCTCATCGAGGATGATGAGTTTCGGATCGTGAACCAGCGCGCCGGCCAGCGCCACTTTCTGCCGCATGCCTTTCGAGAAGGACTCGCAGCGCTCGTGCGCATGCGGCGCTAGCCCGAGCCAGCCGAACAACTCGTTCG
>JAICMO010000136.1 GCA_025929185.1 Pseudolabrys sp.
ATATTCGATTTGGGCTTTCGACATACGGGAGGCGCCTCCGTTCTGAACAGTTTCGTAAGATATAAAAGACGGCCACGCGTTTTACAATAGCTTTATGGTTTCGTAAGCTGAAACGAACATAAAAGTCTCTGATCGGGAGCAAAAGATGAGCCTAGCAACGCGGGTGTCAAAGTTACGCCGCCGAAAAGGTCAGTCACTTCAGGAGGTTGCGGACGCGGTCGGCGTCTCTAAAGCACATGTTTGGGAGCTGGAGAAGGGCAGGGCAGATAACCCATCAATGGCATTGGTCACGCGGTTGGCCGATCATTTCGGCGTTTCCGTTGCTTTTTTGGCTGGTGAGGACGTCGAATCGCCTGATGCCGACCAGCAGCTCCAGCGAATGTTCAGACAAGCGCAGCAGCTCGACGCCAACGAGCGTGCGATCCTCGACGATATGATGAAGTCTCTGCTCAAGCGGCGGACTTAGAATGGTGAAGCTCACGCTCGATCGCATGGCAATCGAGGAGGTAGGGCTCAATCCGCGCCGTTTGGCAGAGGCCATTCACGTTCAATTGGGCGATCGCGAAGGCGCCGTGCCTGTGCACGAGATTGCCGAATCCCTGGATGTAGACGAGATCCGCGAGCGGCCTCTTTCCAACCTTGAAGCCGCGCTCGTCACGACTCCGGAACGGGATCGAGGCGGGGTGCTGCTGAACTCAAGATCGAGCCGGCAGCGGAGACGATTCAGCCTTGGACACGAGCTGTTGCACTTCCTCAACCCAATACACGAGCAGACGTCAGCGAATGGCTTCCATTGCACGCGACAGGACATGACCGTATCCGCGGGGCTACAAATCTCCGATCGCCACAGACGTCAGGAAAGCGAGGCCAACGCTTTCGCTATCGAGCTCCTCACGCCTCGGCACCGCCTGAAGTCATTCCTGCGGGGCAGGCCGGAATTGGCACAGGTAATGTCGATGGCAGGCGAATTCGATGTCAGCCGAGAAGCCGCCGCCCGCCGCTATATCGAACTCCATTCGGACGATCTTGCCGTCGTCTTCTGCAAGGACAGCCGTTTTGTGTATGCCAACTTTGGCAGGGATTTTCCGCCACTCTCAATCCGTGCTGGGGAATGGTGCGACCTCGGAAGCCCCGTCCTGGGAACGATCTCTGGCTTCGATGAAGTCGCCGCGGATGATTGGCTCGCGGCTCCCCAACATGCCTGCGAATTGTCTGCTCAAACCCTGTGGCAGACTAACGGCCACTCGATCACGCTACTGCGTGCCGAGCAGTCCAATGATGACGGGCCGGGCTTCGATGATGCCATCGAACGATTTCGGGTCGGCCGGGACCGATAAATCCGATAAGCCCGGATTTTACGGCTTGGGAGGTGAAACGCGTTCAATGACGCATCAGCGTTCCAGCCGCTGCGCGATTGTCTTTACGGTGAAGAGTCCGTCTCGACGGCAGCGTCGGATTGCGCCGCCGATTTTAGCAGTCAGCTATTCTGCACACGCGGGCTTATCAGCGCGGAGTTTACGCTCGACTTCTCCCGGTCCGGAAAGGATACCGATAACGCATTTATCGAAGCCTTCAACGGTCGCTTCCGCGCGGAATGCCTGGTCCTCCGTCAGCACTTTGTTTTCTAAGTCACGTGCTCGATGAGGGCTACCAGCCCCTTTAAAAGGTCAATCGGTGATGGTGGACAGCCACGGATGTGGAGATCGACTGGCACGATGTCGTTGACGCCTCCGGCGACGGCATAGCTGCCGGCGAAGATGCCGCCGTTCGCCGCGCAGTCACCAATTGCGACCACCCATTTCGGATCGGGTGTGGCATTGTAAACGCGCAGTAATGCCTCGCGCATGTTCCTGGTTACCGGGCCGGTAACGGTCAGCACGTCCGCATGACGCGGCGAGGCGACGAAGCGCAGGCCGAAGCGCTCGAGATCGTGGAAGGCGTTGTTGACCGCCTGGATTTCCAGTTCGCAGCCGTTGCAAGACCCGGCGTCGACATGACGGATCGATAGAGAGCGGCCGAGCCGCGCGCGTGCGGCGCGGTTGACGGTTTGCGCGAGCTCCGCAAGCGCAGCCTCGTCGGGAGCGGACGGTGGTTCGGTGAGCGGGCCGCGAGTTAGGCTTTCGAACAGCGTCTTTCGCATCGCTTAAAACCTATAGATCGTGCCCCGAGTAGGAGCAGTTGAACGATTTGTTGCAGAGCGGGAAATCGGCGACGATATTATCCTCGATCGCTGCCTCCAGCAGCGGCCACTGGAACCAGGAGGCATCGCGCAGGTGACACCGTTCTACGCGCCCGTCTCCGGCAAGTCGCAACCACACCATGACATCGCCGCGGAACGCTTCAGCAAAACCCACTCCCTCGCGGACCTGACCGTTCCCGGCGAGCGGCGTGCGTATAGCGCCGTTCGGTAGCCGCGCCATGATCTGTTCGATCAGCGCCATGCTTTGTTCGACTTCGCGGATGCGAATCCAGACCCGCGCATCAACGTCGCCGGCATTGAGCACTGGCACCTCAAATATCAGCGTGTCGTAAGGCGCGTAGGCAAACGCTCGCCGGGCGTCGAAGCCGCGGCCCGAGGCACGGCCAACATACCCGCCAGCGCCGTATTGGCGCGCAAGCTCGGCGCGCACGATGCCGGACGTTACGGTGCGGTCCTGCAGCGAAGCGGTATTGTCGTAAAGCTCGACCAGACGCGGAAACTTTAGCTTGGCGTCCTCGAGCAGCGCCCGTATCTGCGCGAGCCCCTCAGGTGCAAGATCATTCGACACACCGCCGGGCACGATCCGATCCATCATCAACCTATGGCTGAAGCAGGCATGCGCGGCGCGCAAAGTGCGTTCGCGCAGGATGCCGCAATGCGCATGCATGATCGCAAAAGAGGCGTCATTGCAGACCGCGCCGATATCGCCGAAATGATTGGCGAGCCGCTCCAGTTCCGCCATGAGAGCCCGCAAATAGATTGCGCGCGGCGGCACTTGCATTTGCCGCGCCGCTTCCACCGCCTGTGCGAACGCCCACGCGTAAGCAACTGTGCTGTCGCCAGACACGCGGCCGGCGAGTTGCGCCGCCTTGTTGAGTGAAGAGCCGGCCATTAGGGATTCGACGCCCTTGTGCGTCCAGCCGAACCGCTGCTCCAGCCGCACCACGTGCTCACCGTTGCAGGTTAAACGGAAATGTCCCGGTTCGATGATGCTGGCATGAACGGGTCCAACCGCCACCTGGTGCAGGCCTTCGCCCTCCGCCGGCAAGAATTTGTAAGGCGCGGGTTTTGTTGCCGCACATCCTTTGCCCAACGGCCTGCCGGTCTCCCAGAAGCCGAGATCGAGCCACGGCCGCGTGTCGGGCGCGCCGACCGCGTTGAGGCCATTGAGATCGCGGACGGCACGCTCCATCCGGCCAGCGGGCGGATGCGCCGTACTCACCGACGGGAACGTTCCTTTCTTGCATTCATAACTGAGCACCGCGACATCGCGTTGGTCGAGAACAGCCATGTGAACGATCGGTCCATCCCCCCAGAGGCCGAGCAGCGTCAAGTGCCCGGTCGCCAGATACCCGGTCGCCAGCCGCCAGCCTTCCGCACCAACGATCAGCCGTGGCCACGGCCGGTGATGGTCAGCCTTGCGTTGATGCGGAAGAGTCTCGATCAGCGTCGCCATCGGTCTATCTCAAAAGCTTCGCAACATTTTCAAAACCGCTGACCAGCGCCGGCGGCAGATAGACGCCGGCGACAAGCACCAGCGCCAAATGCGCAAACATCGGCACATAGGAGGCCTGCGCCTGGGCGATCGGCCCGCGCGGCTCGCCGAAGGCAATGGTGTTGAGTCGCAGGAACAAGCCGCCAAGGCCGATCAGAATCCCGGCAACGAGCACGAGGGCGAGCCACGGTTCGCGCGCGAAGGTCGAGCTCACGACCAGAAACTCGCTCATGAAGATGCCGAGCGGCGGCAGGCCCGCGATGGCCACAACGCCCAGCACCAGACCCCAGCCCAGCACCGGATTAGTCACGGTCAGTCCGCCCATGTCGGCAATTTGCTGCGTGCTCTTGATCTGGCTGATGTGCCCGACCGCAAAGAAGATCGCCGACTTGGTCAGCGAATGCATCGTCATGTGCAGAAGTCCGGCAAAATTGGCGAGCGGCCCGCCCATGCCGAAGGCAAAGGTGATAATGCCCATGTGCTCGATCGAGGAATAGGCGAACATGCGTTTGATGTCGCGGCGGCGATAAAGCATGAACGAGGCGAACACGAGCGAGATCAGGCCCATCGTCACCATCAGCGGGCCGGGCGCGATCGCGGCCGGGTTGGCCGCCAGCAGCATCTTGAAGCGCAACAATGCGTAGAGCGCGACATTAAGCAGCAGACCCGACAGCACCGCCGAGATCGGAGTCGGGCCCTCGGCGTGCGCATCGGGCAACCAGGCATGCAGCGGCGCAAGGCCAACTTTGGTGCCATAGCCGAGCAGCAGGAACACGAAGGCGACATTGAGCAGCGCCGGATCGAAGCCTGCGGCATGCACAAGCAGATTAGTCCACTCCATGGCCGGTAGGCCCTCGCCGATCGCCGGCCGCGCCGCCATGTAGACCAGGATGGTGCCGAAGAGCGCCAGCGCGATGCCAACGCTGCCGAGAATGAAATATTTCCACGCCGCTTCCAGCGCCTCGTGGGTTCGGTAAATGCCGACCATCAGCACCGTCGTCAGCGTCGCAAGTTCGATGGCGACCCACATCAGACCAATATTGTTGGCGATCAGCGCGAGGTTCATGCCGAACATCAGGATCTGGTACATGGCGTGATAGAAGCGCACGAAGGTCGGCGTCAGCCGGCCGATGTCGATTTCGTGGCCGATGTAGCTCGCGCTGAATGCGCTGGTGGTGAAGCCAACGAACGTGGTCAGCACGATGAAGACCTTGTTGAGATCGTCGACCAGCAAATAAGGGCCCGCCTTGGGTACGCCGAAGAAATAGAGCGAAAGCGCCATTGCGAATGTCAACAGTGCGGCGAGCACGTTGAGCTGTGCGGTGATCCTGTAGCCGGGCAGCAGCGCCAGCAAAGCGGCAGCTGCTGCGGGGATCAAAAGAACGAAACTGACCGGATCGAACTTCATCGCCGCTCTCCGCGGAACCGGTCCAGTGCCTGCAGATCGACGGAATCAAAGCGCTCACGAATGCGGAAGAGAAAAATTCCGATCACAATGAAGGCGATGAGCACGGAAAAGGCGACGCTAATCTCGACTACCAAGGGCATGCCCTTGGCCCCGGTCGCGGCGAGCACCAGGCCATTTTCAAGCGACATGAAGCCGACCACCTGACTCACCGCGTTGCGCCGCGTTACCATCATCAGCAGGCCGAGCAGCACCACCGACAGCGCGAAAGCCAGATCCTCGCGCGCGAGCGGATCGGCGTCGGCGGTCACGCGCAGCATCACCACCATCGACAGCGCCACCAGTCCGATGCCGAGCAGCATTGCCGGACCGACACCGACGACCTTTTCGATCTCGCGGTGAATGCCGAGGCGGACAATGATCCGGTGCAGCACCACGGGAATGACGATTGCCTTGAAGACGAGTGCGATTATGGCGGTGACGTAAAGATGCGGCGCATCTTGCGCGAACGCCTGCCACGCAACCGACAGGGCCAGCACCAGCGCGTGCAGCGCATAGATATTGAGCAGCGCGTAGAGACGATCTTGGTAAAGTTGCACGAAGCTCACCAGCACGAGCGAGCCGGCGAGCAAATGGGCGACGTCGAAATTGAGGCCGCGCATCTACAGGCTCCGCGAGACGAACAGCAGCAGCGTAGCGAGCAAGCCGAGCATCAGCGCGGCGCCGAGGAACTGCGGCACGCGGAACACTCGCATCTTGGCAATCACGGTCTCGAATACCGCAAGGAGAACGCCGCCAACGGCAAGCTTGGCCAAATAGGCGACGCCGCCGATCGCAAGCATCTTGGAATCCGCTTCCGGTCCCGCCAGACCCCACGGCGCAAACAGGCAGGCGATGAGTGAGACATAAAGAAGAAGCTTGAGCCACGCCGACAGCTCGATCAACGCGAGATGGCGGCCGGAATATTCCAGCACCATCGCCTCATGCACCATCGTAAGTTCGAGATGAGTGGCTGGGTTGTCGACGGGAATGCGCGCGTTCTCGGCGATCGCCACCATGATCAACGCGATGACGGCAAGGCCGAGCGAAACCCGCAAGCCCACCGCCGAGGAGAGCATGTAGCCGGCCATGGTCGAGAGTTGGGTCGAGCCCGCGACCAGAGCTAGCGTGAATACGATCATCAGCATCGCCGGCTCGGCGAGCGACGCGATCATCACCTCGCGGCTCGAGCCGATGCCGCCGAAACTGGTGCCGACGTCGAGGCCGGCGAGCGCGAGAAAGAAACGCGCGCTGCCGAGCAGTGCGATGATCGCGATCAGATCCGCCGACCATGAGAACAAGAGGCCGCTGCGGAAGGTCGGGATTAGTGCGGCGGCGACCCATGTCCCGGCGAAGATAATGTAAGGGATGACACGGAACAGCCAGGAAGCGTTTTGTGCCAGCACGACCTCTTTTCGGAGCAATCGCGCGAGATCGCGGTAAGGCTGCAGCAGCGGCGGGCCGATGCGCCGCTGCAGGCGCGCTTTTACTTTCCGTACGAAGCCGGCGAGCAAGGGGCTGAGCAGCAGCACCAGCAGCATCTGCGCCCCCTGAACGGCGAAATCAAAAATCACAGCCATATCGCGAGCACCAGGAGCAGCAGCACCAGCGCCGAGAACACTAGGCTCAGGTAACGGCGGATACTGAAAAATTGCAGCACGTTGAGCTTTTCCGCCGCATAGGCGATGCCCTTTTCGAGTGGCGCGTAAAGTGCGTCCCAGATCACGTCGTGCAATTCGACGGTGAGCCGCGCTGGCTGCGCGGCGCCCGGCGGGGGCATCTCGCCGATCTCGCGCGCGCGGAACACCAGCGTGCCGAACACCCGGCGGATCGGCTGCGCGAAGCTTGAAGCAGTGTATTGTGTCACTGGGCTCAGATCGGGATAGCCGCAATTCCAAGCCGGGCCGCGCCGCAGCCGATCCGACGCCAGCCGATGGATGACGAAGGCGGCGATCGAGCCGGACAAGACGACGAACAGGAATACCAGCAGGCCATTATAGGAGCTGCGGCTTTCGGCGATCGGCACGATCGACAGCCATTGCACGCCGGTCTGGTGGGGCATGCTCACGCCCACCAGGCTCTTGGTCACCGGGGCCAACGCGTCGATGAAGACGCCCGGCAGGACGCCAGCGATGAGACAGATTGCCGCGAAGGCGAACATGACGGCAAGCGAGAACCGGTCGGTCTCTCGCGCCTGCTCGGCGACCGGCGTGCGCGGGCGGCCGAGGAACGTAATGCCGAAGGCCTTGACGAAGCAGGCGGCGGCAAGTGCGGCCGCCAGCGCCAGCAGCGCGCCGACGGCTGGCACCAGAAACTTCAATCCCCACGACGGCAATTGCGGGCTGACCAGGATGGCCTGGAACGTCAGCCACTCCGAGACGAATCCGTTGAGCGGAGGGAGCGCCGAAATTGCGAGGCAGCCGACAAGAAACACGAAAGCAGTCTGCGGCATGCGATTAATCAAGCCGCCGAGATGTTCCATATCGCGCTCGCCGGTCGCGTTAAGGACGGCGCCAGCGCCGAAGAACAGAAGCCCCTTAAAGATTGAGTGGTTGAACACATGGAACAGGCCGGCGGTGAGCGCCAGCGCTGCCGCCCAGTCGAGGTCATAGGACTTGAAGGCAAGCGCCAGACCAAGTCCGATGAAGATGATGCCGATATTCTCGACTGTGTGATAGGCGAGCAGCCGCTTGAGATCGTGCTGCATCAGCGCGTAGAGCACCCCCATCACCGCGGTGATACCGCCGACGGCGAGCACCACCATGCTCCACCACCAGCTTGGTGGACCGAGCAGATCGAACACGATGCGGATAAAGCCATAGACCGCCACCTTGGTCATGACGCCGCTCAATAGCGCGGAGACATGACTTGGCGCGGCCGGATGCGCGAGCGGTAGCCAGGCATGCAGCGGCACCACGCCGGCTTTCGAGCCGGCACCGATCAGCGCCAGCAGCAGCACCAGCGCGGCGCTCCCTGCGGCGGGGTGCGAGAATCGGATTGCGGAAAAGGCGTAATGTCCATCTACACCGGCGAGCAAACCAAAGGCGAGCAGCAGCGCCAAGGTGCCAAAGCTTGCCATCAGCAGATAGATGTAACCAGCACGTACATTGTCGCGTTCGCGATGATGCGCTATCACCAGCGCCCAAGACGTGAGCGACATGAATTCCCATGATACGAGAAACGTGAAGGCGTCGTCGGCCAGCACCACGAGATTCATCGCTGCGAGAAACGCCGGATAGAACGGCAGCACGCGTTGCGGCACCTGCTCATGCCGACCATAGCCAAGCGCAAAAAGGCTTGCTGCCGCACCGCCGAGATCGACTACCACCAGAAAGAAAGCCGCAACGGAATCCATGCGGAAGTGCGCGCCTAGCCACGGCAATCCGATCGGCAAGACAACGGTCGAAGAACTCGCCGGTTGGATCAACTTCAGCAAGGCAATCGCGCACAGGGCTAGCGTGACGATCAGGCTCGCGCCGTAGACCGTGGCGTTGCCGTGCACCGATGCGGCCAGCGCAGCCGCAATCGTTGCCAAAGCCAACAGCGCCGCCACGCTATAGAGCGCGTAAGCCAGCATCAGCGCCTCCGGCCGCCCGGCAGGAGAGCTTGCGGCAGGATGAAACTGCTGCCATTCATTTGAGCCGCACCCCGCGTCCACCGCCGCTGCTGGTCGCGCCCTCGCCGATCAGCTCGATCCCGGTTGCGGCGAGCGTGTCGACCAGCTTCATCAACGAATCGACGTTGCCCCGTACGACGCCGTCGGATGCTTCCATACGTTGAATGGTCGGTAGCGACAGTCCGCAGCGATGCGCCAGTTCGCGTTGATCGACGCCGAGTAGCGCCCGTGCTGCCCGCAACTGTCCCGCGGTAATCATGTGGAGAACATCATCGTCCAGATTAAAAACATGAATTGTGAAGGTCAGTACATCTGTTCTGATGTGTCAAGTATCACCCCATCAGCCTTGCTGGCCGATTCGGAAAATTGCTGAGATTCCAGAAGGTTAAGAGGTGAACAAAAGGCGTAACGCTTACGATGCCAGAGACGCAAAGTTCTTTCCGGTAGCGCGACCAATCTCCAAACGCGCGCGACCTGCCGCGGCAATGCGAGCAGTTCATTTGGCAAAAAACTTTGAGCCCCCCGACAGGCATCGCGATCCGGCTCATGGTGAGTGCCATGCCGGACCGTGCGTCTATGCCGAGCGAAACAAAACAAGCGTGCAAAAATAAAGGATTATGACTCGCGTGCTGGCCCTGCTCTCGCTTAGTTACCATCGCGATTCCAAAATTTCCCTGATCGCGTTCTAGGAATCCCTGTTGTTGCCGAAAATAATTCCCTGTTCGTTGCATAGGGAATTTGCCCTTAACTTGCCGAAATGACTGAGCAAACGCGGACGCTCGAATGGCAAAACGACCGAGAATCGACCAATTCCCTGTTCTTTTCCCTGTTACCAGGGAATTGTTCAGTGGAGACCGGTTCGACTACGACTGCGTCCGCCACCATTTTTGTTCTTCGTCAGGCAATGCACGAGCGGCCGCTCATCTAAGCGACGACTTGTCCGCCACGC
This sequence comes from Pseudolabrys sp., assembly GCA_025929185.1. GTDB lineage: Bacteria > Pseudomonadota > Alphaproteobacteria > Rhizobiales > Xanthobacteraceae > Pseudolabrys. The sequence continues at coordinate 9,705 of JAICMO010000136.1, forward strand.
GCTTTGTTTCGCGATCAGCCTCTGACGAACACGCGGAACGATCCGATCGGATCGATCTCGTGATAGTGCCGCAAGATGTCGGCAAAATCCGTATGCGCCTCGAGCCAGCCGATATAGTCGAATTTGCGGTCACCGAAGGCGAGCATG
>JAICMO010000062.1 GCA_025929185.1 Pseudolabrys sp.
CCGGTACGCCGGTCGAGTGGGTCGAGGAGGAAAGCTATTTCTTCCGCCTTTCCGCCTATCAGCAGAAGCTGCTCGACCTTTACGAGAGTGTTCCCGATTTCGTGCTGCCGCGCGAGCGGCTGAACGAGGTTGCGAGCTTCGCGCGCGGCGGCTTGCAGGACCTCTCGATCTCGCGCACGACCTTCGACTGGGGCATCCGCGTTCCCGGCGCCGACAAGCACATCATGTATGTGTGGGTCGACGCGCTGACGAATTACATCACCGCCGTCGGTTTTCCGGACGTCAAGAGCGACAAATTCAAACGCTATTGGCCGGCGGCGCTGCACGTCATCGGCAAGGACATCGTGCGCTTCCACGCAGTCTATTGGCCGGCGTTCCTGATGTCCGCAGGTATCGCCGTGCCGAAGCGCATCTTCTCGCACGGATTTCTGTTCAACCGCGGCGAGAAAATGTCGAAGTCGGTCGGCAACGTGGTCGATCCATTTACGATGACCGATATCTACGGCGTCGATCAATTCCGCTATTTCTTCTTGCGCGAGGTGCCGTTCGGACAAGACGGCAACTACAGCCATGAGGCGATCGTCAACCGCATCAATGCCGATCTCGCCAACGATCTCGGCAATCTCGCGCAGCGCTCGCTGTCGATGATCGGCAAGCAGTTGGGCGGCGTGTTGCCGCAGCCGTCATCGTTTAGCGAAGCCGACAAGACGATTTTGGCGGCGGCGGACGCGATGATCGCGACCGCCCGCGAGCACATGAAGACGCAACAGCTTCACCAAGTGCTCAATGCGGTGTGGGCGGTGGTAGCGGACACCAATCGCTATTTCGCAAGCGAAGCGCCATGGGCGCTGGCGAAATCCGATCCGGCAAGGCAAAAAACCGTGCTTTACGTCACGGCGGAAGTGATCCGGCAGGTTGCGATTCTGTGCCAGCCGTTCATTCCGGCATCGGCAGCCAAGCTGCTCGATATTCTGGCAGTACCGCAAAACGAGCGCGAGTTCTCGCGGCTCGGTGGTGGCCATCGTACTGCGCCTGGCAGCAAGCTTCCGCCGCCGCAGGCTGTATTCCCGCGCTATATCGAGCCCGAGGCGGCGGCATGATCGTCGATAGCCATTGCCATCTCGATTTTCCGGATTTTGCGAGCGAGCTCGATGCCGTCGTCGCCCGTGCGCGCGCATCTGACATCGGCTGCATCGTTACCATCTCGACGCGCGTGCGCCGGCACGACCAATTACTGGCGATCGCGGACCGCTATGCGGAGGTTTATTGCTCGGTGGGCACGCATCCGCATCATGCAGATGAAGAGCTCGATATCGGGACTGACGAATTACTGAAGCGCGCGCGCCATCCGAAGGTGGTCGCGATCGGCGAGGCGGGGCTCGACTATCACTACGACAACAGCCCGCGCGATGCGCAGGAGAAAAGCTTCCGCGCGCATATCGCCGCGGCACGCATGAGCAAGCTGCCGCTGGTGATTCATTCGCGTGAGTGCGATGCCGATATGGCGCGTATTCTGGAGGAGGAAAGCGGGAAGGGGGCCTTCCCGGCCGTGCTGCATTGCTTCACCGGCGGCCGCGATCTCGCCATGCGCGCCATCGCACTCGGGCTCTACATCTCCTTCACCGGCATTCTGACCTTCAAGAATTCCGGCGCGTTGCGCGAGATCGCGGCCGAATTGCCGACCGACCACATCATGGTGGAGACGGACGCGCCCTATCTCGCGCCCGGCCCGCACCGCGGCAAGCGCAACGAACCGTCGTTCGTGGTTGAGACGGCCAAAGTGCTGGCGCAGGCGCGCGCCGTTTCGCTTGAAGAAATTGCACGCCAAACCACCGAGAATTTCTTCCGTTTGTTCAACAAGGTTCCCAGGACGCTTTCCGACGCCGCATGAGCCTTTCTTTCACGATCCTGGGCTGCGGCTCGTCCATGGGCGTTCCACGCGTCGCGCTCGGTTGGGGCGCCTGCGACCCGAAAAATCCGAAAAACCGCCGCCGCCGCTGCTCTCTGTTGGTGGAACGAACGGGTCCCGACGGCTGCACGCGCGTGCTGGTGGACTGCTCGCCGGACCTGCGTGCTCAATTGCTCGATGCGCAGGTCGACTGGATCGATGGCGTGCTGCTTACGCACGAGCACGCCGATCACACCCACGGCATCGACGATCTGCGGCCGATGTTCGTGCGCGCCCGCAAGCGGCTCGACGTCTATATGGACGAGCCGACCTCAGCCGCCGTCACGACCAAATTCGGCTATTGCTTTGCGAGCCCGCCGGGCAGCGACTACCCGCCGATCGTTAATGCGCGGCTGCTCGCGGCCGGAGAACCTGTGACGATTGCGGGACCGGGCGGCACTATCGAAGCGTTGCCGGTACTTCAGGAGCACGGCGACATTCCTTCGCTCGGCTTTCGTTTTGGCGGCAATTCGGGCGGTGTGGCGTACTCGTGCGACATCAAGGCGCTGCCTAGTGAAAGCCTCGCGGCTATGGCTGGGCTCGACGTGTGGATCGTCGACGCACTGCGCTATGCGCCGCATCCGAGCCACATGGCGCTTGCCGAGACACTGGACTGGATCGGCCGGATCAAGCCCAGGCGCGCGATCCTGACCAATCTCCATGCCGATCTCGATTACGCGGAATTGCGGCGAAAGCTTCCACCGCACATCGAGCCGGCCTATGACGGCATGCGCATCGAAATTCGTTAAAATGCGAAAGACCGGCATCGACAATGCCAGCGTTTCAGGTCCAAATGGAAATATTCCATAATATGTCTTATGCGAATCGGCTATCCGCAATCGCTGCTTCACGGGGCCTTTGATACGGTCGTGCAAAACCCTTTCGCCCATGGCCGCTCGCCTTGAAGCCCTCCCGCAATGTCGCGCGACTGATCGAAATCATGGCCGCGCTGCGCACGCCCGGCAGCGGTTGTCCGTGGGACCTCGAGCAGACCTTCGAGACCATCGCGCCGTACACGATCGAGGAAGCCTATGAGGTCGCCGACGCCATTGCCCGCGGCGATATCGAAGGTCTGCGTGACGAACTTGGCGACCTGCTGCTCCAGGTCGTTTTTCATGCCCGCATGGCGCAGGAGCGCGGCGCCTTCGATTTCGGCGATGTGGTACAGGCGATCACCGAAAAGCTTATCCGCCGGCATCCGCACGTCTTTGCCGACGGGCAAGGCCGCACAGCGGAGGCGGTAAAGGGCCTGTGGGAGCGGATCAAAGCCGAGGAGAAAGCGGCCAGGGCAGCCAGCCAAGGGCATTCGGAGCCGGTCGGCGCGCTTGCCGGCGTGCCGCTCGCCCTGCCCGGGCTAACGCGCGCGCTCAAGCTGCAAAACAAAGCAGGTTCGGTCGGCTTCGACTGGAACAATCCCAAGGCCGTGCTCACGAAAATCCGCGAGGAGGCCGACGAAATCGAGGCGGCGCTGGATGCCGGACAGCCCAATGAAACGGCAGCCGAAGTCGGCGATCTTCTTTTTGCCGTTGTCAACCTGGCTCGCCATCTGGACGCCGATCCGGAAGCCGTCCTGCGGGCGACCAACGCCAAATTCGAGCGGCGCTTCCGCTCAATCGAGCGCGCCCTCGCCGCGCGCGGCAAGACGCCCAAAGAAGCGACATTGGCTGAAATGGATGCGTTATGGGATGAAGCGAAAGCTGCGGAGCAATAGCAGCCGCTGCTTGAGCGCCGGCGATTGCGGCAGTACGGAGATGGACCCCCGAACTAGCGATTGAACTTCGCCCGCGCCCGCGCCGCCTTTTCGGCATCGGCGCGGATCGTTACCGCCATCTGGCCGTCCTCGGTCACGTGCTTCTCAAGCACTTCGGCGTGACGGTAAAGCCAGCTGAGGCCCGCTCCGTCGGCCGCATCGAGCAGGACGTGAAGCGTTTGACGTCTTTCGCCGAGCCTTGTTTCGATTGTCCGATCGAGCAGGGCAATGCCCTCGCCCGTCAGCGCCGAAACCAGCACCGGCCGTTTGTCGTCCGGCTGCCGGTCCACAAGATTTGCGAGCCGCGCGCGACCGTCCGCATCGAGGCGATCGATTTTGTTCCAGACTTCGAGCAGACGCCGATCGGTCTCCGCTTCAATGCCGAGTTCGCCGAGCACCTTTTGCACGTCCTGCGATTGCGCGGCGGCATCTTCATGTGACACGTCGCGCACGTGCAGGATGATGTCGGCCTCGATCACCTCTTCCAGCGTGGCGCGAAAGGCCGCCACCAGCATCGTCGGCAGATCGGAAATGAAACCGACGGTATCGGACACGATGACGCGGTTGCCGCACGGCAGATCGACGGCGCGCAACGTCGGATCGAGCGTCGCGAAGAGCATGTCGGCGGACAGCACGCTTGCCGCCGTCATTTTGTTGAAAAGCGTCGATTTGCCGGCGTTCGTGTAACCGACCAAGGCCACGATCGGATACGGCACGCGCTTGCGGCTTTCGCGATGCAGCTTGCGGGTGCGCTTGACCTTGTCGAGCTCGGCCTCGATGCGCGCAAGTCGCTCCTCGATGACGCGGCGGTCCGCCTCGAGCTGTGTCTCGCCCGGCCCGCCGAGAAATCCGAAGCCGCCGCGCTGCCGCTCGAGGTGCGTCCAGGAACGCACCAGCCGGCTTTTCTGATACGTCAGGTGGGCGTGCTCGACCTGCAAAGCGCCTTCCCGCGTGCGCGCGCGCCGACCGAAAATTTCGAGGATCAATCCGGTGCGGTCGAGCACCTTCGCGTTCCAGGCCTTCTCCAGATTGCGCTGTTGTACCGGCGATACCGGGCAATCCATCACAACGACGCCCGCTTCGAGCGATTTCGTTAATCCGGCGATCTCGTCGACCTTGCCTTTGCCGATATACGTCGCCGGCCGAATGTCGCTGAGGGTGACCAGTCCCGATTGCACGACGTTGAGATCGATGGCGCGGGCAAGGCCGACCGTCTCTTCAAGCCGCGCCTCGGGCGTGCGTGCCGCATTATTCGCCCGCACGGCCGCTTCGCGCGCCGCCGCGCGCTTGATCCAGGGCTCGATGACAATCGCCCGTCCCGTCTCCGAGCCGGTTGCAACCGGCCTAAGCCGGTCTGCCCCCTGCTCCCGCCGGCGCGGTTCCAATCAGGCCTTGTCCGCGGCTGCTGCCTCGTCGCCGCCTTCGAACAGTTGGATGGGATGACCCGGCATGATGGTCGAGATTGCGTGCTTGTAGACGAGTTGCGAATGCCCGTCTCGCCGCAGCAACACGCAGAAATTATCGAACCATGTCACAACGCCCTGCAATTTAACGCCGTTCACCAGAAAGATCGTGAGCGGCACTTTGCTTTTACGGACGTGATTGAGAAATGTGTCTTGGAGATTTTGCGCACGTTCGGCAGCCATGGCCGTTTTTCCATTTTTTGCTCGCGTCTTCGCGCGAGACCTTTCTTTGCCCAAGTCCTCACGCGTGAGTTCCGCAAAGTCCGCGTGCCGTTTCGCGCCTCATCGAAACGGAAGAGGCCAAGGGGGACTGCCATTAGATGGTAGTGCGTCGACGGGCGCAAGCGGTACGCAAGCGCTTGCGTAACTTATTGACAAGACATAAATTTTACGAAATCGCCGCATAACGGCGGTATTCCCGTCGCAGCCCCGTTGCCACAAGCCCGGGTGCTCCATTGCCGACCGGACGGCCATCGATCCGCACAACCGGCATGACCGTTTGGCTCGCCGAGGTCACGAATGCCTCTCGCGCGGCGTAGGCCTCCTCGACCGTAAAAGCCCGCTCCTCGAACTTGATTCCCTGGTCGGCGATGAGATCAAGGAGCACGCTGCGCGTGATGCCGGGAAGTATGCCGGTACCGAGGGCGCGGGTGAGCAGTTTGCCCTCGCGGTTCACGATCCAGGCATTCGAGGAGGCCCCTTCGGTGACGAAGCCGTTCTTGTCGACCAGCCACGCCTCGCGCGCGCCCTGCTCGCGCGCGGCTTGCTTCGCCAGGACGTTCGGCAGCAGCGACACGGATTTGATGTCGACGCGCTGCCAACGGATATCGGGAACGGTGACGACGGCGACGCCGTCCTCGGCAAGCTTGTCCAGGCGGGCAATGTCGCTGTTGCGCGCCGTCACGACCACCGTCGGCCGCGTTGGTGCGACCGGGAACTGAAAGTCACGCGGCGCCGCGCCCCGGGTGACCTGGAGGTAAACGATGCCGTCCGTGACGCGGTTGCGTCGCACGGTTTCGCGCATCACCACGCCGAGCGCCGCATACGACATTGGCTCTGCGATGCGCAGTTCGCGCAACGATCGTTCCAGCCGCGCGAGATGACGACGCTCGTCGACGAGCTTGCCATCCTTCACCTCGCAAACCTCGTAGACCCCATCGGCGAATTGATAGCCGCGATCCTCAACCGACACTTTCGCGCGCGCATGCGGAAGATAACGGCCGTCGACATAGGCTATGCGGTACATGAATGCGTCCTAGCTTATTCCCAAAGCCTTGAGCTTGCGATGCAATGCGGAGCGCTCCATGCCGACGAATTCAGCCGTGCGCGAGATATTGCCGCCGAAACGGCTGATCTGCGCGACCAGGTATTCGCGCTCGAACACCTCGCGTGCGTCGCGCAACGGCAGGCCCATCAGGTGCTCGCCTCCGTTTCCGTTCGGCATGTTCGGCACCATTGAGCCCACGTCCGGCGGCAACATGCTGGCATCGAGCACAAGGTCCGGGTCGCCGCCGGCGAGGATCATCAACCGCTCGACGTTGTTCCTAAGCTGCCGGACATTGCCCGGCCAGTCGTGCGATTGCAGCACGGCCATCGCGTCATCGCCGATCTTGCGCTTGGGCAAGCCGGTGGCGCGAGAAATCTGATCCATGAAGTAGTCGACGAGATCGGGGATATCTTCCCGCCGCTCGGCAAGCGGCGGGACGCGGATGGGCACCACCGAAAGCCGGTGATACAAGTCCTCACGAAAACGGCCCTCGCTGATTTCGGTTTCGAGATTGCGCGCGGTCGAGGAGACGACACGGACGTCGACGGCGACTTTAGCCGTGCCGCCGACGCGCTGGAATGTTTGATCGACCAGCACGCGCAGTATCTTGTTCTGGGTTTCGCGGGGCAAGTCCGCGATGTCGTCGATGAACAGGGTGCCGCCGTTGGCCTCTTCCAAGGCGCCGGTCTTGCGCTCTCCGGCCCCATTGGAATGATCGACTCCAAACAACTCGCTTTCCATCCGATCGGGCGTGATGGCGGCGGCGTTGATTACGATGAACGGACCGGCCGCGCGGGCCGACAGCTGATGAATTGTTCGAGCGGTCAGCTCTTTGCCTCCGCCCGACGGCCCGACGATGAGAATGCGGCTGTTTGTCGGCGCCACCTTTTCGATTGTCTGGCGCAATTGGCCGATTGCGGCGGAATGGCCGACGATGATCGGTTGCGCCGGCGCCGATTGTTTGAGCTGCTTTACCTCGCGCCGCAATCGCCACGTCTCGAGCGCGCGGTCGGCGACCAGCACCAGCCGGTCGGCCTTGAAGGGCTTTTCGATGAAATCGTAGGCGCCGTGCTTGATGGCGGCGACCGCGGTTTCGATATTGCCGTGCCCTGAAATCATGACCACCGGAAGGTCCGCGTGTTCCTGCTTGATGGTGTCGAGCAGCTGCAAGCCGTCAAGCCGGCTCCCTTGCAGCCAGATGTCCAGAAAAACGAGATGCGGGCGCTTCGAGGCGATCGCGGATAAGGCCTCCTCGCTATTGCGAGCGGTGCGGGCGCTATAACCCTCATCCTCCAGAATTCCGGCGACCAGGTCGCGGATATCGGCTTCATCGTCAACGATCAAAATCTCGGCCGTCATGACTGTGACTCGTTACGTCTTGATGGTCGTTGCCGTTGGCTCGGCAGAAGCAGGCGCGCCGGTCGGACTGGCGGCGAAGCGTATGCGCAGCCAGGCGCCGCGCTGGCCCGGAATGCGATCCGCTGCGTCACCGAGTTCGATAACTCCCCCGTGCTCCTCGACGATACGGCCGACAATGGCGAGACCAAGGCCGGTGCCCTTTTCCCGCGTCGTGACGTAGGGCTCGAGCAAGCGGCTGCGGTTTTCTTTGGGTAGTCCGATGCCGTTATCCACAACGTCGATGACGACGTCGTCGCCGTCGCGTGCGGCAAAGACGTGAATGCGGCCTTTGCCCAATTCGGCCGGCGGAACGGCGGCAATCGCCTCGGTCGCGTTCTTGATGATGTTGGTAAGCGCTTGCGAGATCAAGCGGCGGTCGAAACGCGCCGGCATGGGGTCTTCGGCAATGTCGACCTCGATGTCGATCCCGGCATTGCCGACACGCATGAGGAACGCCGCCTGCCGCACCGTATCGGCTACGTCGTCGGCTTCGATCACCGGCTTCGGCATGCGGGCAAAACGCGAGAACTCGTCCACCATCCGTTTGATGTCGTCGACCTGGCGCACGATCGTATCGGTGCATTGATCGAACACCGCGCGGTCCCCGCCGATCATTTTCCCGTATTTGCGCCGCAGCCGCTCGGCGGAGAGCTGAATCGGCGTGAGCGGGTTTTTGATCTCGTGCGCGATGCGGCGGGCGACGTCCGCCCAAGCGGAGGTGCGCTGCGCGGCGACCAGTTCGGTAATGTCGTCGAGCGTGACGACATAGCCGTGGTCGGATTCGCCCGACTGCTCGCTGGCGACGCGCACCGACAAATTGCGCTCGCGGTTGTTGCGCGTGATGGTGATCTGCCCTTGGGTCAGCCGCTGGCCGCCTGACGTCGCCTCGCTCATGATGGTTGCAAGTTCGGGCAGCACCTCGATGACCGGCCGGCCGAGCGCGTCCTGCTCGTTATGACCGATCAGACGTTCCGCCGACCGGTTGAGAATGCTCACGCTGCCGTTGCTGTCGACGCCGATGACGCCCGCGCTGGCGCCAGCAAGCACCGCTTCGGTGAAACGGCGGCGGCTATCGATCACGTCGCGTGCGCGCACGATGTCGTCGCGCTGCGTGCGCAATTCCTGAGTCATCCTATTGAACGTCTCGCCGAGGTTGGCGAGGTCGCCTTCGGACTGCCGTACCGGCACGCGCACGTAAAGATTTCCGGTCGAGACGATGTTCGCCGCTCCGATCAAGCGCCGGATCGGCGCAACCAAGCGGTTGGCGAAATTCAACCCGATCCAGACCGCGGAAAGCATCACGATCAGCGCAATGACCGTGTACATCAACGCGAAAGCGACTTGGATGCCGAGACGGCGCGATTCGATCGCGACGTATTCCCGCACGCTTTCTTTGGTCGCCTGCAACTCCGGCACCACCTGTGGATCCAGCAGGCGGGCGACGTAAAGATAATAATCGTCGTAACCATGCAGCTTCACCGCAGCCGCGACATAGTTGACGTCGGGCAGAAGAACGATCTGCGGTTCTTTCTCCCCGATCGCCGCCAGAGCCTCCCTTGGCGGAATCGCGAAGGTTTGGCTGCTCGGCAAAGTGGCGCGCTCGATCACGGCCAGGTTCTTGTCGAGAACGATGGCGGTGGCGAGGCCCCGCACGGACGCCTGGAACGTCAAAAATTGACGCAGCTTTTCGTGATCGGCGTCGAAAACCGCTCTGTTCGCGGCCATGTCATAGGCCATGACCATAATGTCCGAGCGCACGATCTGCGCGTGGTCGCGCAAATAGGCTTCCGCCACAATGAGCGAATTCTGGAGAGCCGCGCGCGTGCGGGTGGAGAACAAGCGGTCGAGGCCGCGGTCGAGCGTCACGCTGGCAACGATCGCAACCAGGATGGCCGGCACCGCGGCGATCAGCGAGAAAAGGCCGACGATGCGCACGTGCAATCGCGCGCCCGCTTTGCCGATCCGGCGGGCCTGCACGACCTGCCACACTTCGCGTCCGATAACGGCGAGCAGCAGCAGGCCGGTCGCGGCATTGGTCAGCAGCAGCGTGACGACGACGTAGTGCGTCGGCGCGATCGGCGTGAAGTCGGCCAAGACGATGAACGTCACGAAAGCCGAGAGCAGTGCCAGGCCCACCGCAATCAGGCCTAGAGCGCGCCCATCACCGCCCTTTGTGGCAGTACCGGCCAATCCGGTTTCTGCGGCTACGGCTTGGTCGATGGCCATGTCCCCCCTGCGAACGGGGTCGAAGCCCCCCGCAATCACGTGCGGCCCAAAGCACGATTCTTTGGTTTCGCTGATGCTTTTATACAACAATGTTGCCGAATTGAGACAATACCGCGGCATAAAAGCCGCAGGAACGCGACAAGGAGCTTTTTAGTGGCCGCGATAGACCTGAATATCGAGGTCGCGGATTTTCTTGCGCAGCGTGTTCCGATTGACGCCCAAAAGGTCCGCCGCGCGGATTTGGTTGCCGCGCGTTGCCGCTAGTGCCGCGGTGAGGAGCGGGTATTCGACTTCCCGCAAAATCCGGTGGTAAAGACCCGCAGGCGGGAGTCCTTCGTCGAAGCCGGCGAAGTAAGCGGTCAAATGGCGCTCGACCGCCGCACTCAACCGCTCGTCAGGTCTCCCGTCCTCCTTAAGTGCGGACAGCACCGGCTCCGCAAGCTCGCTCTCGAGCACGGCGGTCGTGATGACCTCTTGCGGATAAAGCGCCGCGAGGCGTCGCGCGAGATTTTCCAGTTCGCGCACATTGCCCGGCCAGCGGTGGCGCTTGAGACGATCGAGACCGGCAGCGTCGATTTGTTTGGCGGGCAGGCCTTCGCGCGCGATCTGGGCAAAGAAATGCCGGATCAGGTCCGGGATATCTTCCACGCGCTCACGCAACGGCGGAAGCCGCAGCGGCACGACGTTGAGACGGAAAAACAAGTCTTCGCGGAACAAGCCCTGCTGGATCAGCAGGCGCAAATCCTTGTTCGTCGCGGCGACGATGCGCACGTCCGTCTTGATGGCCGTGCGTCCGCCGACCGTCGTGTATTCGCCCTGCTGCAGAACGCGAAGCAGCCGCGTTTGCGCTTCCATCGGCATGTCGCCGATCTCGTCGAGGAACAGTGTGCCGCCTTCCGCCTGCTCGAAACGACCGGAACTTCGGGTGTTGGCGCCGGTAAAGGCGCCCTTTTCGTGGCCGAACAATTCCGACTCAATGAGATCGCGCGGGATCGCCGCCATGTTCACGGCGACGAACGGACCGGAGCGCCGCTTGCCGTAATCGTGCAGCGCGCGCGCGACCAGTTCCTTTCCCGTGCCGGATTCGCCTGAGATCATCACCGTGAGATCGGTCTGCATCAATCGCGCCAGCACGCGGTAGATTTCCTGCATGGCCGGCGAGCGCCCGACCAGCGGAATGCCATCCATTTCGTCGTTCTTGGACGCATTCGCGCGCCGCTCCTTCGGCTGCGAGAGCGCGCGACCGACAATCGCCGTCAGTTCCTTGAGGTCGAAAGGCTTCGGCAGGTATTCGTAGGCGCCAAGCTCCGATGCGCGGATCGCGGTCATGAACGTGTTTTGCGCGCTCATGACGACGATGGGCAGATCGGCGCGCGCCTTGCGGATGCGCGGGATCAGATCGAATGCATTCTCGTCCGGCATCACGACATCGGTGATGACGAGGTCGCCGTCACCCTGGCTGATCCAGCGCCACAGCGTCGCGGCGTTGCTGGTCGAGCGCACCTCATAGCCTGCGCGCGACAGCGCCTGATTGAGCACGGTCCGGATTGCGGCATCGTCGTCTGCAATCAAAATGCTTCCGGTCGGCATCGTTATCCTCATGGCCTCTGCATGCGAGGCGTGTCGACTGAGACTTCGCCGCCGCTGTTGTAGATCGGCATCAGAACGCGGAAGACCGTCCGCTTGGGCTGCGATTCACATTCGATGATGCCGCCATGGTCGCCCACGATTTTCGAAACCAGCGCCAAGCCCAGTCCGCTGCCGCTTGGTTTCGTCGTGACGAACGGATCGAACAAATGCGGCATCAGGTCTTCCGGCACCCCTGCCCCGTTGTCCTTCACACAGAACTCGAGCGGCAGCGACACGCGCGCCTTGCTGCCCGGAGCGGCGAGACGGACGCCGGGGCGAAATGCGGTCGTAAGCTGAATCTCGCCGTCCGGGGCATTTTCGCCAATCGCCTCGCAGGCATTCTTCACGAGATTGAGGAACACTTGCACGAGATGGTCGCGGTTGGCGTAGACCGGAGGCAATGAGGGATCATATTCCTCCGTGAATTTGACATGGCGACCGAAGCCCGACTGCGCCAACCGCTTCACGTGATCGAAGACAACGTGGATGTTGACCGGCGTGCGCTCGACCGGCCGCTCGTCCGCGAACACTTCCATGCGGTCGACAAGCTTCACGATGCGATCCGTTTCGTCGCAGATAAGCTTGGTCAGCGGCCGATCCTCGTCTCCCGCCGACTGTTCAAGAAGTTGCGCGGCGCCGCGAATGCCGGATAGCGGGTTCTTGATCTCGTGCGCGAGCATCGCGGCGAGCGCGATCAGCGAGCGCGCCGCTCCGCGATGCGTGAGTTGCCGGTCCATTTTGTCCGCGATGGTGCGCTCTTGCAGCATCACGACGACATGCTTCGGATATTCCGGCAGCGGCGCCACATGCAGGTCGACCAGCCGCTCGCCGGGGTTTCGCGGCGTCGCCAGATCGACTTTATATTCGTTCACGGCGGCGCCGCGTCGCCGCACCTGTTCGATCAAGGTCAGCAAGGGAGAGCCGAACGGCACGAGGTCGCGCAACATGTGCCGCCGCAGCATGGCGGCAGACGCTTGGAAAAATTGCTCGGCGGCGACGTTCGCATCGGCGACGTTGCCATCGGCTGCCACGATAATGACCGGATGCGGTAGGGCGTGCAGGACCGCGTCGGATGCCGTCGGCGGAAAGGCCGAAGCCGTCTCGACCATGCTCATGCCGCAGCCCTCCACGCAAAGGCGTCAAAGGCATCGGCAAGATATCGGCGCGTGTGCCGCGGCTCCTCCGCGGTGAGAACGCGCGACCGGTGCTCTTTCAGCAGCGTATTCGCGACGCGCGCTGTGGCCGCCGCGGTGTCGAGCGCCCAGCCAAGATGCTTGCGCGCATGACGCGACCCAATGCGCGTGCCGTGGTGCGCGAGCATCTCGTCATAAAGGCCGGCGATCAGTGCGAATTGTTCATCGAGCGGCGGCGCGTTTTCGCTCTTGCCGGTGGCGAGCTGCCGCGCGAGTTGGCCCGGAAACCACGGGCGGCCTTGGGCAGCACGTCCGACCATGACCGCATCCGCTCCCGACGCTTCGAGCGCGGCGATCGCATCGTCAACGGACTGGATATCGCCGTTGACGACGACTGGAATCGAAACGCTCTCTTTCACGGCGCGGATAGCGGTCCAATCGGCACTGCCGCTGTAGAATTGGCAGCGCGTGCGGCCGTGCACGGTGATGAGCTGGATACCGGCGGCTTCCGCGCGACGCGCCAAGTCGGGAGCGTTGATCGAGTCCGCATCCCAGCCCAGTCGCATTTTCAGGGTGGCCGGCACGCGCACCGCGGTCACCGTGGCTTCAATCAAGCCGAGCGCGTGATCGAGGTCGCGCATGAGCGCCGACCCGGCCGCGCCGTTTGTGACCTGCCGCGAAGGGCAGCCCATGTTGATATCGATGATGTCGGCGCCTTCGGCTTGCGCGATGCGCGCGCCTTCGGCCATCCAGCGCGCTTCACACCCGGCCAACTGCACCACGTGGATCGCGACACCCTCGCCTTCGCTGCGCAAACGCGCCTCGCGCTGGCCCTCGACCAGCGCGCCGCTGGCGGTCATTTCCGACACGACCAAGCCGGCACCGAGTCGCTCCGCCAAGCGTCGAAACGGCGCATCCGTTATTCCCGACATGGGCGCCAACATGACGCGGTTCGGCAGTGACACCTCGCCGATGCGCAAGGGAATGTCGGTCAATCGCGACACGTCCGTCATCTAGCTCTGTGCCTATAAATTAGGCTAACTCGAACAATGCACACAGTTTAGCCAATCGGCTGGCTCGCGGCAAGTGTTGCAATGCAAAATACTTTTCCGCCCGCCGGCCCGAATGATTGGCCCGCCAAACGGAACAGGCTAAAGCGTGGAGGTGTTGCCGGAATCGACGCGTATGGCAGGTGTTGCAGCAGTTGTGGTGGCGGCCGGGCGGGGCGTGCGCGCCGGCGGGGATATCCCCAAGCAGTTTCGACCAATCGGCGGGATGCCGATGCTCCGCCATAGCTTGGCAATGCTCGCAGGACATCCAGACGTGGGCGCTATTCAGCCCGTCATCCATCGCGACGATGCCGAGCATTTCCGGTCGGCTACCGTCGATCTTGAGACCTTACGGCCGGTATTCGGCGGCGCGACCCGGCAGGCCTCTGTGCGCGCCGGTCTCGAAGCGCTGACCAACCTTGAGCCCGACATCGTTTTGATCCACGACGCGGCGCGGCCGTTCGCTTCAGCCGCGCTTGTCTCACGCGCGATTGAGGCGGCGGCGAAGTCCGGCGCCGCGATCCCTGCCCTGCCCGTGACAGACACCGTCAAAACGGTGGACGCACGCGCGCGCGTCACCGGCACGTTGGATCGCGCCACATTGCGCCTCGTGCAAACGCCGCAAGCCTTTGCCTTCGCGTCGCTGCTGGCCGCGCATCGCCGTGCGGCCGCACAAGGCCGCGACGATTTCACCGACGATGCCGCGCTGGCCGAATGGGCGGGGCTTGCCGTCAACGTGTTTGCGGGTGACAGCGGGAACGTCAAGCTCACCAACCCGGACGACTTCATGCACGCCGAGGCGACGCAGTTCGCGACGCTCGGTGACGTGCGCACCGGCACCGGCATCGACGTGCATGCGTTCGGGCCGGGCGATCGCGTTACCCTCGGCGGCGTGCGCATCGCGCATGATCGCGCGCTCACCGGCCACTCCGACGCCGACGTGGTGCTGCATGCGCTGGTGGACGCGATCCTCGGCGCGCTCGCCGACGGCGATATTGGCGCGCATTTTCCGCCGAGCGATCCACAATGGCGGGGCGCTTCCTCTGACACGTTCATGAACTTTGCGATGGATCGCTTGAAGGCGCGCGGCGGCCGGATCGCCCATATCGATATCAACGTGGTCTGCGAAAGCCCGCGCATCGGTCCGCACCGCGACGCCATGCGCGCGCGCATCGCGCAACTCGCCGGCGTCGACATTGGGCGCGTCGCGGTAAAAGCGACCACCAGCGAAAAACTCGGCTTCATCGGGCGCGGCGAAGGCATCGTCGCCTACGCGACCGTCACCGTTCGGTTGCCTTGGGGCGGCAATGGCTGACAGCGAACTCGCGTCAGCCTCGCACGCGGTGCTTGCCGCCTGCCAAGTTAAAAAGCTGACGGTCGCCACAGCGGAATCCTGCACGGGCGGGCTCGTCGCGGCCGCGCTGACCGAAATTCCCGGCTCGTCGTTCGTTTTCGATCGCGGTTTCGTCACCTACAGCAACGACGCCAAACAACAGATGCTGGGCGTGCCGCCGACCCTGATCGATACCTACGGCGCGGTGAGCGCCGAATGTGCCGAGGCCATGGCAAAAGGCGCGATTGCCCTTGCGTCGGTCAATCTCGCGGTGTCGATCACGGGCATTGCGGGCCCGGCTGGCGCCGTGCCCGGCAAACCCATCGGTCTCGTTTTCTTTGCCGCAGCATCGCGCAGCGGAAGGCTGATTGCACGCGAGCAAAGATACGGCGACATCGGTCGCCCTCTCGTACGGAAGAAGTCGGCGCTGCAAGCTCTCTCAATGCTGCGCGAGCTTGCGGAGAAGGAAGAGCCGCATCCGCTGGCGGAAGGAGAAGGCTGAAGGCAGCGCTGAAGTTCCGGCTTGCGTCCGCGCACCATCAAAAGCGCGAGCAGCGAGCAACAATTCGGCGGAACCCCGACCGGCCGGGATCAAAATACCGCTAATGGGCGGCGTCCGGTCGCGCCTTTCAGGGTCCTAAAAGCATGATTGCTTTGGATTGAATCGTCTCAATGTCTTCGGCGTCACCCGCGGGCTTGACCCGCGGGTCCATCTTCTTCGCAAAGGTGGATTGCCGATCAAGTCCGGCAATGACGCTGCGGTGAGCGGCGCTTCCGTTTTAAACGATCATGCCCCTAGGCGGACAGCGGCTGCCGCCGGGACGCAACTCCCTGATGCTCCGCATGACCGTCATGCTTCTCGTGCACGCCAGCGGGAAGTTGCAGCACCGTCGCGCGCAGACCCTCGCACAACCTCGTCACCAGCACCACGCGCCCGTTCGGAAATTCCAGCGCGTCATGATGAGTATCGTAGCGATCGAGATTGATCTGGCGAAAACGGGCCACTCTCTGTGGAATCTTTCCGATTCCGACTCGCGCGAGCAGCCGGCCGAATCCGTAGTCGATTTCCACATCTTGATCGAATGCGAGCTCGGTCCCCGGACGCAGGCAAACAGCCACTTGCGGTTCTCCGACATCGCCAAAGCCGCGCGTGATTGAATTGGGAAATCTCTTCGACACGAGTTTGTCGCCCACTTTGGCGGGGCGGGTCGCGACGCCGGCATGCAGACTATAATCGCACATTGAGACGCTCCTCTTAGTCTTGAAATAGCCGCCTGTGTTCCCAACGCAAAACGTCATGCGATCGTTTGGCGATCTTGTGTCGGCGACGATGAATCTTTTCGGCAAACGCCGCGGAACAACGTGGTGCCCGCCGCCGTTAGCTTTGTTCGGGATCGGCGCAATTCGAGCGCTTTTACGCGCGACGACGGCCGTAAATCTCGTCGGCGCGCTTTTCGAAGGCCACGGAGAAGCGGCGAAAGGCGGCATCGAACATGGCGCCCATGAGCATCGCGAGCATGCGGCTCTTGAATTCGTAATCGATAAAGAATTCCACCTCGCAGGCGTCATCGCCGGCGCCGTGAAAAACCCAACGATTTTGCATGCGGCTGAATGGTCCGTTCAGATATTCCACCAGAATTTTCAGATCGGGCTTGTCCAGCGTCACGCGGCTGGTGAACGTCTCGCGGATGACCTTGTAGGCAACCGTCATGTCGGCGACGAGGACTTCGGCTCCGTCGCTTCGAGTCGTCCGGCTTTTTATTTCGAGCGCGCGGCAGAGCGGGACGAATTCGGGATACTTTCCGACATCGGCGACGAGGTCGAACATTTGTTCCGCAGGGTGACGAACGCGCCGCTTCGTGGTGAATTGAGGCATTAGTCCGTCATCCTGAGGAGCGAGCCGCGTAGCGGCGAGCCTCGAAGGATGCCAAGCCGGGCCGTCGCCCTTCGAGGGCTGCGCTGCGCGCAGCCGCCTCAGGGTGACGGATCATGCTTTTGCCACCCGCGCCGCCTTGAGCCGCGCGAAGTCATCGCCCGCATGATGCGAGGAGCGCGTCAGCGGCGATGCCGAAACCATCAAGAAGCCTTTGGCGTAAGCGACAGTTTCCAGCCCGTTGAACTCGTCCGGGGGAATGAAGCGCACGACCTCATGATGCTTGCGCGTCGGCTGGAGATATTGCCCGACGGTCAGGAAATCGACGTTCGCCGAACGCAGGTCGTCCATCACCTGGAGCACTTCGTTTCGCTCTTCGCCCAGGCCGACCATGATGCCGGACTTGGTGAACATCGCGGAATCGAGTTCCTTCACGCGCTGCAACAGCCGCAACGAATGGAAGTAGCGCGCGCCCGGACGCACGGTGAGATAAAGCGACGGCACCGTCTCGAGATTGTGATTGAACACGTCGGGGCGTGCATCCACCACCTTCTCCAGCGCGCCGTCCTTGCGCAGGAAGTCGGGCGTGAGCACCTCGATGGTCGTTGTCGGGCACGCCGCGCGAATGGCGCGGATTGTGTCGGCGAAATGCTGCGCGCCGCCGTCGGCGAGATCGTCGCGGTCGACCGAGGTCACAACGATATGCGAGAGGCCGAGCTTGGCGGTCGCCTCCGCCACATGCGCAGGCTCGCGCGGATCGAGCGCGCCCGGCAATCCGGTCTTCACGTTGCAGAACGCGCAGGCGCGCGTGCAGGTGTCGCCCATGATCATGAACGTCGCGTGCTTTTTCTCCCAGCATTCGCCGATGTTGGGGCAACCGGCTTCCTCGCAAACGGTATGCAATCCGTTCGCGCGCATGATCGCCTGCGTTTCAAAGTAGCCAGGCGAGACCGGCGCTTTCACGCGAATCCAGTCCGGTTTCTTCTGCAACGGCGAATCCGGCCGGTGCGCCTTTTCCGGGTGGCGTGGGCGCGGCGCATTCACGAGATCGAGGACGACGGCCATGCGGGTTATTTACGGCCGACTCGGCGCCGTCGCAAGGAGAGCGCTTCAAGCCCTGCGAATGGCGCGCCAAAGGAACAAGAAAACGACCGCGCCGATGGTGGCTGTAATCAATTCGCCGACAAAGCCCGGCGCCGGCATCACACGCAGCGCTTCGAACAGCCAGCCGCCGACAATGGCGCCGACCAGGCCAACGGCGAGGTTAACGAAAATCCCGCCGCGGCCGCCCAGAATGACATGCGCAAGCCAGCCGGCGATAAGACCGACGATGATCCATGCGATGACGCCCATCTGATTTCTCACCCCGCTCTGTCGTCCCCGCGAAAGCGGGACGGTGGATTCACACTCGAAGTGCAACGCTTTGGAGAAGGCCTCGGCTGGGGTTAGCCAGTCAAGGCATTTTCGCGGAGTGTCGTTGTAGGCGCGGACGAGCGCATTGAAACGTCGTGACGAGAGC
>JAICMO010000151.1 GCA_025929185.1 Pseudolabrys sp.
AGCAAATCGGTCCAGCCGCCGAAGAAGCCCTGCACCGCGCCAGCGGCAACGCCGATGATGGAGGAAACGATCGTGAGGCACAGCCCGAACAGGACGGAAATGCGGAAACCGTAGATCAGGCGCGCCAACACGTCGCGGCCGCCGTCGTCAGTCCCGAGCCAGTTATATTCCAGATCGCCGCATTTGGCGAAGTTGTGCGTGGCGGCGAATTCGCAATCCTTTTGCGTCAACAGCCAAGTGGGCTTGGAGGGAAACGGCGACGGCGGCTTGCTGACCTGCGTGTTGTAGGAGAAGCGGACCGGCGGCCAGAGCATCGTGCCGCCCTCTTTCTTGATGAGATCGAGCAGATATGGGTCGCGGTAATCGGCCGCCGTGCCGAACAGGTTAGGATCTTCCTTGTCGCTGAAGGCCGTATCCGGATAGGTCACGAACACCGGGAAGAACCACTTGCCGTTGACGTGAACGTAAATCGGCTTGTCGTTGGCGATGACTTCCGCAAAAAGCGAGATCACGAACAGGATCATGAAAATCCACAGCGACCAGTAGCCGCGCCGATTGGATTTGAAGTTCTCCCAGCGCCGTCGGTTTATCGGCGACAGCGCGACTCGCTGCCCGGTCGGCGGCACGTCGAGGCCGATCGTTCCGACGGCCGTCGTCTCGGGCGGCTCAATGCCGGTGCGGGTGTCCACTCACACCTCCCGCGTCTCAAAATCGATGCGCGGATCGACCAGGGTATAGGTGAGATCGGAGATCAGGTTCACGACCAGGCCCACCAAAGAAAAAATAAAGAGCGTGGCGAACACCACCGGATAATCGCGGTTGAGGACGCTCTCGAAGCCCAGCAGGCCCAGGCCATCCAGCGAAAAGATGGTCTCGATCAAGAGCGAGCCGGTGAAGAATGCGTGTACGAAGGCGCCGGGAAAACCGGCGATTACGATCAGCATGGCGTTGCGGAAGACGTGACCGTAGAGAACTTGCGTGCGTGTGCAGCCTTTTGCGCGCGCGGTGAGCACGTATTGCTTGCGGATTTCGTCTAGAAACGAATTCTTGGTCAGCAAGGTCATGGTAGCGAACGCCGACAGCGCCATCGACGTAATCGGCAACACCAGATGCCAGAAATAATCGCCGATTTTCTGCCACCACGTGAGCTCGGCCCAGTTGTCGGAAAAAAGCCCACGCAAGGGAAACCAGTCGAAAAACGAGCCGCCGGCAAACAAGATGATCAGCAGGATTGCGAACAGGAAGCCGGGAATCGCGTAACCCACAATGATGACGCCCGACGTCCATACGTCGAAGCGCGAGCCGTCTTCCACCGCCTTACGAATACCGAGCGGAATAGAGATGAGGTACGTCATCAAAGTCATCCAGATGCCGAGCGAGATCGATACCGGTAATTTCTCCTTGATGAGCTGCAACACACTCACGTCGCGGAAATAGCTTTTGCCGAAATCGAAGCGCGCGTAGTTCCATAGCATCAGGAAAAACCGCTCGTACGCCGGCTTGTCGAAGCCGAACTGCTTTTCCAGGCTCTTGATGAATTCGGGATCGAGGCCTTGCGCGCCGCGGTATTTCGAATTGATCGCATCGGCCTGCGCGCCGCCGCGCACCATGCCGCGCGCGCCGAAGTCGCCGCCGGGCGAGCCCGAAATGCGCGACGTGGCACCGGTGTCGGCGCCTGAAAGCTTTGCGATCACCTGCTCGACCGGCCCGCCCGGCGCAAATTGCACCACGACGAACGACACGAGCATGATGCCGAAAATGGTCGGCACCATGAGCAGCAGGCGGCGGATCAAATAGGCGGCCATGAGACCCTGTTAGCGTGTTATCCTATCCCCGTCATCCTGAGGTGCGCGGCCAACGGGTCCGGCCAAAGGCCGGCCCGATGGTAAACTCCGCCGCGCCTCGAAGGATTGACGGCCTGGGATTCAATGACCGTCATCCTTCGAGGCTCGCCGCAAGACGGCTTGCACCTCAGGATGCCGGCCATAAGTCAACCCTTTTGTTTCAGCTTTGCCGCCTTGGCGCTGTCGTACCACCACGTCTCCGGAATGCCGCGGAAGTAGCGCGGTCTTGTCGCGGGCCAGCCGAACACGTCCCAGTAGGCAATCCAGTACGACGGCTTGTACCAATGTGGAATCCAATAGCGACCGGCCCGAATGACGCGATCGAGCGCGCGGCATGCGGTCGTGAGTTCCGCGCGTGTTTTGGCGGCGATGATAACATCGATCAGCGCGTCGATGGCTGGATCGGCCATGCCGGCGAGATTTTGCGAACCTTTGGTCGCCGCTGCCTGTGAGGAGAAATAGGTCCGCAGTGAATCGCCCGGCGTCTCGGAAAAGCCGAAACGCTCGACGGTGATGTCGAAGTCGAATGAGTCCACGCGCGCGCGATATTGCACCGGATCGACAATGCGCAATGTCGCAGCAATGCCGAGCGTCGCCAGGTTCCGGATATATGGCAGATGATGTGGCTTGAACGTCGGCTCGAAGATCAGGAATTCGATCGTCAGCGGCTCGCCGGTTGGCAGCACGCGTTTGCCGTTCTCGAGCTTACAGCCGGCCGCATTCAGCAACTGCGCGCCGCGACGCAGCCAGCGGCGATCCTGCCCACTGCCGTCGGTCACCGGTGGTACATAAGGTTCACCGAAGACTTCATCCGGCACCTTGCCGCGGAAGGGCTCCAGCAGCGCAAGCTCCGCTGGATTCGGCTTGCCTTTCGCCATCAGAGGCGAGTTCTGAAAAACAGAAACCGTCCGCTCGTAGGAACCATACATGATCGTCTTGTTGGTCCACTCGAAATCGAATGCATCGATCAGCGCTTCGCGCACGCGCCGGTCTTTAAATTGCTTCCGGCGCGTATTGATGAACCAGCCTTGCGCGCCCGACGGCGTTTCATCGGGCAAAACGGCGCGCTTGACGCGGCCATCCTCGAATGCCGGAAAATTGTAGCGCGTCGCCCAGGTGCGCGAGGTGAACTCCTCGCGAAACAGATAATTGCCGGCGGTGAACCCTTCGAAGCCGACTTCGCGGTCGCGGTAATATTCGAAGCGCACGATGTCGAAATTGTTCTGCCCGCGCGCCACAGGAAGATCGGCGCCCCACCAATCCTTCCCGCGCTTGTATTCGATGAAGTGACCCGGCTCGAAGCGGCCGACCTGATACGGGCCGCTGCCCAGCGGAATCTCCAGCGTCGATTGGTCGAACGGCTGCTTGGAATAATAGGCGCGCGAGAAAATCGGCAGACCGGCGACGAACAGCGGCACATCGCGCGCCCGACCTTTCGCGAAATGCACGGCGACCATGTGCTCGTCGGCAGCTTCCGCGCCTTCGAAGTCGCGCAGAAGCTGCGCGATGATCGGATGCCCCTTTTGTTTCAGCGTAGCGAGCGAAAACGCAACGTCATGTGACGTCAGCGCGGTGCCGTCATGAAACCTGGCGTCGGAGCGCAGGAGAAAGCGGTAGGTCAAGCCATCGTCCGAAATCCGCACGCTACGCGCCGCAAGACCGTACATCGCGTCCGGCTCGTCGCCCGAGCGCGCCATCAACGTGGCAAAGGTAAGCTCCATCCCCTGCGCGGCATCGCCCTTGAGGATGTAGCTGTTGAGCGAATTGAAGGTGAGGAACGATTGATTGTATTGCCGGTTGGGTCCGATCTGCGAAAACGTCCCGCCCTTCGGCGCGTCGGGATTGACGTAACTGAAGTGCCGGAAGTCGGCCGGATATTTGAGATCGCCGAACGCCGAAATGCCGTGACGCTCGGCGTCCTCCGCGCGGGCAGGCAGTATTGTGCTTGCCAATGCTCCAACGCCAACGAGAAGTGCGTTCCGACGCGACAGGCCGCTCCGTCCTCCCCTGCGGGGGAGGGATGGAATTGGAGGGCTCCCCCTTGAAATTCGCATGATGCGATGCAAGCCCGACTACCCCCTCCCGGCGCGCTTCGCTCGCCGATCTCCCCGGCAAGGGAGGGAGGTGAACCGAGTATGTGGCGCGGCTTTGATCACGATCGTCGCTGTGTTTTGGCGGCTTTTTGCGCATCCCACCACCAGATGGTCGGAAACGCCGACAATCCATATTTCGGCATCGTTTCCGGGTGGCTGAACCGGTCCCAGCGCGCGGTGCGCACCTTGCCATAGGTCCATTGTGGGACGACGTAAAAATTCCACAGCAGCACGCGGTCGAGCGCGTGCGTGGCGGCGACAAGCTCGGCGCGATCCTTGGCGAAGATCACGCGCTCGATCAATTTATCGACCGCCGGATTTTTGATGCCGATCAGGTTGCGCGAGCCCGGCTGGTCGGCCGCGCGCGAGCCCCAGTAACCGCGCTGCTCGTTGCCGGGCGAGAGCGATTCGGCCCATGAACCGATGACGACGTCGAAATCCCATTGCCGCAGGCGGTTCTGGTATTGCGCGGTGTCGATCGTGCGCACCGAAACGCTGATGCCGATGCGCTCGAGCGAAGGCTTGTAAAACAGCATCACGCGCTCGAACGCCGGCTCATCGACCAGCAATTCGACGGTCATGCGCTCGTTCGTCTTCGCATTGACGAGTTGCGTATTCTTCACCTCGTAACCGGCCTGCCGCAGAAGCTTGAGCGCCTCGCGCAAATTGTTGCGCACGTTCTGTGGCGTGCCGCCGACCGGATTCGTATACGGCTTGGTGAAAAGATCGGCCGGCACCTGATCGCGCACGGCGTTGAGGATTTCAAGCTCCCGGCCTGCCGGGATGCCCGACGAAGCAAGCTCCGTGCCTTCGAAATAGCTCGCGATGCGCTTGTACTGGCCATAAAACAGTTGCCTGTTCATCTCCTCGAAATCGAACGCGAAATTGAACGCGCGCCGCACCAAAGGATTCTTGAACTTGTCGCGCCGGATATTGAGCGCGAAAGCCTGCATGATGCCCATGTTGCGGATCGCAAATTCCTCGAGCACCACGCGCTTTTCGCGCACGGCCGGAAAGCTGTATTCCGTCGCCCAATTTTTCGCGCTGGCTTCTATGCGCCAGTCGAATTGATCGGCCTTGAAAGCCTCCAGCGCGACGGTGGGATCACGAAAATAATCGAAGCGGACTTGATCGAAATTGTTGGCGCCCACGTTCACGTTGAGGTTTGCGCCCCAATAGTCTTTGACTCGCTCATAAACAATCGAGCGGCCGGGGACGAATTCCTTGATCCGGTAAGGACCCGAGCCGAGCGGCGGCTCAAGCGTCGTCTGCGTAACGTCGCGTTTTTTCCCGGAGCTGTCGGTGCCTTCCCACCAGTGCTTCGGCAGGATCGTGAGCTGCCCGACGATTTGCGGCAGCTCGCGGTTGCCCGGTCCGTCGAAGGTGAACGTAATTTCGCGCTCGCCTGTTTTTTCCGCCTTCGTCACGTGGCGATAGTAGGCGGCAAGCTGCTGGTCGTTTTTCTTGAAGACCTCGAACGAATAAATGACGTCATCGACCGTGACCGGCTTGCCGTCCTGCCAGCGGGCGGTGGCGCGCAAGCGATAAGTGACCGACGTGCGATCCTCCGGATAACTCACGCTCTCCGCCAGAAGCCCGTAGTCTGTCGAAACCTCGTCGAGCGCCGGCGTGGTCAGGCTCTCGTTGATAAGGTTGATGCCGCCGGCCAGATTCCCCTTCACGCCCGCGATCACGACGTTGAAGTTGTCGAACGTGCCGAATGCCGATTCGCGGACGCTTCCCCCTTTGGGCGCTGCCGCATTGACATAATCGAAGTGCTTGAAATCGGCCGGGTAGTGTACGTTGCCAAAAAGCGAGAGGCCGTGCCGCCATTTCCTTTCTTCGCCGGCGCGAGCCGGCGCTAAAAAAATGGGCGCCCCGCAGGCCGGCGCGACAAAAAGCGCCGCCGCGCTGCGCATAAGCCGTCTGCGCGAAAATTTCATCAAAAAACTCCCGTTTTTCGAACAGTCGGAATTCGCGCCGATTATGTCCGTTTTTCGGCTGGATTTCATGCGACGGATCGGCTGCGACAAACAGCCGGTTCAACCCGCGAGGCGAATCATCTGTTCCGTGCGCGAAGCAAAAACGGCCGGGCTGATCGCCCGGCCGCGCACATCCTCAACCTGATCGGCCGTTATTTCGCCTTTGGCGCCTGCTGTTGCGGCGCGCCGCTGGCCGGGGCTTGGCCGCCCTGATTGCCACCGGCCGGCTTGTTTTCCGCCGCCTTCGGCAGCGGCAATGGATTGTCCGACTGCGTGCGCAGGAAAGCGATCACATCCGCGCGCTGGCTATCGCGCGTCAAGCCGGCAAAGGTCATCTTCGTGCCCGGGATGTAGCCCTGCGGATGCGTCAAAAACTTGTTGAGCTCGTCGTATGTCCACTTGCCGCCCTTCTTCTTCATGGCGTCGGAGAAAGCGAAGCCACCGCGATCTTCGCCACGCGGACTGCCGACGATGTTCCACAGATTAGGCCCGACCCGGTTGGGGCCACCCTTTTCGAAAGTATGGCAAGCCTGGCACTGACGGGCGACTTGCTTGCCGCGGTCGGCCGACGCGTTGGCAAGCAGCGCCTCGATCGGCTCGGACGGCTTCTGCGCCTCGCCGCCCTTGCTGCCGGCATTCTGCTGTTCTTCCTTCACCGCGACGGCATAGCCGGGCTTGGCCGGTTTTTGCGGAGCGAAAATCGCTCCCGCGGCGATGTTCAGCGCGAGTGTGATGAGACAGCAACCAAGAATGGCGCCGAGGACCTTGTTCAGTTCAAACGAATTCATCGAAAGTCGGCTCCCGAGACGGGGCGAGTCGGTGGGTACGCGCGGAAGCATCCGGGCGGCGCCGGACAGATACCGGTTTGCCTCCCCCCTGGCAACCCGTATAAGCGCCGCATCCCTGCGACATCCACTCTCCGTATCGCTCCGCCACGGCAAGCCAGTCACATGCCCGAAGCAATCGTGCTGATCCCGGCCCGCATGGCATCAACTCGGCTGCCCGGCAAGCCGCTGATCGAGATCGCAGGCTTTCCGATGATCGTGCACGTCCTGCGGCGTGCTGCCGCGGCGGCCGTCGGCGAGACCGTCGTCGCAACCGACTCGGAAGCGGTTGCGGCAGCGGTGGAAAAAGCCGGCGGCCGCGCGGTGATGACCAGCGCCGACCACCCTTCCGGTTCGGATCGCATTTTCGAAGCCTTGCAGATGCTCGACCCGGAGCGGCGCATCGAGATCATCATCAATGTTCAGGGCGATCTGCCGACGATTGAGGCGGACGACATCCGCGCCGCGCTGAAACCGCTGTCTGATCCCGCGGTCGACATCGCAACGCTTGCTGCGGAGATCAAAACGCTCGAAGACCGGACAAATCCGAACGTGGTCAAGGTTTCCGGTTCGCCGATTTCGCCCGACCGCTTCCGCGCGCTCAAATTCACCCGCGCCGACGCGCAAGGAGCGGGCCCGCATCATCACCATATCGGCCTTTACGCGTATCGCCGGGCCGCGCTGGAACGCTTCGTCAAGCTTCCGCCCTCGCCGAACGAGAGGCGGGAAAAGCTCGAACAGCTGCGCGCACTCGACGCCGGGATGCGCATCGACGTTGCCGTCGTGAAAAGCGTCCCGCTCGGCGTCGACACGCCGGCCGATCTGGCCAAAGCGCGCGCCCTTATCGCCGGTTGACCAAAGGGTGCCGCCCACGTAACGGAACGGGCCAGAGGCAACGGACATGGCTAAAAAGAAAATCATCTTTCAGGGCGAGCCCGGGGCGAATTCGCATATCGCCTGCAGAGAGGCCTATCCCGACCACGAGGCCGTGCCCTGCCCGACCTTCGAAGATTGCTTTTCCGCGCTCACGAGCGGCGACATCGACCTCGGCATGATTCCGATCGAAAATTCCATCGCCGGCCGCGTCGCCGACATTCATCATCTGATGCCGACCTCGAAGCTGCACATCGTGGCCGAATGGTTTCTGCCGATCCGCAACCAGCTGATGGCGCCGAAAAGCGCGACGCTGAAGACGATCAAGACGGTCGAAAGCCACGTGATGGCGCTCGGGCAGTGCCGCAATATGATCCGGGAGCTGAAGCTCAAGCCGGTTGTTGCCGCCGACACCGCCGGCTCTGCGCGCGAGGTAGCCGAACGCAACGACCCGTCGCGCGCGGCGATCGCCTCCCGGCTTGCGGCCGAAATATACGGTCTCAACATTCTCAAGGAGGACGTTGAGGACGAGTCGCACTCGACGACCCGCTTTGTCGTGCTGTCGCGCGAGAAGAAGTGGGCGCAGCCGGGCAACGGAAAGGTCATTACCACGTTCGTTTTCCGCGTGCGCAACCTGCCGGCCGCGCTCTACAAGGCGCTCGGCGGTTTCGCCACCAATGGCGTCAACATGACCAAGCTCGAAAGCTATATGGTCGGCGGCAACTTCTTCGCGACCCAGTTCTATGCCGACGTTGAAGGCCATCCCGACGACCGCGCGCTCGTGCTCGCGCTCGAGGAGCTCGCCTTCTTCTCCAAGGAGTTAATCGTGCTCGGCGTCTATCCCGCGCACGCGTACCGCGAGACCTTCAAGGAAGAGAAGGACTAGCGGGGCTGTTGACAATGCCAGTCAGGCCGCCATTCCGGGGCGCGCCCATAAGCGCGTTTACGCGCGTCTTCGACGCGCTATAGGCGCGAACCCGGAATCCGGAGGCCAGCTCTGCATGCGTTTCCGGATTCCGGATCGCCGCTTCGCGGCGTCCGGAATGACGTTGGAAGGTTCAGCAGC
>JAICMO010000002.1 GCA_025929185.1 Pseudolabrys sp.
GCGCGAAGTGGGCACCGAAGGCCGCCTCGGCGGCCAGGCCGAGGTGCCTGGCGTCGCCGGCACCTGGAAGGACCTGACGGACACAGTCAACGTCATGGCCGCCAACCTCACCGAGCAGGTGCGCGGCATCGTGAAAGTCGTGACCGCCGTGGCGAACGGCGACCTGAAACAGAACCTCACGGTGAAATCGAAAGGCGAAGTCGCGGCGCTCGCCGAAACCATCAACAACATGACCGGCACGCTCGCGACCTTCGCCGATCAGGTCACGACCGTGGCGCGCGAAGTAGGCGTCGAAGGCCGCCTCGGCGGCCAGGCCAACGTTCCGGGCGCAGCCGGCACGTGGAAGGACCTGACCGGCAACGTCAACCTGCTGGCGGCGAACCTCACCAACCAGGTGCGCGCAATCGCGGAGGTGGCGACCGCTGTGACCAAGGGCGACCTCACCCGGTCGATTCAAGTCGATGCGCGCGGCGAAGTGGCCGAGCTCAAAGACAACATCAATACGATGATCGACAACCTGCGGCTCACGACCGACCGCAATACCGAGCAGGATTGGCTCAAGACGAACCTCGCGCGCTTCACCAACATGCTCCAGGGCCAGCGGGATCTCACAACGGTCGGACGCCTGCTGCTGAGCGAGTTGACTCCGCTGGTCAACGCGCAGCTTGGCGTCATTTACCAGTTGGAAGGCGAAGACACTCAAAACCTGCGGCTTTTGTCGGCCTACGCCGATGACGGCGCGAACGGTCACCCGCTGCTGGTCCGCCTTGGCGAAGGCCTGATCGGACAATGCGCCGCGGACAAGCGCAAGATGCTCATTACCGAGTTGCCGACGCACGCGGTGCCGATCGGCTCGGCGCTATTCAAGGTCGTTCCGCGCAACATTATCGTGCTGCCGGTGCTGTTCGAAAATCAGGTAAAGGCCGTCATTGAGCTTGCCTCGGTGTCGGCTTTCACGACTCTGCAAACGATGTTTCTCGAGCAGCTTACCGACAGCATCGGCATCGTCCTCAACTCGATCGAAGCGACGATGCAGACCGAAGGGCTGCTCAAGCAATCGCAGCAGCTTGCCGGAGAATTGCAGACGCAACAGCGTGAACTGCAACAAACGAATGAGCAGCTCGAGCAGAAGGCTCAGCAGCTTGCCGAACGAAACGTCGAAGTCGAACGCAAGAACCAGGAAATCGAGCAGGCGCGGCGCGCGCTGGAAGAAAAGGCGTCCGAGCTTGCCCTCACGTCGAAGTACAAGTCCGAGTTCCTGGCGAATATGTCGCACGAGCTGCGAACGCCGCTCAACAGCATCCTGATCCTCGGCCAGCAGCTTGCGGAAAATCCGGACGGCAATTTGGCCCCCAAACAGGTCGAGTTTGCCCGCACGATTCACGGCGCCGGCACGGACCTGCTCAATCTGATCAGCGACATTCTCGATCTGTCCAAGATCGAATCGGGCACCGTTACGGTCGACGTCCAGGAGGTGTCGATCAACAATCTTTGCGAGTCGGTCGCGCGGCCGTTCCGGCATGAGGCGGAGAACCGCCAGCTTTCCTTCGCCGTGGACATCGATCCGAACCTGAGCCGCAACATCTCCACGGATTCAAAGCGCCTTCAGCAGGTGCTCAAGAACCTGCTCTCCAACGCCTTCAAGTTCACCGAACAAGGCGGCGTGCGCCTGACCGTCTCGGCCGTTCTTAACGGATGGAGCGAGGATCACCCGGTTCTCAATCAAGCGCCGGCAGTCGTGGCTTTTGAGGTGTCCGACAGCGGCATCGGCATCCCGCTCGAAAAGCAGAAGATCATCTTCGAGGCCTTCCAGCAGGCGGACGCCTCGACCAGCCGCAAGTACGGCGGCACCGGCCTCGGTCTCGCGATCAGCCGCGAACTGTCGCAGTTGCTGGGCGGCGAAATCCAGCTCCGCAGCATGCCGGGTACCGGCAGCACCTTCACCTTGTACCTGCCGGTCAAATACATCGGTTCTTCGAGCGTATTGCGCGCGCCGGTGGAAACGGCAAGCGAGGCGGCACAGTCGGCAGCCGCTATAGCCGCTGCCGCCGCCGAGCGGCCGACCGAGCGCATTCCGGACGACCGCAGCAACATCGAGCCGGGCGACATGATTTTGCTCGTGGTCGAGGACGATCCGCATTATGCGCGTATCCTGATGGACCTCGCGCATGACAAGGGCTTCAAGGTCCTTGTCGCAATGCGCGGGGTCGACGCGCTCGAAGTGGCCAAGCAATTCCAGCCGACGGCGATCTCGCTCGATATGTTCTTGCCCGACATGCTGGGCTGGACCGTGCTGACGCAGCTGAAGCAAAACCCGCTGACGCGGCATATACCGGTGCAGATCATTACGCTCGACGAAGACCGCCAGCACGCTTTGGCGAGCGGCGCTTTCTCCTTCGTCACCAAGCCGACCACAACGGAAGGCGTGGAGGCCGCGCTGGCCAAAATCAAGGAATATGCGAGGCCCCGGCGCAAACGGCTGCTGGTGGTGGAGGACAATCCGGCGGAGCAAATTAGCATCTCGGAGTTGCTGGCGCATGACGACATAGAGATCGTCACGGCCGGCACCGGCTCAGGCGCGATCGCCGCTCTGCACGAGCAGGCCTGCGACTGCATGGTGCTCGACCTGCGGTTGCCCGACATGACGGGGTTCGACGTGCTGGAAAAGATTCGCGACGACGAGGCGCTATCCGACGTTCCCGTCGTCGTGTTCACCGGACGCGAGTTGTCGCCCGAGGAGGATGCCCAGCTTCATACGATGGCGCGCAGCATCGTGGTAAAGGGCGTGGAATCGCCGGAGCGTTTGCTCGACGAAACCTCCCTGTTCATGCATCGCATCGTGACCGACTTGCCGCCCGAGAAGCAGCGCATGCTCGAGCGGCTCACCAGTTCGGATGAAGACCTCGTCGGCCGCACCGCCCTGCTCGTGGACGACGACGCGCGCAATATTTTTGCGCTGTCCAGCGTGCTTGAGCGGCGCGGCATGAATGTCCTGACCGCTACGACCGGAAGCGAAGCCATCGCGCTGGTTGAGTCCACGCCGGAACTCGCGATTGTCCTGATGGACATCATGATGCCGGAAATGGACGGCTATCAGACGATCGAGGCGATCCGAAAAAAGCCGTCGTTCCGCCGCCTGCCCATCATTGCGCTGACGGCGAAGGCGATGAAGGGCGACCGCGAAAAATGCCTGGAGGCAGGCGCCTCTGATTATCTGGCGAAGCCGGTCAACACGGAGCAGCTGCTCTCCGTGTTGCGCGCCTGGCTGCACCGCTGAAAACCGGAGCAACACAATGACCCCGGACGATAAAGTCAACATCCTGCTCGTGGACGATCAGCAAGCGAAGCTGCTCAGTTACGAAGTCATCCTGCACGAGCTTGGCGAAAACCTGCTGAAAGCGTCCTCGGGCCGGGAAGCGCTCGAGCATCTGCTGAAGTCCGAGGTGGCCGTCGTCCTCGTCGACGTGTGCATGCCCGACCTGGACGGTTTTCAGCTTGCGGCGATGATCCGCGAGCATCCCCGCTTCCAGAAGACCGCGATGATCTTCATTTCCGCGATCCATCTTTCCGACATGGACCGCTTGCGCGGCTACGAGATGGGCGCCGTCGATTACGTGCCGGTGCCCGTTATCCCGGAAGTCTTGCGCGCGAAGGTCAAGGTCTTCGTCGAGCTTTACCGCAAGACGCGCCAACTCGAGCAACTCAACGCCGAATTGGAGCAGCGCGTCGCGGCGCGTACCGCCGAGTTGGAGGCGTCGACCGCCCGGCTCAAGCAGAGCGAAGAACGCCGCGGGCTTGCGCTGGTCGCCGGCAGCATGGGCTCGTGGGATTGGGATCGCACCAATGGCGATTGCCTTTGGGACGAAGGCCAGCATCGTATCTTCGGCGTCGATCCGAAAGCATTTGCGGTAACGCCGGAAAATGTGCGGGCGCTCATCCACCCTGACGATTGGGAAACCCTGCGCGTCGCCGTCGAAAAGCTTTTCAAAAATCCCAAGCCGCAACAGGCGGAATTCCGTATTCGACGCGCAAACGGCGACGTGCGCTGGTGCCTCGGCACGGCCTCGCCGACGCTGAATTCCAAGGGCGAAGTAGTCCGCATCAGCGGCGTTACGGTCGATATCACCGACCGCAAGGAAGCCGAGGAGCGGCAGGTCCTGCTCGCGCGCGAGGTCGACCACCGCGCCAAGAACGCGCTGGCGCTGGTGCAGTCGATTATCCGGCTGACGCGCGCCAATTCGGTTTCAAATTACGTGGAAGCCGTCGAGGGGCGCATCAAAGCGCTTTCGCGCGCCCACACGGTGTTGGCGCTCGCGCGCTGGCAGGGCGCCGATCTTGCGGGCCTGGTCGACGAAGAACTGATGCCTTTCAAGACGCATGATGCGGACAAGATCATCGTCGAAGGACCGAAGGTGCTGCTGCAACCGACGCACGCGCAGACGCTGGCGCTGGCGCTGCATGAGCTTGCGACCAACGCCGCCAAATACGGCGGCCTGTCGACCGGCGCCGGACGCGTGAGGCTGATCTGGAAGGTGGATGGCGGCGATCTCGTCTTCCATTGGACGGAAACCGGCGGGCCGAAGACCGACACGCCCGTGTTGCCGGGCTTCGGCACCAGGATCATCATGGCCAGCGTGCAGGGCCAACTCGGAGGCAAAGTGGACTTCGACTGGCGGCCGGAAGGCCTTCGGTGCGTCATGAGCATTCGGATGAGCGACAAAATCGGGCCGCCCGACACCGTGAAGAACGGACACAAGCCCGCGCTGAAAGGGCCGCCGATCGACGAATCCGATTTCGTCATCACGGGCAACCGCATCATGGTGGTGGAAGACGAAGCGCTGGTCGCGATGGCCGCACGCGACGTTATGACCGAACTGGGCTTTTCGGTTGTCGGACCTTTCGGCAAGGTCAGCGAGGCGGTCGCCGCGCTGAAAAAGGGCGATATCGATGCGGCGATCCTCGACATCAACCTCGGCGGCGAGCTTGTCTACCCGCTTGCCGATATCCTGACGACGGGGGGCGTTCCGTTCATCTTTGCCACCGGCTACGGACCGGAAAGCATCGACCGCCGTTACGCGAGCGTGCCGGTTTTGCAGAAGCCGATTGAGCGGCGCGCCCTGGAGCGGATTTTCGTGCGGCCGGACGAAGTAAGCATCGCCCGCAAGGGCGGGCGGCGCGCACCGATCAGCGCTCAATAGGTTACCCGATATTTGCAGCGGCGCTGCCTTACGGCAGCCTGGCGGCGCATGCCTGTCAAGCGGTGCGGACCTCGACAAGGGCGCAAATTTCGAAAAGATAGGCCGGACGAAAACCCGCCACTGTCAGGTCTCCCACCATGGATATGATGAAAAGTGAAATTCGCGACGGCATGCAAATCGACTGGGACGTTCCCATCCCGATGGACGACGGCATCGTCCTTCGCGGCGACGTGTACCGGTCGACCGACGGCGGCAAGTATCCCGTTCTCCTCAGCTACGGCCCCTACGCCAAGGGCTTGTCGTTTCAGGAAGGTTACAAGAGCGCCTGGGCGCGGTTGACCAAAGCTGCGCCCGAAGTGCTGCAAGGCTCGAGCAACAAGCACCAGAACTGGGAGCTGGTCGATCCCGAGAAATGGGTGCCGGACGGCTATATCTGCCTGCGCATCGACTCACGAGGCGCCGGCCGCTCGCCGGGTTACATGGATGTGTGGTCGCCGCGCGAAGCGCAGGACATCTATCAGTGCGTCGAATGGGCCGGTACGCAGCCTTGGAGCAACGGCAAGGTCGGCATCCACGGCATTTCCTATTACTCGATGAACCAGTGGCAAGTCGGCGAACTCAACCCGCCGCATCTGGCCGCGCTGTGTGTCTGGGAAGGCGCCTCCGATTATTACCGCGAGCTGTGCCGGCACGGCGGCATTCTCAGCGATTTTTTCAATAGCTGGTGGCCGCGGCAGGTGGTGAGCATGCAACATGGCGTCGGCACGCGTGGCGCAAAGAGCGTCGTCACCGGCGAACCGGTCGCCGGACCGGAGACGTTGTCCGAGGAGGAGCTTGCAAAGAACCGCGCCGACTCACCGGGACGAGCGAAGCGTGAGCGCTTTGACAACAAGGATTACGTGCCCCGCAGACCCGATTTTTCGAAAATTCAGGCGCCGCTGCTGTCGGCCGCCAATTGGGGCGGCATGGGCCTGCATACGCGCGGCAATTTCGAAGGTTGGGTCGCCGCCGGATCGAAGCAGAAATGGCTGGAAGTGCACGGCGACACGCATTTCACGCACTTCTACAGCAATTACGGCGACGCGTTGCAAAGGAAGTTCTTCGGCCATTTTCTCAAGGGCGAAGACACCGGCTGGGACAAGCAGCCGCGCGTGTCTCTCAACATTCGGCATCCGGGCGAGAAATTCGTGCTGCGCGCCGAAAACGAGTGGCCGCTCGCTCGCACGCAATGGACCAGATATTTCTTGCAGCCGGATGGCAAGGGGCTGAGCACTGAAACGCCGAAAGCGACGGCGACCGTGAGCTACGATACGACCGGCGACGGTCTCACGTTCAGCACGGCCCCGCTTGCCGAACCGGTCGAGATCACCGGGCCGGTGGCCGCGAAATTGTGGCTGTCCTCTGAGACCACGGACGCAGACATCTTTCTTGTGCTGCGGGTGCTCGACCCCGCCGGCAAGGAAGTCACCTTTACCGGCTCCAACGATCCGCGCACGCCGGTCGGCTTGGGCTGGCTGCGTGCGTCGCACCGCAAGCTCGATCCGAAGAAGTCGCCGCCTTACAGGCCGTGGCATCCGCACGACGAGGAATGGCCGCTCAAGCCGGGCGAGCCTGTCGAACTCGACGTCGAGATTTTGCCGACCTGCATCGTGGTCCCCGCCGGCTATCGCTTTGCGCTGACCGTGCGCGGCAAGGACTATGAGGTGGACGGCACCGATATCGCGCTTCCCAATGCACCCTACCCGATGAAAGGCGTCGGGCCCTTCCTGCATATCGACCCGGACGACCGGCCACCCGCGATCTTCGCCTGCCGCAACACGCTGCACTTTGCGCCCGGCAAAGAGCCATACCTCTTGTTGCCCATCATTCCCTCGGCGTAAGCTTTGCGGCAAAACATTAAAAATGGGGAGGATTCAATGATAAAGCGTCTCGCTGCGATCGCCTTTGCCGCGCTCGGCCTGTTCGCCCTCGCGGCACAGGCTTCCGCGCAGCAATATCCAAGCCGCACCATCACCATTATCGTGCCCTACCCGGCCGGCGGCCCGACCGATACGACCGCGCGCGAGATTGCACGGGGCCTTTCCGACAGGCTCAAGCAGAACGTCATCGTCGAGAACGTTACCGGCGGCGGCACCATCATCGCCACCAACAAGCTCGCCAAAGCAGATCCCGACGGCTACACGCTGATGCTGCACAACTTGCAAATTTCGGCGAACGTCACGCTTTACAAACACCTTCCCTTCAACACCGAAAAAGACCTGACGCCGGTGATGCTGGTCAACAAGAACCCGCTGGTGCTGCTGGGCCGCGAGACGCTCGCGCCGAACGATTTCAAGGGACTGCTGGCGCTGATGAAAAAGCAGACCCTGAAAGCGGCTATTCCTGGTTATGGCGCTACCGGCCATCTTGCGACGACGCTGCTTGCGCAGGAGACGAAAACAAAAATCGACGAAATTCCATACCGCGGCTCGGCGCCGGCCATGAACGACCTTCTGGGCGGGCACGTCGACCTTTTCATCGCGACGCCACAAGCCGCCGTGCCGCAGGTGAAAGCGGGGAAATTGAAAGCCTATGCGGTTACGTCAAACGAGAAGCTGGCCGACCTTCCGACCGCCGCTCCGCTCGCGACCGCGCTCGGGCCGAAGTTCGACATCATCTACTGGCAGGCGTTGTTCGCGCCCGCCAAGACGCCCGACGCGGTGCTCAAGAAGCTCAACGCCACGCTGCAAGAAGTTGTTGCCGATCCTGCCTTGGTGAAGCGCTGGAAAGTCGAGGGCTTCGATGCCTTCCCGAAAGATCAGCTCTCGATTGACGCCGGACGCGCGTTCCTCAAAAGCGAGATCGCGCGCTGGGGCAAAGTCATTCGCGACAACAACATCAAGGTCAATCAGTAACGCGCTTCTAAGCCGGCGCGGCCTGTTACTGCGCCGGCTTTAGCACCTGCTCGAGCCAGTCCCACATATAGGCCGAGCAGATACTCTGGTTGTCGATCTGGCAGTGGTGATAACCGCCCTCCTCGCGCGTGAATAATTTAAACGTCTTGTGCTTCGACCCGACCGCATCGAAGCACTTCTGCGCTTCACCGAGCGGAATCTGCTCGTCGCCTTCGCCATGCAGCATCAGGAACGGACATGTGATCCTTTGCACGGCGCCATCGAGATTGAACGGCGCAAGCTTTTTCAGCGCCTCGTCCTGTGAGGCAGCGTTCAGTACCCACATGATGTGATGCGATGCGACGGAGAGCGACGGCGTCTCCGACCGCGCAATGCGGTCGAAGCGATCGCGCCAGATTTTCTGATAGTCCCATTGCGCGCCCCACGCGATGCAGCAGGCAAAGCGCCGCTCGAAAGCCGCCGCGCGCGGCGCGTAGTAGCCGCCGAGGCTGATGGCCATCACGCCGATGCGATTTGCATCGATTTCCGGCCGCGACGCCAGATACTCGTACGCCGGCGTGGCATAATGCTCGGTATCCGGGCGCAGATAGAGATTCCGGAAACGAATGCTTTCGCCGTTTCCGGGGCCGTCCACAATGAGGCACGCGATGCCGCGCGACACGAGATCGGCGATCCCCTTGAAGTATTGAATTTCTTTTGTGACATCGAGCCCATCAAAGAACACCATGGCCGGCACCTTGCCAACGTTGTTTACCGGCTCCGCATGCACGTAGATTGCAGGAAGACTTGTCCCCCCATAAGGAATTTCGACATGCTCAAGGCGCGGCCGCTTGATGTGCTTGGCCACATCGCGCAGGCAGTTCACGCCGCGCATGTAGGCGTCGTTCCCCTTTTTGCTCTTCGGCTGAAGAAATCGTTCGCCGACGTGATAGTAGATGCTGGCGCGCTGAAGATATTGTGCGCCGCTCTTTGCGTGCCCTTCGCCGATGCGTTGACGCCCACGGTCTTCGACGACACGCGCCTCGCGCGCCCACTCGCGAAACCACGCATCATCGTCGCCGACTTTATCTTTCAATCGGAGACCGATCCGGTTGATTTCGCCGATTTCCGCGCCACCCCACGGCGCCGTGTTCAGGCCGATCAAAAGCCCATGCGACCAGCGGTAATTGTCAGGGAAATAAAGGAATGACAATTCCTCCTGAACGCCGCTCATAGTGTTGCTCCTGTGCCTGTCCGCGCCCGTGACTGGCTGACGCGAGAAGATTTCGATCGGCGCATGGCGTTTCCGCCAGAAACCGGGCGCGATACCGTTTTCAATGCCGTCGGCGAATGCTCCATCGAGGCAAGGAGCTTGCCGAGCAGACGTGCCAAGGTCCGCCTCTCGCCGGACGAAAAAAGTGACAACATGCCTGCCATCGCCTCGAAATGCCGCTTGATCGCGCGGTCCGCAAGCGATCGCCCGGCCGGCGTCAGCTTCACGATCACGCCGCGGCGATCATGCGGATCACGTATGCGCCGAACCCAACCCTGTCGTTCCACCCGATCGATGCGATTGGTAACCGCTCCGGAACTCAGCAACGATTCATGCAGCAGGTCGGTCGGCCGCAGTTCAAACGGCGGCCCGGCGCGCCGGAGCGTCACGATCAGGCTGAAGGATTCCCAACCCAAGCCGATATCGTCCAGCAATTGCTCCGTCCTTCGCAACAGGTGGCCGGAAAGACGATGGATGCGCCCAAATACGCCCAATGCATACGGATCAAGATCGGGACGCGCAGCGCGCCACTGTCGCAGGAAATGATCGATTGAATCGGCGGATTGTTCGCCGGAAGCCGCCCTCGCCATCTTGCTCGCGCCCTTCACTCGCGCTCCGGGATATCTTGACATCAAGATACATTACATCAAGATTTCACGAGCGAGAAGGTGAGCCATGCGGCGCACTCTGGTGAAGAACGGCTACGTCGTCACGGTCGACGCCGAACGCGCGGTGCACCCGGGTGGCTTCGTTGCAATTGAGGGGCCCAAAATTTCCGCCGTCGGCCCCGCGGCTGCGGCGCCCGAAGGCAGCGGGTTCGATGAGGTGATCGACGCCGGCGGCTGCATCGTGTTGCCTGGCCTCATCAACGGCCACCAGCATCACTGGTACACGCTATTCAAAGGCCTGGCCGACGGGTACCTGCTGGAAGATTGGGTAACCGATTTTCTTTTGCCGCTGACACGCCACCTGCCGGAAGAAGGAATGCGCGCATCGAGCTACGTCGGCGCGATGGAAATGCTCTCGACGGGGACGACGTGCTCGCTCAATCATTCCGTTACGACCACGACGCCGGACATGGTGCGCGCCACCATCGAGCCGCAGGCCGAAGTCGGTATTCGGCAGGTCTTTGCCAAGGAACTACGCTGCCGCACGCCCGGCAATCCGCATCATCCATTCACCCTCGATGAATCGCTTGCTTCGTTCGAGCAGGAATTCCATCAATGGGACGGCACCTCGAATGGACGCGTCCGCATGGCGATGGTGATCGAATCGAATGCGCATTGGGTCGCCGCCGGCATGACGACGGAAGAGCTCATTTGCCGCGGCTACGAACTCGCGCGCAAGCTCAACGCAAAAATATCGACCCATATCGCCGGCGGCACCTTCTCAATCGAGAAGGGCTTCTTGCGCTATTTGCGCGAAACGGGGCGAACCGACGTCCGTTATCTGATGCAACTCGGCCTACTCGACCCGCATTGGGTTCTCATCCACGGCATTCACGTCACCGAGCTCGACATTGAGCACATGGCGCGCGTCGGCTGTAGCTTCGTTTACACGCCGACGAGCGAATCCATTCGTGGCGGCGGCATCGGGCCTTTTGCCAATGCCTGGCGCGCTGGCGTAAACGTGGCGCTCGGGACGGACGG
The DNA here is from genome assembly GCA_025929185.1 of Pseudolabrys sp. Taxonomy (GTDB): domain Bacteria; phylum Pseudomonadota; class Alphaproteobacteria; order Rhizobiales; family Xanthobacteraceae; genus Pseudolabrys. The sequence continues at coordinate 10,994 of JAICMO010000002.1, forward strand.
CCCGATGGTCGATTACAGCGTGGACATGGTCGAGCAGATGAAGGCCTGCTCCATGATGCAGCACGTCCGCCACCTCGATCCGACCCGCATGTCCGTCGAACGGACGATCGAAATGGCGACGATCAACGCAGCCAAAGCGCTTGGGCTCGACCATGAACTCGGTTCATTGGAAGCCGGCAAACGAGCCGACATCGCCATATTCCACATCGAGAAGCCCTACGTCGGCGTCCTGCACCGGCCGATTTCCAGTTTCATCTGCGCCGGCAAGGGGAGCGATGCGCGCGTAGTCCTGGTCGATGGAGAGATCGTGTACCGGGACAGCGCCTTTCCGCGTTTCAAGGACAGCGGCCGCGTCATCGTGGAAGCGGAAAAGATCGGCAAAAAGGTGTTAGCTGACGCCGGGCTGAGCGGCCGCCTCGCGCCGGCCTGGCGACATTGATGCCGCAGCGATCGACCGCAATAGTGGATGCTCCGACATGGACGTGACGGTCGAGGATGTGACGCAGGTCTGGCCCGGGCGGCGTGGCGTCGACGTGGTCGCCCTTGACCGGTTCTCGCATCGCTTTGCCTCGCGCCGCTTCTCTTGCCTACTCGGCCCGAGCGGCTGCGGCAAGAGCACATTGGTGCAGATCGTCGGCGGCATCGAAACCGCGTCGAGTGGACGCGTCCGCATAACTGACCCCGCCCATCGTGAAATGGTGCGCCCGCTCGGTGCCGATTCGGTGATGGTCTGGCAAAATCTCAATCTGTTTCCGTGGCGCAGCGTGCTCGATAACGTCGCATTCGGCCTGGAAATGCAGGGCATCTCCAAAACCGAGCGCCACGAACGATCGAGGACCCTGCTCGCTTCGGTCGGCCTGCGGGGCTTCGAAGGACATCTGCCGGGGCAACTCTCGGGCGGCATGCGTCAGCGCGTGGCGCTTGCGCGCGCGCTGATCCTGGAGCGGCCGATCATGCTGATGGACGAGCCATTCGGTGCGCTCGATGCGCAGACCAAGATCGTCATGCAGGAAGAGCTGCTGCGCGTGTTCGACGAAACGAAGAAGACGATCATCTTCGTCACGCATGCGATCGAAGAAGCAATTCTGCTTGGCGATGAAGTCATTGTCATGACCGCGCGCCCTGGCCGCATCAAAGAGGTTCTTCCCGTCGATTTGCCGAGGCCGCGCTCGCTCGAAATGGTGAACTCGAAAGCGTTCGGTAGCCTGTTCGACCGCGCCTTTCACCTCATCCGCGAAGAGGTCATGACCTCGATGGCGCAACAAACGATGGCGCTGGAAACGCGATGAAGCCCGAGAGAGGCACCTTCTCCGGAGTTGCCGAGCGCGCCGCGCCCGCACTCGTCGTGATTGCCGTGCTGTTGGGCTGGGAACTGCTCGTGCGCTGGCATGGTATCGCACCGATTTATCTGCCGGCACCGAGCTCGATCGCCACTTATCTCTTCCGCATGATCGCCAATGGCTCCATCGAGTTCAATCTCGGTGTCACGTTGCTGCGGATTTTCGCCGGTTTTGCGGTCGCGGCTATTACCGGCGTGACGCTCGGCGTGCTGATGGGCATGTCACGCATGGTCGCGCGTATCGCCGATCCCTGGATCGCCGCGCTTTACCCGCTGCCGAAGATCGCGCTGATCCCCCTGCTCGTGATCTGGCTCGGCACCGGCGAGGTGTACAAGATCGTCATCAGCGCCATCACCGCATTTTTCCCCATTGTCATCAGCACTTACGCGGGCATTCGGCAGACCGATCAGGGACTGATCAAGGCAGCACGAGACCTTGGCGCCAATCGCCGCCAAATCCAGATGAAAATCGTCATCCCGGCCGCCATCCCGAGCATTTTCGCGGGACTGCATCTCGGAATGGGCGTGACCATCATCCTGGTGGTCGCGGCGGAAATGATCGGCAGCTCCAGTCAGAGCGGCATGGGCTTTCTCTTGATTCAAGCCGGCCAGGTCATGGAGACTGAAAAAGTATTTGCGAGCCTGATCGTGCTCGCAGTGGTCGGCGCACTGGTCATCAAATTGCAGGAATGGATCGATCGCAAGGTCGCGCCGTGGACGGCTTATCGAGACGAACACTAAGAACACGGGAGGGTGACATGAGACTGACATCATTATTGCGTGCCGTGGCGGGAGCACTCGCGCTTTCGCTCATGCTGGCGGCCGGTGGATATGCCCGCGCGGCGGACGTTATCCGCGTCGGCGAAGGCCCGTTCATCACCGGAGGCGGCTTCTATGTCGCGCTCGAACGCGGGTACTTCAAGAAGATGAATCTCGATATTCAGATGAAGAAGTTCAACGACGGCGCCCTCGCCGTTCCCGCTATTCTTTCCGGCGAGCTCGACATTACGCTTATGACTGCCAACGCCAGCCTGTTCAACAGCATCGCCAAGGGCGCGCCGTTGGTGATCGTGCTGGACCGCGGCCACAACAAGCCCGGCTACGGCTATCTTGCGGTCAACGTCACGCAGGAGATCTACGATCAGGGCGTCCATTCAGCGGCCGATTTCGCAAAGCTCAAGGGCAAGCGAATGGGCGTTGGCGCGGTGGGCAGCATCAACCAATACGATACCGCCCGTGCGCTGCAAAAGGCGGGGCTCGATCCGCGCAAGGACGTGAAATGGGTCGTCGGCGTTTCCCAGCCTGATCTGATGAAGATGCTCGGCCAGAAGCAGGTCGACCTCACCGACCTCGCCTATCAGTTCGGCTTTTTTGCGCAGAACAACAAATGGGGACCGATCGTCGCCCGCGGCGACGAGATCGAGCCGAACAGCTCGATCGGCGTCTACGCCGCGAACAAGGATTTCGTGAAGAACAAGCGCGACGTGCTGGTGCGTTTTGCGATGGCCTATCTGCAAGGCGTGAAGGAATTCGACGCGGCGGCCAACGCGCCGGACTCCCACAAGGACATTCTCGAATTCCTCGCCAAAAATACCTTCCTCAACAAGCCGGCCCTGATCAAGGCGATCGCGCCGTACTGGTCCTATACCAACGAAGACGGAATTCCGCCGATCGATTCGATCATGCACATGCAGGACTATTGGGCGGATTATTTCCACTACGTCGAAAAGAAAGTGACACGCGAGCAGCTTTTCGATCTATCGGTGGCGCAGGAAGCCAAAAAGCGGCTCGACGCGGAAAAGCCTTTTGGCAAGTGATCGTCCGGCGGAGCTTCCATCGGAATCGATCCGGCGCGCGGCGCCGGATCGACCGGTCAACAGGAGAATAATGTGAAAAAGGATTTCGTGCGCGGCACGTGGCAGCAAAAACGGGCGTTTTCGCCCGCCGTTATCACCGAGAATGCGCGTCGCACGATTTGGATTGCCGGCCATACCGGTGCAAAGGATGATGCCGGCCAATCGCTCGCAGGCGACTTCGATGCGCAGTGCCGCCAGACTTTCCGGAATATCGAGAAAACGCTGGCCGAGGCCCACTGCGCGCTTAAAGATATGGTCACAATGACGGTGTTCTTGATCGATGCTCGGCACACCACCCGCATGACCGAATTGCGGACGGAAATTTTCGGCGATGACTTTCCGGCAAGCGCCGCCATCACGGTTTCCGGCTTCGCCGATCCTGCGATCATGATCGAAGTGCAGGGAATAGCGGTGGCCGATTAGGCGGGTCCGTTACCCGCAGCCGCCCGAGGCGGCATAGAAGGCCAGGCGGCAAGTCGGCGAAAAGCCTCTACCGCTGGAACGATGCGGCCGTGAGGTCGTTGTCTGACGGACTTCGTGTGCGTTCTCGCCCTATTCTCATCATCAAAAGGTGCAGTGCTTTTGCCGGCTGGAGAGGCTTGCTGAGGAACCCGCGGCGGCTTGGGCAAGACTACTTGGTGAACATGCCGAACATTTTCACAAGCACCATGCGCGGATGGTTGGCCGTTGCGCGCCGGTTACGCGCGACACTTCGATGAGTCCGCTGGCGCGCTTTGCAATCGCCGGGCGGCTGAGGATGGCTGCCGCACAAAGCCGGCTACACGAAATGTGGATTCTGGCGCAACGCTGGAAGTTCCGCCTCTTTTTCGCCCTTGCGGACCAGGGACTCTACAGTGCCACGAATTTCTTGCTCACGATTCTTTACGCCTCATGGTTGCCTCTCGATGCATTCGGACGCTACGTAGTCATCTGGACGACTTCACTTTTCATCGAAGCAATCGAAATCTCGCTGATCATCGATTCGTTACCTGCAATCGTCAGTCGCTATGGACGGCGCAATCGGCAGCGGCTCGACGTTGCAGCATTGTGGGTTGTCATTGGCTATGGAGCGGGTACAAGCCTGCTTCTCATCGGCATAGCAGCCATCCTGCTTTTCTTGGAGCCCGACTATAGCGGTCCAATTCTTGCGCTCGCAGTGGTCAATCCTTTACAGCGGATCTATCTGTTTATTCGCCGTCTTTGTTACATCCGCGACCGGCAAGATATCGCGGCATTGGCCGCTTTCGCCTATGGCGTGCTGATGCTCGCCGGGACATTTGTCTTGCTCCGCACTGGCATGCTCTCGCTGAACGCCGTCATTTTGCTGTCGGGACTCGGTGCGTCCGGCGCAATTCTCGTAACCCTCGCGTCCGGCATCGGACGGCTGCAAAGCATGCGTCCCCGCACCACGGTTTGGCTCGCCGCGCAGATGTGGCGTTCCGGACGATGGCTGTCGGCCGCCGCGGTGGCAAACTGGATCAGCACGTGGGGCGCTTTTCCATTGATTGCCGCACTCAGTAGTCCCGGCGTAACCGGCATTATTCGGGCTCTGCAGAATTTGCTTACGCCCGTCGTGCAATTCAACGCCGCCCTCAACCTGGCGATCCTGCCTCGTGTGGCCGACAAGGTCGTCGACGTCGGCGATCAATACGCGCGCTCGTTCGCGCTGCGCGGCACCGCTATCTTTGCAGCAATCGTCATCGTTTATTGCGCCGTAATCATAGCGACAGCGGGTTTAATCCTGCCCGCGATCTACAAAAAGCCGGAGATCGCCGCGGCTTCTTTTCTGCTTTGGCCTCTCGCGCTTGCACTCATCTTTGACGGGCTCCGGCAAGCTTCCTCGATGGCACTGGTTGCAATACGGCGCACTCAAATCGTGTTTATAGCGCGTTTCGTATCACTCGTCGTGTTCTTGACGGCCGGCGCGGTCTTTGGGTACGTCGGCGGATTCGAAGGAATTCTCTGGGCAACCGTTGCCGCCACGGCGACCAGCGCTGCGATTGTGATGGTCGCAGCGACAGTTCCTATTTCTGTCACATGAGACGCAAGAGATCTCAGGCAATTCAGTTCGGTAATTCCTTCCAAATCAGACGAGAGACGCCTGCACAGGTCAAGGTGGCGAGTGACTCCGGTTTCAATAGCGGCTTCTTGTTCGCGCGATCGGAGCGCCTCATTCGGCAAAAAGCCTTCTTTCGCTGGAACAATGCCGCCGAAAATTCGTTGGCTGCCGAGCTTCCCTTGGGCCCGGCCCAATTCTCATCATTAAAAGGAGCCACCCTTGTCAGTCGAGCAGGCGCGCGAAGGGGTCAGTCAGTAAGAGCCTCCACATGAGGGAAGTCTATTCGTCAGAATTCTTTGACAATCAGCGGTCCGGCTCGGGCCGCTCCGCGGCGCTCATTCTGCCGTTGTTGGTCGATATCTTTGGGCCGATGTCACTGCTCGATGTCGGCTGTGGCCAAGGCACCTGGCTGAAAACAGCAACGGATTTTGGAATCAATGATCGGATGGGCGTTGATGGCGACTGGGCGAGGCCATTTCTGGCAATTCCAGCCGAGTGCTTTCGGGCTTTCAACGTCGGAGCAGCTTTCGATTTGGGGAGACGATTCGATCTCGTCATATCTCTGGAAGTCGCAGAGCACATCGTCGCTTCAAATGCAGAAACGTTCATCGGCAATCTTATCCGTCATTCTGACGCTATCGTCTTTTCCGCGGCTATTCCTTTCCAAGGAGGAACTCATCACGTAAACGAGCAATGGCCTTCATATTGGGCCTCTCTATTCATGAAACGCGGTTATCGCTGTTTTGATTTTCTTCGATGGAGAATCTGGAACGAAGCAGGAATTCCTCCTTGGTACCGACAAAATCTTCTCATTTTCGCCAATACTGGCAATACGAATTTGATCGACCGACTTGAAGGGCAATTGCGTAAGCCGCCTCCGCCGGCTCTCGCCGTGGTTCACCCTGAAATCTGGGCCGATATGATGAATTCAAAAAGCCTGCGGTATCAACGCTTGATGACCCCGGCGGTCGATCGGATCCGCACATTCTTCCGTAGCGCAACGAAAGCCGGACACGGGACCAGGACGCGCCAGCAGACGTGAGCGGGGGCATGTCGAAGGAAAGCATCGAAACGGCGCCACAGCAAAGCACGCGGCAGCGGGTCGTGATCGTCTCAGGCTTTCACGATTATCGAACGGCGCGCCGCGGCAGCATCCAGGCTTTGGCTGACGCCCTCGTAGGACTCGGCTACGAGGTGACTTTCATTTCTATCAGATTTAGCCCCATTTCGATTGCAACCAACGACCATCGTCTTTTCTTTTGGTCTCACGCAAACAAGCCGGAAATGGTAAATGGCGTGCTCTGTTATCTTTGGCGCACATTCTTTCACCCGTTCCGCACCGGAAACGCCGTACTCGATCGGCTGGCGGCGCCGCTTTTCCGGGCCTATGCCAAATTTCCCGATCGATTCATCGACAATGCGTTACGCTCGGCATCGTATATCGTGATCGAATCGGGCCTCGGCATCATGCTCACCGGCCGCGCGAGGAAGCTGAATAAGCAAGCCCGCATCATCTATCGGGCGTCCGATACGCTCGACACGATCCGCGCTCATCCGATTCTCAAGACGGAGCTTGCGCGGCGCATACACGAAATCGACGCTTTCTGTCTCCTTGCGCGGAAAATGGCGCCGTGCTTTGCGCTTGCAAAAAATAAGACCTATGTCGTTCCGCTCGGGATAAATCGAAGCGATTTTGCCGATATCGGCCCCAGCCCATATTCGGGGGGCGTCAACGCCGTCACGGTTGGATCGATGCTGTTTGACCGGAGTTTCTTTCAATACGCCGGTCGCAAATTTCCCAACATCCATTTTCATCTGATCGGATGCGGTGCGCCTTTCGAAGCGCCCTCGAACGTCCATATTTACAAAGAGATGCCGTTCAAACAGACGCTCCCCTACATCAAACACGCCAATTTCGGAATAGCCGCGTACCGGCTTTCGAGCAACTCCGAATATCTGGCGCAATCAAGCCTGAAGTTGATGCAATATGAATATCTTGGCGTTCCCGCGGTCTGTCCCGATTACGCGGTAGGGACAAGCCCAAATCGGTTCGGCTACTCTGCTTCGGATCATGCCAGCATCGATATCGCGATCGAGCGGGCCTTGACGCGCGGCCCTATCCGTGAGCGGCCGACGTTCTTGAGCTGGGAGCAGGCCGCCGAGCGCCTGCTGAATCCTGAGCTTTTCGACGATACGGCGATCCTGCCCAGTAATTCCGATCGCCGGATTGTCCCGCCTGCGGAGCCGTCCTCGCGTGCAGGCGAGGCGGCTTCTCGGACCGGTGCCACAGGACTCCCGTCAAAAACCAAAGAAGAGATGCGGTCTTGATGGTGAACGGAGAATTGCTGACGCACAAAAGAACCGCGTAATACGCACCGACGAGATTACGAAACGCCTGGAATTGCCACGTTTTCGCGCCGATCGACCAGAATACAATCCAAAAAGCGAGCGCGCCGATAATCCCGATCCCGCAAAGAACATAAGCATAGCCCGAGTCGAAAGTGTCGAGCGTGGGCATCTCGAGCCCTAGCCAATTCTGCACATCGAGTTGGCCCAGAACGCGGCCGGACAATATGATTCTCCCGGCAAAGCTATTGCCGCCCCGATGGATCACAGAAAGAAAATCCGGCAACAGAAAAAGGCCGAGCATCGCCGCGCCCGGCAATACGAACGTCAGCACCGATGCAAGCCTGATGGGCGTCAACGCGATCAAGACGCCCAGCAAGCAAAAGAAAGCGCCGAAACGGCTATCGGAGAGAATAATCGCGATAGTCGCAGCGCCGAACATCCCCCAGAAAATGCGCCGCGTTTGCATAGACCGTATCAAAGCCCAGATGAAAACGATGATGCCAAAATTTCCGGCAGAGACGGGCTCGAGGAAAATCGAAGAAACGCGGTGGTCGCCGAGAAACGGAAAAATATTGCGGCCTCCCAACTCCTCAGGTCGTATTCCGCTGATAAAAAGATTGGATGACTGCTGGCTTTGACCGAGCGCCATCGAGCCGCGTTCAATGTAAAATTTTGCAATGTTGAGGAAATTCGTGAAAGTGTCCGGCATCGCGTATTCGAAAATGCCGACGATCAAAAACAGCGCGGCGGCTATGCGCACGAGATAGTCGGCGTACCGAACATTGACCACGCGCGTGCCCAGCAAAAAGAACGCAATGGGAATCAAGAAATCACGGACCGGTTTGATCTGCACGGCATCGCCGGAGGCCGCGCCCCGGATCGCCGCCAGACAGACAAGATAAAAGAGCGCACTGCTGATCACCAAGAAGCGCGTATGGTCGACCGCGGGGTAAGCGAGCAAAAGCGTGATGAAAATTATCGTTATCTCGCAAACGATGATGTGCGCGTTCCCGATGCCGCCGCCGACTTTGGTATTGACGAGGCATAACGCCGTATTGAATGTCATCGCGGCAAGTACGGCCGCAAATGGCGCATAAAACGAAAGCTGGCGCGTCCAGCTGATCTTGGTGACGGCTACGCGGGAGGGAAGAACGAGGATGCTCATGCCAGCGCCCGTCAATTCCGCTTGCCGGCGAGGTGCCGGAGAAGGACGGCCATTTGCGGCGGGTCGACACCGTGGACCGGCTGAACGCTGGTGAAATAGCGGGGTGGCCACGCACCTGCGGCCCAATACGTCCAGCCAAGCCAAACGTCACGATTTTTGCCGATAAAGTCGAGCATCTCCTCGAGTGCGGCGAGGCAGGTTGAATCGCGGCCGGCTCCGAATTCACCCAAAAAGCCGCGCTTGTGGTGCTCGCGAAGCCAAGCCGTAAACGGCTTGAGCGTTTCAACCCCGATCGTCTCGCTCTGGCATTCGGGATGAGTTCCGGAATAATTCGAATCGAGGTACTGATGCACCTCATAGACGTAATTGTCCGCCGGATCGCTCACATCGAGCATCGCGACAGCATTCGGGGTTCCATAATGGCGGCTGAACCAACTGTGGGCCCCTGTCCAACCGTTACCCGGCACAAAGATCAGGTTCTTGGCGCCCGCTTTGCGAATCGCGGCGATCGCGGCATTAGCCGCCGCAAGCCACGTTTCCGTCGGTAACGCCTTCGGCTCGTTCATCAGCCCAAAGCCGACTTGGGGATCGTTCTTGAATTTCGTAGCCAAGCGGGCCCACAAATCCGCAAAAGCTGCAATTGGAACCGCGGATGACCCGATCGCTTGGCGCCGATAGGCGGCGTAATTGTGCACATCCAGAACGACAAACAGGCCTTTCGCATTCGCTTCCGTAACGACGGCGGCGATGCGCTGTAACTCGCCGGGATCAAGCATGCCATCGAGGGTTGGCTGCAACCGCTCCCAAAGAAATGGGAAGCGGATGACATTCATGCCCTCGTCCGCAAAATGGTCGATCGTGGCGCGTGATGGAAAGAAATAGTCGCGGCCGGGGACGCCTGGGAGCTTTTTGCTGGCAAAGTCGGCCCCCGCAATATTGACCCCAGTAAACCGAAGCCCATGGCCGCTCTGAGAAGCGGCGATGGCGAAAACATTCGCTGAACATGCGGCAAGAGCAATGATGCCGGAAAGCAACACTCTTTTCATCGACTATGCAGACGGAGAACGGTTGATCGATTCCGTATCCAACGGAAATAGCGGTCAACGGTTCCAGCCGGTTCCCTTCGAGCGATCACGGTGCAATGGCGCGTATGCCCACTGTGGGCATTCGATCGAACATCCTTGACGGCGCCGCGACAACAAAGGGGCCCAACTGTGGAAATTACTCCCAGGCGTCGGGCTCACGACGTTGCAAAATTGTCAGCATGCTCGACGCATCTGCTGTGGCGTGGAACGGACTCAGTCGTCATGCGTTTGACGCGAGGTCTTCCAATACATCATCATCATCGACTGTGAGCCAATGCGAATTGTCCATGTCGTTCGCCAATTTGCTCCTGCCATCGGCGGTCTGGAAAATTTCGTCAAGGATCTCGCGATATCGCAGCTAAACAATGGACATAACGTTCGCGTCGTCACGATCGATCGAATTTTCAACTCGCAACACGACGAACGTCTGCCGAGACTTGAATGGATCGACGGTATCGAGATCGTGCGCCTTCCCTATTTTGGCTCGAAGCGCTATCCGGTTGCCCTATCCGCGATTCGACATATCAAAGACGCCGATGTTGTGCACGTTCACGGCGTCGACTTTTTCTTCGATTACCTGGCCTGGACAAGACCATTTCATCGCCGCCGGTTGATTGCTTCCACTCATGGTGGCTTTTTTCACACACCCTTCGCGGCACGCCTTAAACGCTTGTATTTCCTATCAATCACCCGAGCGTCCTTAACGTGGTATTCGGCCGTCGCGACGGTAAGTGCGTCTGACGACGAACTCTTCAGCAAGATTCGACGTGCAGGAGCTTGCTTGATCGAGAATGGCATTGAAGTCGACAAATATCTTGATGCAGGCGCAAAATCGCCGAAAAAAGCGCTTCTTACGATAGGGCGGCTGTCAAGCAACAAACGGCTCGATCATGTCGTTCGCTTTTTGGCAGCGATCCGCCGTATCGATCCGGAGTGGCGCCTCTATATTGCGGGCCGCCCATGGGATGTGTCGGCCGCAAGCCTGATGACATTGGCGGATAGCATCGGCATAGGCGATGCCATCCAGATCTTCGAGTCAGCTTCTAGTGACCAAATCCGCAGCATGATGGCCGAGTGCTCGGCCTTCGTCAGTGCTTCCAAGTACGAAGGCTTCGGGGTCGCCGTCATTGAAGCCTTATCTGCGGGCTTGTGGCCGGTCATGAGCGAAATTCCACCGTTCCAACAGCTGGTCGACAGAACGGGGGTCGGAATGACGGTAAATTTCGAAGACGCCGACGCGGCCGCTCACCGCTTCCTTTCGGAATGGCGGACGATCACCCGCGACTATGAAAGAACGCGATCGGCCCTTCTGAGCGCGGCAGAGGGCTTCCAGTGGTCTCAGGTCAGCAAGAAATACGAGGCGCTTTATGATTCGATCTTAGGGAACGACGTGCGTACGATTCTTGGCGTTCCTATTCTCGTGCGAACATCGTCGCAAGCTGTCGACCTGTTGGACGAACAATTCCGCAGTAACGCGCCGACCGTCGTCGCCTTTGCGAACGCGCACACCCTAAACATGACGGCGGCCGATCCTCGGATGAGAAGCGCCCTCAACCGTTCGGTCGTGTTCAATGATGGGTTGGGCATCGACATCGCGAGCCGGATGTTGTTCGGCAAACCGTTCCCCGACAACTTGAACGGCACAGACTTCGTACCCGGTTACCTGCGGCAAACAAAGAACCGCTACCGTATTTTCATGGTCGGAGGGCAGCCCGGCATTGCTGAGCGGGCTGCCGGGGAACTCGCCAACATCGCGCCGCATCACCAAATCGTCGGTTGCTCGGATGGCTACACGCCGGCGGCGCAAGTTCCGGCATTGCTCGATGAGATACGGAAGTCACGCGCGGACATCCTCCTCGTCGCCATGGGCAATCCCATCCAGGAAGCATGGTTGAGTGAGCACCTGCAAAGCACGGGCTGCCGGCTGGGCTTCGGTGTAGGCGGGCTATTCGACTTTTTGGCAGGCCGCGTACCCCGTGCGCCGCTCTGGGTGCAATCGGCTCGGGTCGAGTGGCTGTTCCGGATGATCCAGGAGCCCCAGCGGCTATGGAGGCGCTATCTGCTGGAGATGCCGCTCTTTCTGCTTAGGGTGATCCGCCAGCGGTTTGCAGGAGCGCGGGTATCGCGGGTGACGCGGTAAGTGAAGATTCGGCTTAAAAGGACCGTTTGCGGCGGGTCATAACGCTGTTTGTTTCGCGGCCAAGCCATAGTCGTAGGGCTGGCTGTAAGCCGAACTGTAGTAGTAATCATATTGTCGCACGCGCTTGAGATCGACGCGCGTGAGAACGGTTCCCAGAATTCTGTCGTGCGACGACGAAAGCTGATCGAGAGCGCGGACGACAAGATCTTTCGGCGTGTGGTTCCAAGCGACCGTAAGAATGATGCCGTCGGCATGCTCACCGAGCGCGCAGCTGTCGACGAGCGGCATCAGCGGCGGTGCGTCAACAACGATGATGTCGTAATGACGTTTCAATTCGCCTAAAATTATACCCATCGCGTTGGAAAAAACGAGCTCGTTGGCAATTCTCGTATCCTCCGACGGCGGAGAGGGAAGCACGGAAAGGGGAATTCTCGAATCCGGTAAAATCGCCTGCGGAAGCGAAACACGGCCAAGCGCAACGTCTAACAGGCCGAATCTGGCGCGAGGGCATAACGAACGGCTCATCTCGGGATTTCGCAAGTCGCCCTCGACAAGAAGCGTCCGGACGCCGAGCATGGCGTGGGCCAGCGCAAGATTCGCCGCCAATGTTGTCTTTCCCTCCCCGTCGATCGCCGAGGTCACCATGACCAATTTCATCGGACGCATCCGGCCGGCACGCTGAACGGCAAGCCGTATCGCTCGAATTGACTCGGCAAATATCGAATTTGGTTCCTCGGCGATATAGTGCATCAGCGGTGGCTGCAATGGAATCGGCAGCAAAGAAATCAAGTTGGGGCTGTAATTGGCGAGCGCATCGCGGCCGCGCTTGGCGATGCTCGAGAGTTCGCGCGCGCCGATGGCCGGCACCGAAGCAAGCGCCGGTAATCCGGTGATCACCGCCAACTGATTGAGCGTTTTCACCCGCCAGTCGAAATGATCGACCGCGATCGCAAGAATGCAGCCGAACGACAGCCCCAACGCTGTGGCGACCGCAAGAAAGAGAAACGGCCTCGGAAAAGATGGTTTGATCGGAATGTCCGGCTCAGATACGATGCGCGCCTCGGGCAATTTTAAGCTTTCGCGGGCGGTCGCTTCCTTGTAGTTGGACAAAAACGAGTCATACAGCGTGCGATTGGCATCGGCCTCGCGCTGCAATTGTTGCAAGCGGACCTGCGCGTGTCCCGATTCGGTCGAAACATCTTGCAGCGCTTTCAGACTCTTCTCCAGCGAGGCTTCACGCGCCGCCGCCACCTCATAGCTTTGCCGGCGGCTTTGCAGAATACGGTGAACTTCTTCGTTGATCAGCCTTTGCGTGTCTCGCAACTGCGCCTTTGCCGCAACCAGAAGCGGGTGGTGAGCGCCATAGCGGCTTGCCAGATCGGCCTCGTTCTTCGCAAGATCCGCGTACTGGCCGCGGAGCCTGGCAATCGTTTCTGAGGATAATGCTTCCGTCACGGAACCGGGGTCCACTCCATTTTTGGCAATCCGCGCAACTTGCTCATACTTCGCACGGGCCTGCGCCGCCTCGGCGCGCGCCTGGATAAGCTGCGTGTTGAGATCGGCGATCTGCTGATCGTTGACGGTCACGCCCTGCGTCATAACGAGTTGGTGAGCCGCCCGGTAGTCGGCGACAGCCTTATCGGACGCCAGCAAGCGCGCTTTGAGCTCGGCTAATTGCTGATCCATCCAGCTCGCCGCAGCCTTTGCCGAATCCGATTTGCCGCGCACCAACTGGGTGAAATACGCGTCCACAATCCCCTTTGCGACCGCTGCCGCTTTCCTCGGCTCGTGTGAGCTGACACTGACGTCGACAAGGTAGCTGTTTTGCTGCCTGGTGACTCTCAACCGATGCTGGAGAACGACGACCGATTCCAGGATCGCAATCTGTTCACGGCTCAGTCCGTGATTGGCCGGCGCCGGCGCAAACAGCTTCTTGATCGGATCGAGAATGCTTGGTTCCGGCATGAAATCAGGATCGGCGGTCAAATTGAGGCTTTTGACCACGTTCCGAAGGACTTCGACCGATTCAATCAACAGGACCTGGCTCTCGATCGCGGCTTCGTCCGTTGCGACATTGCGGACAGTCGCCGTGGCGGGATTCAAATTGATGACATCCGAGCGATGCGGATCGATCAGAACTGTCGACGTCGCGGTGTAGAGTGGCCTCACCAGCAGCACCAAGGTCGCGGTCAAGGCGGCAAAGGCGAGCGTGCACAGAATGATGATGCTCGTGTGCCGCCGCAAAATATGGAAAATCTCCCCTACCGTGATGCCGGACGAACTGGCATGCGAATCGACCGCAAACGGCTCGGACTGGAGCGCGGGAAGCGTCTGCTCAGAAATGCGCGGTAACATCGATGCCGATCTCGTGTCTGTCATAGGTTGAAGTTGGCAGGTTGCTGTTGCGCCGGACGAATTTATAGCGCAGCCCCACAGAGCTGATGCGGTTCAGCAGATAGTCCAGCCCCGCATTCACCGCGTAGACGTTATCCTCCCGCACTTGGCCGAAGAATTTGTCGTGCTCATAAGCGGCGGACATCGAAAAAATAAGATTGCGGCGCAATTCATAGTCGGCGCCCAATTGGATCGCGCTCGCGCGCACCGCGCTGGTAATCGTGTCGACGGCCTCGGTCGTGATTTCTTCGCCCTTGAGCTTGATGTCGAGCGAACGCGTCGGACTCCATGTAATAAGCGCGCGATAGGCTGGACCGGCGACCGTTCCGATCCTCGGATCGTCAAAGCGCTGGCTCGTGTAGCCGGCGCCGACCTCGCCACCAATCAGCGATGTCAGACGAAAATTCACGCCGGAAAGAGCGTGGTATCCGGTAGAACTTAATGAAGATGTCGGGGTGCCCCTGAGATTTCGCTCATTCCCTTCAAACGCTGTAAACAGACCGATATTCGGCGAGATGGCGTAATCGACGCGCGCATGACCGACGTTGATCGATCCGTCGCGGCTGTCCTGATTGATGACCGCGCCGTTTTGCGCACGCGTCGAACCGAAATTGTAATTCTCGTTGCGTGCGCCGAACGAGACGGCAAGCCGGTTGAACTGCTGCCAGTAAGTAACGTCTTCGAACGTGTAGCCGTAGGGCGTCGGTTGAATAGCGCCGGTTGGCGAGCTCAAGGAGCCTACCTCTTCATGCAGGTAAGCGGCGCGAAGCTTGAACAGAATGGCTATGTCGTGCCGCACGTCGATGCGGCCGCTCATGCGGACGCTTGCGTCCGTCTGATCCAGGCCTGAGAACCGGCTATACTCCAGCGATCGCGAATAAGCGTCGAAGTTCAACTGGTGACGGTCCCACAGCGAGGTCGCCTTAATCGACGGCTGGAACTCCCCGATAAAATCGCTCTGCTTGTTGATGTTTGAAGCGAACACATTGCTGTTGTAAAACGCGCCCGCCGTGACTTGCGGATAGAACATCCAGGAATGAAAGCGGATGCCGACTGGATCGTAACCGGGCCGTTGACGCGTTTTCACCGGCGTATCCTCCGGAGCAATACTTTGACCAGGCGTGCGCGACCACAATTCGGCATATGGAACCGGCTGGAATACTTCCTGCGCACTCCAGGGCGGCAACGGCGGCGGCGCCAGCGGCAAGATGGCCTGCGCATGGGCCGGTGATTTGACGCAAACACCGGCGGCGAGCGCTACGGCCCACCATGCAACATCCCTTCCGCTATGGGCGCTGCAATTTGACTTATAGCCACGCACCCACACCCGCAGAGGAACCAACCGGTGGAGCTTCAATCGGTTCCGCGCCGCAGCGATGAAATTGGGCAGCGCAAAAGAGGGAGATCCGCCAGTGAACATTGATTTCCCCGTCTTGCTTCGGTGCGGAATTCAGAGTGCTCGGCGACAGCCTCCCCGTCGTAGCGACTAGAAGTACCGTTCGGGAATTCGGATGTTGTCCCCCGGCGCAACCGGGACATCCGTTCTGAGCGACCGTGTGATTTCCACCGGGGAGCCGGCAGGCCGGACATAGGCGGCCGTCTCGTCGGCGCGATAGGTATAGCCCCCCGCTAAGGCGACGGCATCGCCGATGGTCAGCCCCGGCGCATAGGGGAATTGACCGGGCTGCTTGACCTCACCGCGGATGAAGAACGGCCCATAACCCGCGATTTGCACGCTTATGTGTGCATCCTTGAGAATACTTCCATCGAGATGGTGCGTTATCGAGCGCTCGAGCTGGGTCGTCGTGAGGCCCGCAGCCTTGACGCGGCCAGCGAGCGGGATCGACACGGACCCGGTGCCGTCGATCTGATAGTCCCCCGAAATTGTCGGCTCGTTATAGACGACGACATGGAGGCGGTCATTGGCGCGGAGGACATAGGGCCTTGACAGGGGAATCGCTGAAGCCGCCTGCATCGCCATGGCCGCCTGCACGGAGGGAGCCGGAGCCGGGTCCCCTACGCAGCCGCCAACGGCGATCAACAACGCCACACACACGCCGCGAAGCGCCGTGCGCACGGCAGCGCTTTTAATGCCGGAACACACGCCAATACCCTCCCGAACCCGTTCACACTTCCCGCTGTGCCCTCAAGCAGCGGCGCCGGGATTTGTTCCCACCTCACGAAAAATTTTTCGGAATTTTTATCCGACCCATCGGGCCTAGATTGCGTTCCACATCAGGACGGCTGCCAGGATAATCAGCAGCCAAAGGACGAGGTCGAAGAGCAAAAGGTGGTTTCGAATCTGGCGGGCGGGACAAGCACACGCTACCAATCCCCGAAACGTTTCAAATCCGCACAGCCAGGACGCCACTGCTGTGGCTGCGAGCGGGAAGCTCCAATTCGTTCGTCTGAGATTGTCCCGGGGGTGCTCATTTTGCATGACGTTTGCCCGCCATGTTGGCTTCGCGATCGCCGGCGCTTTTCCGCGCATTCGGTAGCCATGGTTCAGAGCCGCAACACCATAACTCAAGAACCCGTGCTTCGGTTTGCATTGACGAGTCCGATTTCAAACGAGGTCAATTTCGTTCCTCGTGCGCTGCGGAAAAATTCTCCGACTTCGTCAGTTCGCCGCCGTATTGATTCCACAAACTTCAATAGCATTTGGCGGTCGATCATAGCCGCTAAACGCCGCATCCAAGCGGCAAGACTATCCTATCCCGCCTTGAGGGTTAAGTAGCAATGAGTCTCGGTATTTCGACGACATTCGATCGGCTGCATCGGCACAATCCATATCGCCGCGAAAATCGGAGCGACCGCGCCACGCATCGCCCGTACGAGCGACGCAAGCGTGTGTACTCCCGCCGGTCGGGTAGAATGGCATTGCAAGAACCGACGTTGCCGCTGCTCGCAAGTAAACGCGCGCTTGATATCTTCGGCGCCGCAGCAGGTCTGTTGCTGTTTGCACCGCTGTTCGTTGCCATCGCAGCCGCCATCAAGTTGACCTCGCCCGGCCCGATCTTCTTCCGACAAAAGCGCTACGGATATCACAGCCGGCGCTTCTGGATTTATAAATTTCGCACAATGTACGTCGATCGGGGCGATGAACGCGGCGTTGAGCAAACGAAGGCGGATGACTCACGCGTGACACCGCTCGGCCGTATTTTGCGCAAGACAAGCCTCGACGAACTGCCGCAGCTCATCAACGTCCTTAAGGGAGACATGTCGCTCGTCGGCCCGCGCCCCCATGTGCCGGGTATGCTCGCGAACGGCATGCTTTATGAGGCGCTTATCCCGTATTATTTTGCCCGCCATAACATGCGGCCGGGATTGACGGGACTCGCGCAGGTACGCGGACTTCGGGGTAGCACGGCCGATCCCGGGGCAGCCCTCGCCCGACTCGATTACGATCTCGAATACATCGAGAGCTGGTCGCTGCGCCGCGATTTTTCGATTATCGTGCAGACGGCCGTCAAAGAGTTTTTCTTGTCAGGCTCGGGCATCTAAAAGCCGCCGGTGCCGCGGCAACAAATAAGCGGTGAAGCAGAACTTCGTGCTTGTAATGGGCTAGTTAGCGCGGCCGGCCGTCAGGCCGACCGCGCCTGACTGGCCTTATGCGGGCGTCAACTCGGTGCCGCTGACTACTTTGAGGTGAGGCGCGCCGACCTGCATGATGCTGCGATAGGCCGCGAGATAGTCCAACGCCATGCGCCTTGCGGTAAAGCGCTCTTCGAACCGCGCCCGCACCTGCCGGCGGTCCAGCAGGGGAATCCGGTCAACCGCGCTGACCGCCGATATCTCGTCTTCCACGATGAAGCCGGTAATGTTTTCATCGACGACTTCCGGCACCGATCCGCGGTTGAAGGCGATAACTGGCGTGCCGCACGCCATGGCTTCGATCATGACCAGGCCGAACGGTTCGGGCCAATCGATGGTCACAAGCAGCGCAATCGCGCCGCTTAGAAAGTCGGACTTTTCGTGATCGCTGATCTCGCCGATATATTCGACATCCGACGTATCCAGCAGCGGCTTGATGATCTCGTCGTAGTATTCCTGGTCGACGCGATCGACCTTTGCCGCAATTTTCAGCGGTATGCCGCACCGTTTCGCAATGCGAATAGCACGGTCGACCGATTTTTCCGGCGCGATGCGGCCGAGTACGGCCAGATACGATGCCTTGACCGGCCGCGGCGTCAGGAGCTTTTCGGGCACCCCGTGGTAGATCGTTCTGATCCAGTTGGCCTTATGAACGGGCCGTCTCTGCGAGTTCGAAATGGAGATCAGTGGAACTTTGGGAAAGGTACGGAACACCGGTTGGTGTTCCGGGAGATCAAGCCTGCCATGCAGAGTCGTGACGAAAGGCGTCGTCTGCCGCGTGAACAGAGAGAATGGGTAGTAGTCTAAATGGAAGTGCAGCAGATCGAAATCGTCGCTGCGTTGCCGCACGTTTTCGAGCATAACCATGTGCAGCGCATTAGGATCGCGGATCGAGCCATCGAGCCGCAGCGCCCGGGGCCAGACGGCTTCCAGCTTTGCTGAGGTGCGGGAATCGCCGCTGGCGAACAGCGTAACGTCATTCCCGAGCGCGACCAACTCCTCCGTCAGCCAGTTAACGACCCGCTCTGTGCCGCCGTAAAACTTGGGCGGTATTGCTTCGGTCAACGGACCAACCTGCGCGATGCGCATCAGCCTCTCTCCCTCGTGTTCATGGTTTTCACCCGCGCCGCCGAGCCCCGTCTTCTGGCGGAACGTTTGCACTCGCAAATTGTTCCTCCACATAGGCGAACAGCCAAATTCCCATCGCAATGGTGTACCATGCGGACGATCATATTTTTGACGATCTTGTTGTCGCAAATTTGTAAGCAAACGTACTGTTTGCCCCTCTCCGCGGCCCCGCGGCAGAGCAAGTTCGCCGCTAACTTCTAAGTTCGTACGCAACGTTTGGCAGCGTGCATGGATAATTTTTCGCGCTATTCCGCTCGTCCGTTCGCCTTCATCGGCCGCTATCTGCGCGCGCGCCCGACTGCGCATGCAGTGATCGCCAGCGCAGTGGCCGTCGCGGTCGTCTGCTCGGTCGGCACGCAATATGGCATCAAGTTTCTGGTCGACAGCCTTTCGAAGGGCGTGCCGGGTGACGTTTGGCTTGCGTTCGGCCTGCTAGGTTCACTCATTGCCGCCGACAACCTGCTGTGGCGGCTGGCCAGTTGGATCGCCAGCACCACCTTTGTGAAGGTGACCGGCGATCTGCGTCGCGATCTTTTTCGCCACCTGACCGGCCACGCGCCCGGTTATTTCGCCGACCGTCTGCCGGGGACGCTCACCAGCCGCATTACGGCCACTTCCAACGCTGTCTTTGCAATGGAGAATATGTTCGTCTGGAACGTATTACCGCCTTGCTTGGCCACAATCTCCGCAATCGCTTTCGTCTGCGTCATCAGTGTGCCGATGGCCTGCATTCTAGCCCTTGTAGGCGGGGTCATGGTTATCGCCATGTTTCGCCTTGCCGCGGCAGGCAAACCTCTCCACCACGACTTCGCCGCGAAAGCTGCGGCGGTCGATGGTGAGATGGTCGACGTGGTCACCAACATGTCGCTGGTGAAGGCGTTTTGCGGGATACGCCGTGAGCTCGATCGTTTCGATGCAACCGTCGACCGTGAGATTGCATCGCGCCGGCGCAGCTTGCTCTATCTCGAAAAGCTGCGGTTAGCGCACGCCATCATAACCGCCACTTTCACGGTCGGCTTGCTGGCCTGGGCCGTCATGCTCTGGCAGCACGGGAGGGCAACTCCGGGCGATGTCGTCCTTGCCTGCACGTTGGGGCTGTCAGTGTTGCACGCGACCCGCGACCTCGCTGTCGCGCTGGTGGACGTCACCCAGCACGTCGCGCGGCTTTCCGAAGCGCTCGCGACGCTTCTGGTGCAGCACGAGCTGAGCGATCATCCCGAGGCCGCGCCGCTCGTCAAGCACGGCGCACGCATTGAATTCGACAACATATCGTTCGGCTATCCCGATGGGCAGTTGGTGTTCCGCAATTTCAGCTTGCGGCTCGAGTCGGATCAGCGGATTGGATTGGTGGGTCAATCCGGCGGCGGCAAATCGACTTTGTTTGCGTTGTTGCAGCGATTCTACGACGTACAGCGCGGGAGGATTCTGATCGACGGCCAAGACGTCGCGCGCGTCACGCAAGACAGCTTGCGCTCGGCGATCGCGCTGGTGCCCCAGGATATCTCTCTGTTCCAGCGTTCGATCATGGAAAACATCCGCTATGGCCGGCCGGACGCCACTGATCAGGAAGTGATGCAGGCGGCCGCCGCGGCACGATGTGAATTCATCGGCGATTTGCCGGGCGATTTCGAAATGATGGTCGGTGATCGGGGCGTTAAGCTCTCGGGCGGCCAGCGGCAACGCATCGCAATCGCCCGCGCATTCCTGAAAGATGCGCCGATTCTCTTGCTTGACGAGGCCACGGCCTCTCTCGATAGCGACTCCGAAGAGGCCGTCCGCGAGGCGCTTGGCCGCCTTATGCAAGGGCGTACGGTTATCGCGATCACGCACAGGTTGTCGACGCTGCGTGATTTCGACCGGATCATCGTTCTGAGAGCGGGCCGCGTGATTGAAGACGGGCCGCCGAATTTGTTAATGAAGCGGAAGGGGTTCTACTACGAGCTTGTCCGCCGCGAAATGAATCGTCTAACCAGGCGTGCCGCGTAACGGCTTAGACCGATCTTCCGAGCTAAAGAAATATTTTCCGATGCCCCTGAAAGCCGTCAAACGCCGAGTTGCTTTGCCGGTCGAGACGAGCGCGTTTTCAATCCAGATGACCCGGCCGGCCGCCCGTCCGCGTCGGTCACTCAAATATAACGATACTTTTGTTGTTCTAGACAGCCATGGCGATATCGGCGCCTCGATCGGCGGTCCCGATGGGCTCTTTCATACCGATACGCGGTTTTTATCGCGGCTCGAATTGCTGATGAACGACACGCAACCGTTGTTGCTCGGATCGAACCTCAGCGACGACAATTCCCTGCTGAGTGTTGACCTGACCAATCCCGACATTTCCGTCAACGGCCACATCGTTCTGCCTAAGGATACAGTTCACATAATCCGATCCGTCTTCGTCTGGCAGAAGGCCGCCTATCAGCGCGTCGGCGTTCGCAACCACGGGACCAGCCCGGTAGTTCTGGAACTCACGTTGAAATTCGACAGCGACTTTGCCGATTTGTTCGAAGTGCGCGGCTCTGTGCGCAAGCGACACGGCGTCGCTGAAAGCAAGGTGCTCGGCCCGGACGAAGTTCTGCATTCATACCGCGGGCTCGACGGCGACATCCGTCAAACGCAGCTCCATTTTCATCCGCAGCCGACGAAGCTTGGGACGAATGAAGCGATTTACCGCCTCGAGGTGGAAGCGGGAACAACTTGTTCCCTCTTTGTCGCGGTCAGCTGCGACAAGCCGTCGAGCGCTCCCAAAATACCGTTTATCCGCGCGCTTTTATGCGCGCGCCGGGAAATGCGGGCTTCCAAGCTCGAAGGCAGTACGATCACCACGTCGAATGAAATTTTCAATGAAATTATTCGCCGCACGATGGCCGATCTCTACATGCTGAAGACGGAAACCCCGCAGGGTCCCTATCCTTACGCGGGCATCCCTTGGTACTCGACGACGTTCGGCCGCGACGGTCTTATCACCGCGTTGCAAATGCTATGGTTCGATCCGCGCATTGCGCGTGGCGTGTTGCGTCGGCTCGCCGCCTATCAGGCAACCAAGGACGATCCGGAGGCCGATGCGCAGCCGGGCAAAATCTTGCACGAGATGCGCGGCGGCGAGATGGCGGCCCTGCATGAAGTGCCGTTCGGCCTGTACTATGGAAGCGTTGATTCCACGCCGTTGTTCGTCCTTTTGGCCGGCTTGTACGTCGAGCGGACCGGCGACGAGAAAACGCTTTCCGAGTTGTGGCCGGCGATCGAAGCGGCACTGAAATGGATCGACGGCCCGGCCGACGCGGATCGCGACGGGTTTATCGAATATCAGCGCTTATCCGATCAGGGACTGACCAATCAGGGCTGGAAGGACTCTTTCGACGCGATCTTCCACGCCGACGGACGCCTGGTCGAAGGGCATATAGCTCTTGCCGAGGTGCAGGGATATGTGTTCGCGGCCAAACGATTGGCCGCCAGTTGCGCGCGCCGCCTCGGGCTGGCGGAACGGGCTTCGACACTCGATCGCGACGCGGAACTGCTCGCGCGACGCTTCGAAGACGCCTTCTGGTGCCCTGAAATCGACACCTACGCGCTCGCGCTCGACGGCGCAAAAGAGCCTTGCCGCGTCCGCACCTCGAATGCCGGCCAGCTTCTCTTCACCGGCATCGTGAGCGCGGATCGCGCCCGAAAAGTCGCGAGCACTTTGATGCAGCCTCCGTCCTTTTCAGGCTGGGGTATTCGCACCGTCACAAAAGGCGAGGCGCGATTTAATCCGATGTCTTACCACAATGGGTCGATATGGCCGCACGATAACGCGTTGATTGCGTTGGGTTTCGCGCGCTATGGGCTCAAGCAACCGGTCATGAAGGTGTTCAACGGCTTGTTCGATGCGGCAAGCTATATGGATTTGCGACGGTTGCCCGAACTGTTTTGCGGCTTTCAGCGCGAGCGTCAGCGCGGCCCAACGCTCTACCCGGTCGCATGCGCCCCGCAAGCTTGGGCAAGCGTCGCTCCGTTCGCCTTGCTCGAAGCATCGCTCGGATTGGAATTCGATTCACAAAACATGGCGATCCGGTTGCACAATCCGCAGCTTCCGCCGTTCCTCGGCGATATAACGATTACCGATCTGCGGCTTGGCAGTTCGAGCGTGGACCTGAAGATCAGACGGCACCAGGCAGACGACGTGTCGCTGGAAATCACCCGCTCGCGCGGCGCAATTCAAATTTCAGTGGTGCCGTCGACCTAATTCCGCCTCCTCGCTGAGAAGAATGCGGATCTGCGCGACGCGGAACCTTTGTTCCGACAAACGGGTTCCCATCCGCCTTGTCCATCATGGAGGGCTTTATGCGCGTGAAGCACTTCGCGATTACTCTCGGGTTTGGCTTGGTCGTTCTGCCTGCGGCCACCATCCCGCGGTCCTCGTCAGCCGCAGACACGCCGCCATCCCAAACACAGCCAACGCCTCCTGTCCCCGCGGAGCCGTCTAAGCAAACGAAGCCCAAAATCCCCCCGATGGCTCCGTCGATGACCGTGATGGACGCAGCCGGAGCACGCGGGATTCTCGGCCGGGCGGTGAAAGGGGCCGATGGCAAAGACATGGGGCGGATCGTCGATGTCATTGTCGATACCAGCGGCAAAGTCCGCGCCGCCGTTATCGACTTCGGGGGGTTTTTGGGCGTAGGAAGCCGCAAGATCGCGGTCGACTGGAATGCTTTACATTTCGGCCGCGCGGTGAAGCGCGGCGACGACGTCGGCCTCGAGCTGACGCGCGACCAGATCAAAGCGGCTCCCGAATACAAGGAGGGCAAGCCCCTGGTTGTGATCGGCGCCTCTGGCGACCTCAAATCTCTCGGGTTTTCTGCGCCGGCCATTCAGGGGAAATGATCTATTTGCACGAAGCTCAACGCACGCAGCGGAAGCAATCGGCCCGGCCGATTGATGAGGATAGGAGATCTGCGGACCGTCCAGCGGCTGCTGCACAGGCCGCCGCTCCGTCGCGCGCCAGCGCGCGGGGCCTCGATTGGTTCGTCTTTTTTCTCGCCGACGTGCAAACCGGTTTCGGTCCGTTTGTCGCGGTCTATCTGACGACACAGAAATGGACACAGGTCGAAATCGGCCTCGTGCTGTCGGTAAGCGGCCTCGTTGCACTGCTGGGCCAAATGCCGGGTGGCGCCATCGTCGATTGGGCGCGCTCGGAACGGCTCGTCGCTGCGGTTGCGGTTGCGTTAATCGGCGCGAGCGCGGTTGCCTTTGCCGCCTGGCCGATTTTCCCGGCAATCATGTTGGCCGCAATTCTGCATGCCGGCAGCAGTTGCGTTTTGGGCCCGGCGATTGCCGCGATAAGTCTCGGCCTAGTGGGCCGGTCCGGCATCGGTCACCGGCTTGGCCGCAACGCCAGATTTGCTTCGCTCGGCAGCGGGATTGCCGCCGCCGCGATGGGAACCTTCGGTTACTTGTGGTCGAGCCGCGCCGTCTTCTTGGTCACTGTCGTCCTTGCGCTGCCAACTTTGCTGGCGCTGTGGCACATCCGCGACGCCGAGATCGATCCTGAATACGCACACGGCGCCTCGCACGACGACGCGGCAAGATCGCGGCCCTCCAGCATCGCAACGCTGGTCGGCAACCGCCCTCTTCTGCTGTTTGCATCGGTGCTGCTGCTCTTTCACCTTGCGAATGCCGCGATGCTTCCGTTGGTTGGAAGCTTCATGACCGCCCGGTCCAGCAGTTGGGCCCCTGCGCTCATCGCGGCATGCATGGTCATTCCGCAAATCGTCGTCGCCGCTATTTCACCCTGGGTCGGAACGCAATCGCACAATTGGGGCCGGCGCCCGCTGCTGCTTATCGGCATCGCCGCCCTTGTTATGCGCGGACTTCTGTTTGCGTTCGTGCACGATCCACGGCTGCTTGTCGCCGTCCAGGTGCTCGATGGCATTGCCGCGGCGATTTTCAGCGTTCTGGTGCCCTTGATCGTGGCCGACGTAACTTTCGGAACCGGGCACTTCAATCTGGCTCAGGGCATTGTGGGGACCGCTACCGGAATAGGCGCGTCCGTCAGCACGCTGCTTGCCGGATATCTTACCGATCGCTACGGCAGCGGGACGGCTTTTGCCGCGCTCGCCTGCGTTGCCGTCGGAGCGCTATCGCTCGTGTGGATCGCAATGCCGGAGACGCGCCCCCCCGAAGCGGAGGTTCACGAAGTCTGATCCGAAGCTATGGCTGGCGATTCGGCGGGATGGAACCTCCACCGCAATCGTTTTGTTAGCGTTTCAAACGGGAGCGCTGACATGTCGAATAGAATTCTGATCGTCGCCGCGCTGGCCGCAATATGTCTCGCCGGATCCCAAACCGTGCTGGCGCAGGATCGGCTGAACGGTGAACGATCGAATCAACGGCAAGGTGAAAGCTCCGAGGTTCAGCCGAACGCCCATACGGGTCTCCCGGCTACCGGCAATTCGCGAATGGAGGAAATCCGGCGCACGGCCAATGGCAAGCTGACTCTCTCTCTGGAGCAGCGCTCGCGCATCCAGCAGGCGGTCGCCCACTCAAAGCTCAAACGCCAACAGAACGTCGCATTCACCATTTCCGTCGGCGCGGCGGTCCCGCACCAAGCCGATGCGCGCGACTTGCCGCCGGCGCTTGCGAAAGCCGTGCCGAGCAAGCATCCACTGCAATATGTGCTAGTACGCGATCAGCTCGTTCTGCTCGACAAGCGTACGCGCCGCATCGTCGCGATTATTCCGGGAGTGGCGTAGCAGTGAACGCACGCCGGACGAGCGAGGTATCTACTCACCCACACGACCAGGCGAGTTGATCGCCGCCAAGCAGCGGAACGATATCGCCGAGCTTTCCAATTTCGACCGTCTCGCAAACGTATTTCGGACTTTTTCGAAGCGTTATCCGTTCTTCATTCGGCGGCAATCCGTAAAATCGAGGACCATTGATCGAAGCGAAGGTCTCGAACTTGTCGAGAGCTCCCTCTTCCTCGAAGACTTTCAGGTACGCCGGCAGGGCCGACGGCGCGCCGAACACGCCGGCGCAACCACAAGGCGCCTCTTTGAGGTGGCGGAGGTGCGGGGCGGAGTCGGTCCCCAAAAAGAAGCCTGGCTCGCCACTCGTCGCCGCTTGCCGCAGCGCCTGCCGATGCTCCTCGCGCTTGAGAACGGGAAGACAATAAAGGTGCGGCCTTATCCCGCCGTTGAAAAGCGCATTCCGGTTGAACAAGAGGTGTTGCGGCGTGATCGTCGCGCCAAGCCGAGGCCGGTGTGCGCGAACCGCTGCCACCCCATCCTTTGTCGTGACGTGCTCAAGGACGATTTTCAGTTTCGGAATGCGATCCAAAAGCGGTACGAGGATCGCATCGATGAACGCCTTCTCCCGGTCGAAAACATCAATTTCCGGCTTTGGCAGTTCCCCGTGCACCAGCAGGGGCATGCCACTCTCGGCCATCGCTTCCAGAACGGGCTTAATTCTCCAAACGTCCGTCACACCTGCGGCGGAATTGGTGGTGGCGTGTGCCGGATAAAGCTTCGCCGCCGTGAAAATCCCCGCCTTATGGCCGCCAATCAGATCGGAAACATCCGTTGCGTCCGTGAGATAGCACGTCATCAGGGGCTGAAAGGCGTGGCCCGCCACGGCGGCCTCAATCCGCTTGCGATAATCCGCTGCCATCGCGCTGGTGGTCACCGGCGGCACGAGATTGGGCATCACAATCGCGCGGCCGAACTGAGCCGCCGTGAACGGCGCAACCGACTTTAGGATTTCTCCATCCCGGAAGTGAACGTGCCAGTCGTCGGGCCGGCGGATCGTAAGAACTGTCATTCGCGAATTCCCGACCCCAAAATCTGGCAGCCTGACGCCGCCGAACCTTCGCCATAAAGCATTTTCTCCCCGGTACTGGCAAAGGGCGGCATTTCTGCCGAGCGTGATCACGGCGGAGCGCACATGCACGCGCACGCATGCGCAGGCATGCAACCGCATGGCTCTGCTGCGCACCGCAGCACAACCATCGTTCGCTCTTGGAATTTGTCTAAAGTATCACTACGTGCGCGGCATGTCGCCCGGACAATCCGGAGCCGGCTTCCCCATCTGACTGGGTTTTTGCAAGCCGGCCGTCGCCGACGCGCGACCGCTTGTGGTGAAAAGAAATGTCGCATCATCGCCTCCGTGTTTTTGTCGATACCCCAAAAGGCCGAGTAAACGCGGGCTTCACCGTGTCCGACTCCGCCGATGCTGCGGACGTCTCAATGAGGCTGCGTGAACGCGGGTGGGCGCCCTACCGGCTACGCCTTGATTCCGACCAGCGCGCATGGATCGCGGTGGTGATCGATTGGAAGCACGCGGCCTAACTCTTTCCTCGACTTTTGCTGCCTCAGGCGTTCACGGCTTTTTGATAAGGCCGGCGGCAATCCCCAGCCGCAGACGGCGACTTCTCCCTAATGAACAGCCGGTTGCTGTTCACAGCAGAGGAGTATCGAGATGTGCGATTATAGCCTCCATACAGTCGCATCCAGACCCGCCCGCGTCGGCGACGAATTGGTTTCGACTCGATTCCGGAACTCCTTGACCCGCGGTTTTGCTACTTCCGCCGAGCCAGACGTCGCTGTCTGCTTGATGCCTGGGACGGAAGTTGCGTTTGAGAGCGATGCCGAGAGTGAGCCGGCATTCCCTCTCTTCCGCAATCGTAAGCTCGGGCAAAGAGTGGCACGATTCCGGCAGGTAGACCTGGATCGGCCCACCGTCCACCACGATGCGCTCGAGTTCCCCGACGGTAACATCGTGCTCGTCACAGACCTGGTGGAAGGACAACGTGTGACAGTCCTGCAACTGCCGGTCTCGGACCAGCATGCCCCGTCCGAGCACGAGCATGAGCACATCAGCGAGCAAACCGCGCCGCTGACCGTTTGAGTGAAGCGCTTCGCGCTGCCCACTCGAAAAATAGATAATTGCGTGCCCTGCCCATCTCGGCGCAGGGCCCGCGTCTCCGAGGGCTTACGCCTCAGTGACGGGCGACCTTTAAAACGATGCACGCCGCCCCGGCGCGCCTTATCTTGCCGCAAATCCCGTTCGCCTCCCCTCTGCTTTCCGCCCCAATGCGGGCCTGGAACAGCGGACGCGTGCCACGGCTTCGCAAGGTCGTGCTGGTTACGACCGGGTCATGCGCCCCGATCAAAGTCGAAAGCTTGTCCATGAGGCGCGCGTACATGGCCAGCACGTGTGTGCGAGAGAAGCCGGCCGCGAGTTCGACGCCCCATGGCTTGCCGATCGCCTTCGCTACGCGATCTCTCAGCTCGTAGAAGAAGCGACTCGGTCCCTCCTGCAAGGACGCCACGAGCTTGAGACAGTTCGTTTCGGGCACCACCATGTCCACGTGGCCTGCCTGCGCCCAATCGTCAACGCTGCGGCCGGTGATGGCCTCGACATAACGCCGCGTCTCTATCGGCATGCCGCGCGCGCCATCAAGCCATCCGCGCACACGCCCCGGCCCGGCATTGTATGCAGCCGCGGCGAGCCCGAGATTGCCGAATTCGTCGCGCAAATCACGTAGATATTCGGCGGCCTTGGGCAGCGCTTGCACCGGGTCGAAGGGGTCAGCAAGATCACGATCCAACGCAGTGCTGCGCATAAACTGAGCGATGCCTTCAGCGTGAGCACCGGTGCGCGTCGCCGGGCCAATCGCCTGCGGATCGAAGCGGCTCTCCCGCCAAATGACGCGCACCAGAAAGCCGAGCGGCAAATCGTTGGCACGCGCGGCGGACTCCAGCATCAAGCAAAGGGAAGAGTCCGATGCCGTTGCCGCCGCCCGCTTTCCACCGGCAAGCAGCGACACAATGGCGAGAACGATTACGAGTGCGCGAAAGCGGCGCATGATCCATCCAAAATGAACTTGGGCGGCCCGTCGTTCCAACCCACGCTGCCGCGATGAGGGCCGCCAGGAGGGACCTGGCGGGCAGCCTATCTGTTCGTCCACACCGGCAGCGCGCCGCCTCGCTGGCCGGCTACCGCCCAGTCCACAAAACGCCCAATTTCCTCAAGTGCGGATCGCGCTTCAGGCAGAACGGGCGCGAGCAAATGCCACACGTGCGGCATACGCGGCCAAATCTGCAATACTGTTGGAATTTTCGCGGCGCGCAGTCTTTGCGCCATTCGAACGGCATCGTCACGCAGAACTTCGTCGCTGCCGACCTGGATCATAATCGCAGGAAGACCGGAAAAATCGCCGTAAAGGGGGGAGGCGTACGCATTGCGCGGATCGGCGGCGGCAAGGTAATCGGCGGCAAACACCGGAATATCATCGGCATTGATCATCGGATCGGCTTCTGCATTCGTGGCCAGCGAAACGCCCGTCAAAGCGAGATCGGTCCAGGGCGAGAGCGCGACGGCGGCGGCCGGGAGCACGATTCCGTCATCGCGCAGCTTGAGCAGCAGCGCGAGCACAAGCCCGCCGCCGGCGGAATCGCCCACGACGGCAATGCAACGCGGATCGGCTCCCTCGGTCAGCAGCCAGAGATAGGAGGTCACAGCATCGTCCAGGGCGGCCGGAAACGGATGCTCCGGCGCAAGCCGGTAGTCGGGCACGAGCACGCGCGCGCGCGCCGTTCTGGCGATACGCCAGGTGAAATGCCGGTAAGTGGATGGCGCTCCAACTCTGTACGCGCCGCCGTGCAGGTAAAGGACATGGCGGCTCGGGCGCGAATCCGGCGTCACCACCATGTCCGCTCTCACGTCGCCGACGTGGATCTTGTGCGTTTGCGTGCTGCGCGGCGGATGCGGAATCAAAATTTCCATTGCGCGGAAACGATGCCGCGTTTGCGCAACCCCCTTGTGCCGTCCGGTTCGCTTGACAAACCAGCGCAGCCCCAAACGCGCCAATTCCGCGCGCCAACTGATCCGATGGTCCGGTTTCACGATCCGCCGGCCGCCCGCAGCCGCGGTGGGCCGGTGCCGGATCGCTCGTCTACCAGACGGCCGTCGGCAATGGAGATTATCCGATCGGCGAAGGGCATCAGGCGCGGATCATGCCCCACGACCAGGACACCGCGTTTTGCCTCTTTGGCAAGGGTGGAGAGGATGGTCATGACCGATTGACCGTTTTCGCCGTCGAGGGCCGCCGTCGGCTCGTCCGCGAGTACGGCCGATGGATCGGAAACGATGGCGCGCGCAATGGCGACGCGTTGCTGCTCACCGCCGCTGAGTTCGCGCGGCGTCGCTGCAAATTTCTCGGCAAGACCGACGCGCACCAACGCATGCCGGGCGCGACTTTCCGCATCGTTGCCGCGCCGTCCGCGCACATCGAGAGCGAGCTGGACATTCTCGAGCGCCGTGAGCGTCGAAAACAAATGATAAGATTGAAAGATGAAGCCGACGTGCTCTCGTCGCAGCCGTGCGAGCTCTTCCGCATCGGCACCCGCCGTGGATTTGCCGCAGACCGAAACCGCTCCGACGGTCGGCGTCAGCATGCATCCGAGCACCGAAAGCAATGTGGTTTTTCCGCTGCCAGACGGCCCCATCAACAACGCCAATTCGCCGGCGCGTAGCGTAAAATTCACGTCTTTCAGCGCGCGAACCTTGGCTGCGCCGCTGCCGAGAACCTGCGTAAGGCCCTTCGCCTCGAGGACAGGCTGGGCCATTGCGTAAAGATTGCGGCTCATCGGGTAAACACCATGACGGGATCAATCCGCAGGACACGCAAGATGGCGGCGAACGCCGAAGCAATGCACATCGCGACCGTAAGGCCGAAAATTGCGGCGATGAGCGCCGGCGTGATGACGACAGGAAGTGCGCCCTTGGTGGTCACTTCCACGACGATGAACCCGATCACGGCCGCAAAGCAGAAGCCGATGGCCGCGCTCAGAAGCGCCTGATAAATGATGACGCGGTAAATGTACGCGTTCGACGAGCCAAGCGCCCTCAGCGTGGCAAATTCGTCGATGTGGTCCTTGGTGCTCGAGTAAAGCGTCTGCGCGACAATTACGGTGCCGACGATGAGGCCGAGCAGCGCGCCGGCGAACAGCGCAGCGCCTGCGCCGGTACCGAACAGCCAGAAATTGCGGCTGCGGTCGCGGAACGCCGCCCGCGTCAGCGCTTCGGTGCTGGGAATTGCCGAATGCAACGCACGTTGCACCTGCGCCACGTCGGCGCCGGGTTTCAACTTGACCAGCAGATAACTGAGCTTGTTTGATGGAACGCCGGTGTAGTCGCGCGCACGCTTGAGGTCGGCGAAGACATAGGGCGTCGTCGTGAAAGAACGGATGCCATCCGTGACCGCCGAAACACGGACAGGCCTGCCTCGCAGATCTGCTGTCGAGCCGATGCCACTTACGCCCAAGCGCTTAAAATAGGTTTGGTCGACGGCAACAGCCTTATCGTTAGCGAGCGCCTTGATCGATCCGGCCGTGACGTTCCAGGGATGCAATCCGTTTGCATTCAAATCCGTGCCGACGACAAATACAGGCGTCATTTCGCCGCTCGGCAGCCGCCAATCCGAAAACCCAATCACGACCGGAACGGCGCTCGCCACGCCGGCCGTGGCCAGTACGTCGTCGCGCACGTGCGCGTCGAGCAGCGACGGATCCTCGAAGCACTTCGTGCCCTGGCGGACGATCCATAGGTCCGCTGAGGCATGATCGATCATCGTGCTCACGACTCGACCGAAACCGAGGTAAAGCCCCATCTGCACCAGCACCAGCACAACCGAAAATACGATGCCCACCATTGTCGCCACGAAGCGGAGCCGATCGTGGAAGAGGTTGCGCAGCGCGAGCGTGAAGTTCAGCGGCATGTTGCGCTTTCTTCAGTTGGCGACGGGTTGAACCGGCTGTTTCGCGGAAAATGAAAGCGATCCACTGAAGACGCGCGAAAATCCCGCGACAATCATCCAGCTTGCAATCAAGGCGCCTAAGAACACGATTGCAGCCTTGACCGGAGCGGGCAGCCCGGCGTCGAGCAAGGCGTACTGCAACCACACGACGAAAACGTAGTGAATGAGATAGATGCCGTAGGCGTTTGCCGAAAGGCTATCGAGAATACGGTGATGCGCGCCGCCAAATCTCACGCATGCGGCGATCAGGAAGAGACCGCAAGCGGCGCAAGCGACGGGAAATGCCACGCTTGCAGCCAATTGCGAAGCAAACGCCGCATTGTCCCAATTCGGCATTGTCAGTGACGTCAGTCCCGCCCAGCAACAGAAGCACGCGACCGCGGCGGCCGCCCACGCGATCCAATGCCGACCGAGCGGCCCGGCAGGCGCGAACAAATCGCCACCGATGACAAATTTGCCCAGCGCAATCCCGGTGAAAAAATAGACCAAATAAAGCCCTGGCCGGCTAAATTGCAGTGCAAAGGGCCCGGACGAGGTCCAACTCAGCGGCGAATAGATGAGCGCAAGCGGCACGTAGGCAACAATCGAAGCCGCTACCAACAGCGCGAACAATCTCGTCGGACGGGCGCCGGCCCATTGGCCGAGCGCGCCGAGATAGTCCAGATATCGGGCCGCTAGAAAATAGAGCCCGGTCGCTATCGCGCTCAGAGCCAGAAGTTGCCACAAGAACCATTCAGGCCCGTTCGGCCAAAATGGAAGCGCCATCCATTGATCCAAATATCCGGAGAGACTTGGCGCAAGCGCGCGCGTTGCATAGGCCGGATAAAGCGCGAGCGGACTGAGAAACAGGATGGCGAGCGCAAACGGGATTCCGATGCGCCGCAATCGGTCAAGCAGATAGATCCAGCTTCCCTTGCGCCGCAAGCTGGGCGCCGTAAGCAAGCCCGCCATCAGGAACATCAGCGACATGAGACTTACGTCCTGCCAGGCACAAAATATGTCGAGCCCGAGGAAGCGATGCGTATCGACAACAGGGAATGCTTGCCACGTGTACGGCGGCTGATTAAAGCGCGACGGTTGCGAGGGAACCGAGACGAGATAGGCGAGCGACGAGTGGAAGGCCACGACGATAACAATGACGACCCCCCTGAGATTGCTTAAGGCCAGATTGGCTTTGGGCATGAACCGCGGTCTCCCCTCCGCTCGTTGTCAGCACTACCTGAAGCCAAACGTTACATCCTTTCGAGAGTTCCAAACGGCGGAGCGTTGTCTGTCTCGGCAAAACAGGCTCAACATTTAATGCTCGCGCCAATGGTTGACGCAGCGAAAGGAACTCGGCGCCGGCGCGCATCCGCTCGTCGTTTCGTGAAAGAGCCATATTTTTGCATTGAGTGATGCCGCGGGCTGGGTGCAGTGTCAGAGGACGTACCATGAAGATGCGACTGACCACTTTGCTGCTCGCCGCGTGCGTAACGATGGGATCGTCGGGCGTCCGAGCCGAGACGGCACAGCAGCCAACCGTGGCCGGCCTTTGGGAAAAGACGAGCGATACCGGACGGCCGATCACGTGGTTCCTGTTCGTCAAGCACGACGGAGTCTACGAGGGCATCATCGCGAAGCTGTTTCCGCGGCCATACGATCCGCCAAATCCCATCTGCAGCCGATGTCAGGACGATCGGAAGGATCAGCCTCTTCTGGGCATGTCGTTTATCCGCGGCATGAAGCAGGACGGGCTGAGCTACGAGGACGGCAACATTCTCGATCCGCGTGACGGCAACATATATCGCGCGCTGATGACGCTGAGCCCCGACGGCCAGACGCTCACAGTGCGCGGCTATTTGGGCATACCGCTGCTCGGAGCAAATGAAGTCTGGAAGCGGCTGCCCGACAAGGCCGCAGCAAATCTGGATCCGGCAATCCTGGCGAAGTATCTGCCTGAAGTCCTGTCTTCGCAGGATTACGCCTTAAGCGCTGCCCAAAATCACCCGACGAAGCGTCGACCACGCGCGGCGCACTGATACACTCGACGCGCTTAAGCAGCTTTGCAGCATACCGCGCCTCACCAAAGGCGGTGATCAAAAGCCCTGCCTTGCGCGCACGATATCTGTCGCTAGACTTTGCAGCTTAAACGCGCGATGTCGGCGCGCCGCGGCAGCGCCAATAGCCGCGTTCGCAGCGCGGAGGCCGGGGTGCACATAATCTCAAGGTGCGATCGGACGACATTCCGGCAATGGGCTGCATCGCTCGCATCATTCACCGGTCAGATCGCAGTGGCGGTCGGCCTCGCCTGTAGCGCGCGCGCCGCAGAAATTGACACCGAGCACATGCTCGCCTTCATCACCGGAACGGACGTCGGGGACCCCGGAGAGAAGGAATTCGAGGCGGGCTTCACCGGACGGTTCGGCAGAGCGGCCGGCTCCTATACGGCGTTTAACAACGAATTGACGTTTCAATACACGCCGGCCAAAAACCTGACCGTTGAAATTTCGGCAGCCTCAAACGTTCATCACATCGAAAACGTTCCCGGATTGCAAAATCGGAATGCAATTGCGTTCGGCGGCCTCGGCGTCGGCCTCACCTATCGCTTTCTCGACCGTGCGGCGGGCGGCTTGGGGTTTGCCGCTATCGCAGAGCCACATTGGACGCGCGTCGATGATGACAGCGGCGAGCCGATCAACGGTTACGGGACCGATTTAGTCCTCGCGTTCGATAAGGACATTGTGCCGGATCGTTTGGTCGGCATCCTCAACCTCAGCATGGAGCCCGAAGCGTCACGATCGCGCATCGACGGCATCTGGTCGCGTGAAAACACCGCCGGTATCGGCGGCGGGCTGTTGCTGCGATTGAGCGATAATGTGTTTGGCGGAGTTGAGGGGCGTTATTTGCGCCGTTACGACGCCCTCGACTTCGGCGATTTTGCCGGCGAGGCCTTTTACCTGGGCCCTTCGGCTTCAATTGCCCTGTCGGAGCGCGCATGGCTGACATTGGGCTGGAGCAGGCA
This sequence comes from Pseudolabrys sp., assembly GCA_025929185.1. Lineage (GTDB taxonomy): Bacteria > Pseudomonadota > Alphaproteobacteria > Rhizobiales > Xanthobacteraceae > Pseudolabrys. The sequence goes on from JAICMO010000002.1 coordinate 45,894, forward strand.
AATTGCAGGACGGGCAGCTGGCGGACATGGACCGCTGGACCTCGTGAATTTCGATCGACAGCAAGCACGTCTGGCCTTTGGCGTGACATTTTGAGCGGTTGCCAATCCGCGCTGACCAGCAGACGCCTGAAAAGCAAAGCGCCTTCCCGCCCACCGTCGAACGGGAAGGCTGCTCAGAAACGAGCTAGCTGTTCAGGTTTGGTTTTCGCTCAGCGAATACCAGGTCCCAGGTGGATCAGGTCGGATCAGAACTCGGCCGGAAGATAGCCGTTGATTTCCAAGCCGATGCAAATCTCGACCAATGTCGGAGTGGTCCAGGTCATGGGTTTTCCTCCTCGGATCATCGCCACGCGCACAAAGTATACGTATCAGCCGTGCAAGTGACAACAGCACGGCTGCTATCCGGCTCCTGTCAGAGTTGATGCGAGGATCGCAAGCGCTGCGGCGGGCGCATTTGCAGCAGCAGCCGAGCGCATCTCCGGCACGACATTTAGCAAAGTTTCAAAGCCGACGCATTGGCGTCCCAGTCGGCGCGCCACCTCGCTCAGCACCGCACGGCCTATCCCGGCCGCAACGATCGGTGCATCCGACGGAAGCTGTCCACGCGACAGCACCAGCATCGCACCATCCGTGATGACGCGAACCTGCGCCTCCGCAAACCATCGCGCAAGCGTTACCCATGCCCATTCGTCGGCGTCCTCACGATCGTGCCCGATCATCCGTGCCAATCTTGCCTGCGACGCCAGCACGGTCTTTTCGCGGTTGTCGGCAGTCACCATCTGATCGGCTCCCTCGGGAAGACCGCCGAGAATCCGATGGACGTCGCCCATGTTCGAGAAATTTTCGTAGACGAGACGCGTCCACTGTCCCGCGAAAGGCGCCTTGTCGGCCGTCGCCATAATGAAGCTGCGGACCAGGCCGGTATAAACCAATTCGCCGCTCGCGAGACGTTCAGCATCCGTGTAGCCTTGCGCGACGACCGCGCCGTTTGCGATTGGAATGATATCCGTCGTTGTCGAGCCGAGATCCATAAGTAACGCCGAACCAAGCCCTTTGGCGACGACCGAGGCGCTGGCGAGCCAGTTGGCGGACGCGATGTCGGCAACGTTTCGGGCTGCATCCACAGGCTTCACAAAGCCTGCGCGACCGGCATAAAGCAGTATGTCGCCTAATTCGCGCGCGGCTGTCGCGGTGAGGCTTACGACGCCTTCGGCGCGGGACGAAAATGTATCCGCCAGTTCGCCGGTCATGGTCACGGCATGGCAATTGGCCCGCCCCATCCGTGCGCTTGCTTCTACGAAGGATTCGCTCAGACGCTCAAGTCCGAGCCGAAGGGGGGCAGCGAGTTGGATAGCCTCTGTGACCCGGCCGTTTTCCGCGCGCGCCGCTTTCAGATGCGCGCCGCCGATGTCCCACCCCACAACGACCGCCATGCGACCACCCGCCCTGCGCATTTATGTCCGGCAGTTAAGAGCACGTCCTCTTGACGGGCAAGCTCGACTGGTGTGAGCACCCCGGCATGCAGGTCATTCCGGTTATCGATCTCAAGGGCAGCGGTGTCGTTCACGCGCGGCGCGGCCAGCGCGAACTTTACCGGCCGATTGAAACGCCGCTGGCCCGCAGCAGTGATCCGGTCGACGTCGCGGCTGGACTGTTATCGCTCCATCCTTTCGACACGTTTTATGTCGCCGATCTCGATGCCATTGCCGGGACGGGAGACAACCGTATCGCGCTCGACGCGATAAAATGCGCCTTTCCGAACGTGAGTCTTTGGCTCGACAACGGAATTGCCGACCTTCGGGCGGCAAAGAAGTGGTTGGACGAAGGCCTGGGCTATCTGGTTGCCGGAAGCGAGACGCAAACCGAGGCCGCCGTCGTCGAGCACTTCTCCAAAGACGAGCGCGTCGTACTGTCGCTCGACTTTCGCGGCAATGCGTTTCAAGGCCCGCCGGCTCTGCTTGCAAATCCGGAAATTTGGCCCAAGCGCGTAATCGTCATGACGCTCGACCGCGTCGGCAGCCATGCCGGTCCTGATCTCGAACGTCTTCGCGCGGTCAAGGACGCCGCCCCTGGCCGCGCGATCTATGCGGCGGGCGGCGTGCGTGATTGCGGCGATCTTCGCGCGCTCGCGCAGGCAGGCATCGCAGGAGCGCTTGTCGCCTCCAGCCTGCATAACGGCCACATTACGGCCGCCGGTCTTCAACGCCTGTCGCGCCAAGCGCGGCCGGCAAGCCGCCTTTAGACGGCTTGCCGTTGTTCTGCGGCTTCGCCCTAGGCCGCGAACGGATGTTTGACCTGATCGCGCTTGGCGACGACCTCGGCGACCTTCGGTTCGCCGGCAATGGCGCGCGCAAGCGCCTCCTTGGTGGCGCGATAGTTGAAATCCTGAATCTTCTTGTCGTCCGCAGCTTCCCAGTGGATGAACACGCCGACGCAGCAGAACAGATTGTCGGCTTCGTCCTGCGGGATCACGCCCTCGGCAACGCTGTCGGCGACCGCCTTGGCGACTGCGTGTTGCGCGGGCCCGAACATCTGTACGGCCTGCTTTGCCCCCTTGATGGTGACCTTGTTGAACAACACGGTCGCAGGCTTGCATAAAAGGTTCGGCGCCACCACAGCCAGCAGTGAAGTGAAACCGTCCTTGTTGTTGGTCAGACAATTGGCGAATGCCGTTTCGGCGGCGCTTCCGCGCGGCCCGATGATGAGGTCGATGTGAGCGACTTCATTGCCCTCGCCGACCAGAGACTCGCCAACGCACAGTCCGTTAACTTTAGCCATCGCCATCTCCTCCCAAGGAAACAAAAATTCATGCCGCGCGCCAAGCCTTCGGCGCCCGGCGGAACGGCTATCCTTGTTATCAGCGTCCGAGTCCCGGACCGGTTAGCCAGATAGCGGCGGAAGAGTTTCCGCAGCGCAAAGTCAATCACCGATATGCGGCGGCGGCAAGATGCCTCGCAGACGATGCGCGAAAAGCGTCGCGACCGTAAGGTCGGCACTTGTCCCGGGATTGATCCCTCCGTCTTTCAGCTTTGCGTCCCACGCGAGAATAGTGGGCAGGATATCGTCCAGCCGATCGGCGTTTTGCACTTTTATTTGAAGGCGGGCGGCATCGCGACGTACCTGTTCGGCAATCGCGGCGCCGTGTTTACGCACGATGTGCGTATCGGGAAACGTCGCGAGAAAGCTAAGATAGAGCTCAAGGGTAGCCTTCCGCCGGTCCGCCGACGCAGCAAGCGCGCGGACAAAAAGAAGCTCGCCACGCTCGAACACGTCGGCAAAATTCGTCACATACTGCCGCGCAATGCAGTCGCGATCGGCCGCCTCAGCCATTGCTTCGCGCAAGCTCACCGTTGCCGGCTGGAACACGTCATGCCGTTCGCTGCGGCCGAGCCCGGCGGGAGACGCGCGAACAATCGCACGAAAAACAAGGTCGGCGTCGTTGCGATCGAGTCCTTGCAGGATCCGCGAAAGCGGTGCGCGTAAATCACCTTGCCCCACTTCCGCCGCTGCCGCGAGCGGCGCACAGAGCAGGATGATGCCCAAGTTCGTATTCACGCCGACCGCTGCAAAGCTTGCCTCGACCGCACCCAAAACGCGCTGCCCGATACGCGCGCTCGGCGTACTGAGCGGGCCTGATGCCGCCATCGCGCTACGCTCGAAATCGCTTGCCGTCATGCGGTGACCGTCGGCGAACGCGTGCACATTACCTGGCTTTGGCGCCTCAAGCTCGTCGCGGCAGGCCTGCACGAAAGCGGCGGCAATCCGTTCCGATTGCCTGACGGATTCCGGCGGCTCAGGCACCTTGCCGCGTCCGCATTGCGAGGCTTGCCGTCAGATCGCCGGCAAGGACCGCCGCGATATCGATCGAAGTCGTCGGCTGCAAGCCGGACCATGCCGGCATGCTGTTCACTTCGAGAATGGTGGGCCGATTATCGCGGTCGTAGATGATATCGATGCCGGCAAAATCCGCGCCGACCGCCGCGGCGGCGGCAACGGCAAGGTCTCGCATCGCATTGTCGGCGACCGCGGCAACCGGCCTGCCGCCGCGCTTCACGTTTGTCACCCAATGCAACGAATGCCGCATCATTGCCGCGACCACGCGCCCGCGCGATACCAGGACACGAAAGTCATGGAAGCCATCGCGATCCGCCGAAATAAATTGTTGCAAATAATAGACGCCGGATACCTCGCTCGCGGCGGGAAGATCCTCCACGTTGCGTATCAGGCGCAAGCCCCTTCCCTGCGATCCAAACAACGGCTTGAGCACAAGCGGCGCGCGCTCGCACCGCATAACGGCCGCTGCCGCTTCGCGCGATTCCATGACCCAGGTCATCGGAGTCGGCAAACCGGCGCGCGCAAGGAGAAAGCTTGTCATCGATTTGTCGACGCAGCGCTCGATGGCGCGCGCGTTATTCCATACGGAAATGCCGACTGCGGAAAGCGCATGCAAAATGCCGAGCCGCAGCGTCACCGCCTCGAACGTTCCACCCGACATGTCCCGCACCAGGACCGCATCGGGAAGAGCAAATTCAAAACCTGGCAGCCCTAGCCCGCTTCCGTTTGCCGTATCGATGCGACAAGCGGCCAGCGACAACAGCTTTGTTCTTAGCCCCAAGCCAGCGAATGCCTTTGCGAGCGAACGCGCGTGCCAATCGTTGGCGTCGGTGACGATAGCAACGGTCGCAGCGGACGCGCGGCTACACGGGACTGCCGATTCAGGAGAAGGACGCATCGAGCAGCCTTAGATTGAGTTGGCCGGAACGAAAACTCTCGCCCGTTTCCAACGCCGTCACAATCACCTGCGCCGGGCTGAACAGCATCGGATCGATTGCATAAAAATCGCCTTTGAAGCGCTTGAAGATTTCCGCGAACGGCAGCCCGTAGTCACGCGAGCGTTCACTCGGCAATTGGTCGGCTAGTGCGCGGGCGTCGGCGGCCGGTCCAGTCACCATAAGCTGCACGCGGCCAGCGTAAATGATGGAATCGTTCGTGCGGCCCATGGCGGTCACAAAATCGAGATGCGGCGGCGCGAGTGGCGCCGCGCCCATTCCCTCGACAATCCGCTCGAGCGGAAACCTCAATTCGTGCGCCTTATGCAGCGCCACTTCGAGCACGCGCGCAACAACTTGGGTCGCACCGGCAAGACTCTGGGTCGGCGCGTAAAGGAAAGTCAGTGCCTTTGCGTCAAGTGCGCAAGCCCGAGCGACCCTATCGACCACCTCGCGCGGCGGCGGGCGAAAGCTTTCCAGCACCAGGGCGGCGTGTTTTGCCGCATCACAGTAATCGAGCGTTTCAAACAACGGCTCGACCCGCGCCAGCGACCTCGCCGGCCCCGAGCCGAGCGCGAAAAAGGCATCCTCGCCTTCTTCGTGAGTCAAACGCCAGCCCGCATACTGGCTTGCAAGACAAGCGATGACCGGGTTTGCCGAATAGACCTGCAAGGTCCAAGGCCAGTGAGGAGTTGCGGTGCTGGAGGTCAATTGCAGCGCGCCCAAGCCGCCCATGGCGATTTCTGCCAAGGCCAATCCCGCGGCAATGCTTCCTTGCGTCGCGCTGCCGGCATCGATCAGAGTCTCCCCGCCCTCGCCCCGAGAGACCGCGACCTTAAGTTCTGTAGCGGCCGCTTTGAGTTTCTCAATCAACGCTGCGGCGCGAGCGTTCACACTGATGGTCGCCGAGAACGTCATCACACACTTACATCGAGCAATTCATGCACGGCCGAAATTCTCTCTTCGACTAGACGCCGTGCCCGATGCGCATCCAGCGCACGCGCAAAAACGGAGCACAGCGGCTGTTCAGATCTAATCTGACTCCCAGCGACCGGCCGATCGGCGGTCCACTCGGGCCACTCCATTTCCGGCGCAACAAGATCGCGTTGAGCATACACGATCGCGCCGGCCATGGCGTCCTCAAAAGCCGGCGGTTTTGCGGGCAGTGTGCCGCGGCACGCGTCGACATGAAGAGCAAACAACGATTTTTCTTCCGTCTCGAACAAATCGAACGTTGCACTCGGGCGCGGATTGATCTCAAGCAGATGGAAAGCCTTTCCATCGACCATAAAGTCGGCGCTGTTCAAACCCTTGAGCGCAATCACGCCGCAAATCCGCTCCACCGCGGCGATCATAGACCGCTTGGTGGCCTCGTCGACTTCAACCGGCCGAACCGCGCCGCCGTAGCGGAAAGGGTGCCGCAGCGTTGGCGCAGGCCACTGCAACGTAAACCCACAGAACATGATCCGCCCCTGCCCGTCGCCGAGGATCAACGCGGAGATCGGAACGCCATCGACCTTTCGTTGGAAATAGGTATCTTTCGCCAGCTTGGCCGCGCCATCGGCCGGTCGGATATGCCAACCGCCCGCGCCGCCGGCGCGCTTAATCAGCCAGTTCGCTTTCTCGGGCGGTGGGGCCAGCGAGGTTTCCGGATGCGGGACATTGGCGGCGGCGCAGACTTCGGCAAAGCCCAAGGGGTCCTTGAGGCGCGCAACGATCTCGGCCGCATTGCCGATTAACTGCCAGCGCCGGCCGATACGCGCCAGCAGCCCTGCGTCGTCCTCAAATCCGGTGCCGCACACAATTCCGGCGCAATCGCGGCCTGCGAGCAAGTCGCCGAGAGACGAAATCAATTTTTCGCCATCGATCGGCCGATTGAGGTCGACCCATACGTGGCCAGCCGCGGCGGCGAGCGTATCCTGATCGCCGAAACGGTCGGCGACCAAGGGAACGTATCCACCACGCCGAGCCGACGCGGCGAGCGCGCGGCCTGAGGCAGCGACGATCAACACCGTCTTTTCCTTACCCATTCAGTTCGCGCGCGAGCACGAAGGCATCGCGAAAATCGAAGCACACGGGCTTTGTCGCCTCGATCATCTTTTTGAACAGGCCACACTCGGTTTTGTACTTGATGTTGCCGATCGCAAGCGGTCCAATACCCATGGTGCCGTGCGAATTGAGCTCGGTCCCGTTCGCCATCACATCGAGTCCTTCGACCCCGGACGGCGGAACGGCATTGACATCCGCAACGATCAGAAGATTGGCGGCAGCTTCGATCTGTGCGCGAGAAAGAATCTGCGCGCCCGCGCGGCCGGCGCACAGCGCGATTTCGTTTTGCGTGAGGATCGCCCGCTGTTTGGCGTCGTCGCTTCCGTCCGCCGCGCCGACATCGGCCTCGAAACGCACCTTGATCTCGCGCGCGCCCTCGCTGACGCGGCGGATACCATCATAGCCGACCAGCGTCACATCCGCGCCATGCAGGGCGGCAATCACCGCGGAGGAAAATCCCACCACGCCGGTCGCGCCGAATACCGCGACACGCAAGCCCCTGAAGTCGCGGTTCTTCTTTTCGCGCAGCAATTTCTCGACGCAAGCGACCATGGCCGCGGCGGTGGTGAACGAGCCGGCCGGATCGGCGAAGAACGAAATGCCGAAAGGGGGCACCAGCGCTTTTTTTGCCGCCGCCAGCATGTCGAGCGCCTCGATCGCCTGCTTGCCGCCGAAAAAAACGCCGGTTTTCACGCCCGTTTTTGGCGACCGCGAAAACATGGCGTCCTGAACAAGCCCGGTTACTTCGTCGGATCTGACGTCCGTGTATGGGATGACGGACTCAAAGCCGGCATCGAGCGCCATGTTGATGTCGAACGGGCTCACATGTCTGAGCGGCGTCAGGAAATGCAGAATGTGCTTGTCGGCCACGGCTTTCTCCCGGTGACGTCATCGCTTCGGAGTTACTGCACCGGCCCCGGCCGTTATCTCTGCGCCGCGATTGAGCCCCTTGCACACTCGGATGTCCAGGCCCCGGCAACGCGGATGTTTGCACGCAAACTCGGCAAGCCGCAAAGCTTCGTCGTCCGACGCGGTAAAAGCAAAGCCGGTCGGTCCCCATGAGCTCTGGCCAATTCCCACGGCACCTTCGCTTTCGAGCAGGTCAAGCGCGGTGGCGATAGCAGCGCTTGCGAAAGAGCGGCCACCCTGCAGCGGCGCGAAATACGAGCCAAGCAGCGCCTGCATCCGCTTGATCGCGGTTGCAAAGGACACAAGATCCGCCTCGGCAAGCGCCGGCAGAGCCTGCATCAAGACGAGCCGGCAGATGTGCGCTGCATCGGCAGCTGCAAACGGCGGCAGTTTAGCGAATGCGGCACTCTCATCTTCTCCATGCAGTCCCGCCCGCGCAGGGTCGAGAATGAGCACGATGCGCCACGTTTCGGGAAAAGGCAGGCGGCTGATGATGGGCGCGATATCCGCATTTGCTCCGCGTCCACCGTCAACAACGACGCCCCCGGACTCGAACAGACCGATGCCAACGCCGGAGCGGCCGCCTCGCCCAAGCCGCACGGCATCTGCGCGAATGTCGAGCGGCAATCCGTGCAGACGGCGAATGCCCGCCGCGATCGCAAGCGCCATCAGCGTTCCCGAACCGAGCCCGGCATGGCTCGGCACCGTTTCCAGGATGTCGACGCGATAGCCGCCACTGTGCCCGAGAAGGTTACGCATGCTGTCAACATGCCGGCGCGCGCGTTCGCGATCGGGACCGCTGACCGCCGTCTCTTCTGCGCGTGAGATGCTAATCCGCGTTCGCAATCCGCTGATTGAAGCGCCGATGCTTCCGAACTTTCGACCGACTCCACCATTGAGGTCGAAGAAACCAAAATGCAGTCGGCCCGGTACGCTGACGGTCACGCTATGCGGCGCATCGTCAACCAGACGCTCCTGATCTTTGAGCATGGGGTTTTTCATAAGGTAATCCCGGTTTAGACTGCGGCATCAGGACTCGCTTGGCAATCGGCCAGACTTGAAGCTCTTGGAAAGAGTTTTCCGCCATGACATCTGAAACGACCAAAGAACGCACCTACACCGACGATGAGGTCAAAACGCGGCTCGCCCGTGACCTGCCGCATTGGCGGCTGGAGGGTGGCTGGATTCGCCGCAAGTACCGCACCAATAGCTGGAAGGGAACGTTGATGGTCATCAATGCCGTCGGTCATTTGGCCGAGGCAGCATGGCATCATCCCGATCTCACGGCTTCGTATGCGTGGGTAGAGGTCCGCCTGCAGAATCACGCCGCGAAGGGCATCACCGACAAAGATTTCGAGCTCGCAAAGAAAATCGAGGATGTCGTTCAGTGGCGTCCGGGCAAAGAAGGCGGGGCGCTTGAAGGCACCCCCGAGAAAGACCAGCGCTTCGCCTATATCAAATACGACGTATAAGCGCCGCCGGCGAGGAGGACGGGATGGCGGGTGCTTGGATTCGAGATAAGCCCGCAACGCTTGAGGCTGCAACAAAAGAGGCGGCGAAGCTGTTGCAGGCGAGCCGCATGCCGCTCATCGCCGGCCTCGGGACCGATGTGGCCGGGGCGCGTGCCGCTATTGCGCTGGCACAGCAAATCGGAGCCGTGATCGATCACATGCATTCGGCCGCGCTCTTGCGCGATCTCGACGTCATGCGCGAGTCCGGCATGATGATCACGACTCCGAACGAGGCGCGCTTGCGCGGCGATCTTTTGCTTCTGGTAGGCGCCGGCTTGGTCGAAACCTGGCCTGAAATTTCGGCCCGCCTTTTCGAAAAATCGAGCGTGCTAAACAGCCGACGAATCGTGTGGCTTTGTCCAAGCAACGGCAACACTGAAGCACATTCCGACATCGAAACGATCGGCAATAATCCCCGTAATCTGCCCGTCATGCTGGCGGCTTTGCGCGCGCGCTGCGCCGGACACGCTGTGAGGAACGACACACCCGATTTGCGGAAAATCGATGCGCTGGCATCGGAGCTGCCGCAGGCGCGTTTCGGCGTGGCTGTCTGGTCGGCCGCGGAGAACGACGCACTCACGATCGAGATGCTGTGCGGTCTGGTAAAGGATCTCAACGCGACGACACGGTTCTCCGGCTTGCCGCTTGCGCCAGGCAACGATGCCGCAGCGGTGCAGCAGGTAAGCGGCTGGATGACCGGCTTTCCCGTCCGCACCGGTTTCGGCCGCGGCGATCCCGAGCACGATCCCTGGCGCTTCGATGGTGTCCGGCTCGTCGACACCGGCGAGGCCGATTGCGCGCTCTGGATTTCCGCGTACCACCCCATGGCGCCCCCGTGGAAACGCGAGGTGCCGATCATCGCGCTCACGAACGGACTCGATTGCTTTGATCGGCCGCCGGCCGTCGCCATCTCGGTCGGCCAACCGGGCACGGATCACGATAGCGTCGAGTACTTAGCTGCGACGGGAACGCTCGCGTTTTCTAGAGTTACTTCTCGGGCTAACGTTATGTCCGTCGCAGACGCGATCGGCGGCATCGCGGCGACTTTGCCGGTACCCTCCCCATGCTGACGCGGCTTGCCGGCGGACACATCGTCGATCCGGCCAATGGCCGCGACGGCGTCGGCGACGTTTGGTTTCGCGACGGACGCCTTGTCGCCCCGCCGGAAAATGGCCGGCCCGACGAAACGTACGATGTGGCCGGCATGATCGTGATGGCGGGCGCGATCGATATCCATTCGCATATCGCCGGCAGCAACGAGAATCTCGGTCGGTTGTTGCTGCCCGAGCAGCGCTATGCGGCTTTCGAGCATGCCGGTCATGTCACGACCGCTAAAGGTGCTTGGACCACCGCCGAAACAGGCCGCCTCTATGCGGCGATGGGGTTTACGACCGTCGTCGAGCCGGCGGTGCTGCCAGAGCACGCCCTTCACGCGCATCTTGAGCTCGCCGACATTCCGATCATCGACAAAGCCACGCTGACGGTGCTCGGCAACGACGATTTCCTGCTCAACCTGCTGCGGCGGCGCGAGGGCGGCGAGGCGGTCCGCGACTACATAGCCTGGACCCTCGCCACATCGCGGGCGCTCGGCATCAAGGTGATCAATGCCGGCGGCGCCGCGGCGTTCAAGGACAATGTGAGGAGCTTCTCGCTGGACGATGTGGTGCCCGAATACGGCATCTCCTCGCGCGCGATCTTCAAGGCGCTACAGAAGGCCGTGCACGAACTGCGTCTGCCGCATCCATTGCACCTCCACTGCAACAATCTCGGCATTCCCGGCAACGTCGAGACGGCGCTCGCCACGATCCAGGCGGCGGAGGGCCTGCCGCTGCATCTCGCGCATCTGCAATTCTACGGCTACGGAAAGGAGGGACCGCGCGGCTTTTCCTCCGCCGCTGCGCGCCTTGCCGACGCGGTCAACGCTGCGAAGCACCTCACCATCGACGTTGGACAGGTGATGTTCGGCCAGACCGTTACGATTTCCGCCGACGTGCTGCGCCAATTCAATGCGCGCAACGGCGCGCGGCCGAAGAAATGGATCATTCTCGACGGAGATTCGAATGGCGCGGGCATCGTGCCTTATGCGTATCGCGCAAACGATTTCTACAACGCCGTCCAGTGGGCCGCCGGTCTCGAACTTTTCCTTCTCATCAACGACCCATGGCGCGTGTTCTTCACGACGGATCACCCCAATGGTGCGCCGTTCACGGCCTACCCCGATATACTTGCGCTCCTCCTGGACCGGAGCCTTCGGGCCGAGTGGATGACCAAGCTGCCGAAGGAAGCAATCGAGGTCACCACCCTGCCCTCGATCGGACGCGAGTACACGCTCAACGAGATCGCCATCATGACCCGGGCCGCGCCGGCGCGGCTGCTCGGCTTGAGGGATCGTGGGCACCTGGCAGCCGGCGCGATCGCCGATATTGCGGTTTACGCGCCTTTCAAAGACAAGGCCGCGATGTTCCGTAACGCTGCATTTGTCTTCAAGTCCGGCGAACTTGTCGTCCGCAACGGAAACGTACTTCATCAGCCATTCGGCCGAACGCTCAACGTGCATCCGGCGCGCGGGCGCGCCATCGAGCGGCGCATGCGCGACTACTACGAAAACCGCTACGGATTGTCGCCCGATTTTATGACTGTCGCCGACCTTGCCATCGGGCGGCCTGATCCTTTTGAAACCGTGCCATGCCTCAGTTGAACGCGAATGGCGTGCGTATTGACGACACTTTTGCCGAAGCGTTCGCCATGCGGGCGACGGCAGTAATCATCACCGCACCTGCGGTGCGCTGGGCACGGCAAGCCGCACAAACGATGACGGGCTTTGCCACCTCCATCATCGGCTGCGGCTGCGAAGCGGGCATCGATTGCGAGATTGCAGCAGACGCGACACCGGATGGCCGGCCCGGCGTGCGCGTACTGCTCTTCGCGGTTTCCACCACCGAGCTGCAAAAGCAGCTGCAAAACCGCGTCGGCCAATGCGTGCTCACGAGTCCCGGCTCGGCGTGCTACGCCGGCCTTGAGGCTGAAGAAGAACTGAAGCTCGGAAATGCTCTGCGCTTCTTCGGCGACGGGTGGCAAATCTCGAAGCGGTTCGGTGACAAGCGCTACTGGCGCGTGCCGGTGATGGATGGCGAATTTGTCTGCGAAGCAACGACCGGCCTGACAAAGAGCGCGGTCGGCGGTGGCAACATCGTCCTCATGGGCGCCGATGCCCAAAAAACGCTTGTTGCGGCGGAAGCCGCGGTGGCGTCGATTGCGGCAGTGCCGGACGTGATCGTCCCCTTCCCCGGCGGCATCGCGCGTTCCGGCTCAAAGGTCGGCTCGAAATACAAAGGCGCGGCGGCATCGACGAACGACGCTTATTGCCCGACGCTCAAGGGATGCGGACGGAGCGAACTCGATGCCGATATCGGATCGGTGCTCGAAATTGTCATCGATGGCCTGACGCCCGCATCCGTCGCCGCCGCCATGCGCGCGGGTATCGCTGCCACCGTGGCGCTCGGACCCGAACGCGGCATCTTGCGCATCGGCGCAGGAAACTATGGTGGCAAGCTCGGGCCGCACCATTTCCATCTCAAGGATCTTGTGCCGTGACGGCACTCGTCTTCAGCCTGCGGGAGCAGCCGATGCAGCGGCTCGATCTTTCGCCGCTCGTGCCGAACCGCCTCGCGAATTTGAGCCCGGCAGAAATCCAGCGCATTGAATTGCAGACGACGCGGCAGCGGCTATGCGTCGGGGACGTGTTTCGCGTGCAAATGGGTGACGCCGAGCTTATCCGCTTCGAAGGCGGCCACGAGCGGCTTGATCGCATCGGCTACGGAATGGAGCGTGGAGAAATCCATGTTCACGGCGATGTCGGATGTCAGGCAGGGCGCCTGATGAACGGCGGCAAACTCTACATCGCAGGCACCGCCGGTCCTTGGGCCGGTTCCGGCATGAAAGCCGGACTGATCGAGATTACCGGCAGCGCGGGCGACCGGCTCGGCGGTCCGCTCGCCGGCGAGACGGCCGGCATGCGTGGCGGCGTTGTCATCGTGCGCAAAGATGCAGGCGAACGCGCAGGCGATCGTCTTCGCCGCGGCATGATCATCATCGAAGGTGACGCCGCCGCTTACGCCGGCAGCCGCATGATTGCGGGCACGTTGATCGTTCGCGGACGCGCGGGTCCCCTTCCAGGTTATCTGATGAGCCGTGGTACGATTGTCCTCGCTGAAGGGTCCAATGTGCTATCGCCGACATTTGCCGACTGTGGCGTGCATGATCTATTGAGCAACGCGTTAATGGCCGCTTTCATCAAGCCGTACAGTTCAGAGCTTGCGGAATTCGTACGAACTCCGTTGCGCCGGCTGATGGGCGACATGGCCGGTGTCGGAAAAGGCGAAATACTTTATCCACCGGCATGAACCATGCTCGTCAGACTCGGTTATTGCGAATACAAGGGGTCGCTTGCGCGGAGATATTCGTTATGGGCTTCCTCGAACTGATCATCACGGTATGCGCAATTGCGCATCCCTCGCTATGTGAGGACCGCCATCTTCAATTCTCGTCCGCCGAGTCTTTGAGACAATGCGCTATGCGAGCGCCTCCCTACATCGCGCGCTGGATTGGCGAGCATCCGAAATGGCGGGCTGTCCGCTGGCATTGCGAATTTCCCGGCGAACGAAAAACTTGACGATCTGGGCGACGGCCGATGCGAGCTGATGCGCGCGCCAAGCGTGACGCATTGCTCAGCTGCATCGGCACGCGTCGGCTGGTGATGGGTATCCTGAACGTCACGCCGGATTCATTTTTCGACGGCGGCCGTTTTGAGCATCGCGACCCTGCCCTCGCTCATGCCAAGCAGATGGTCGCCGACGGCTGCGACATCGTCGATGTCGGGGCCGAGTCGACGCGGCCCGGCGCCATACCGGTCACTGAAGTGGAAGAGGTTGCGCGCCTCGATCGGCTACTAGACGAATTGGCGCAACTGAAGGCGCCGCTTTCCATCGACACCACCAAGGCCGCCGTGGCTTCGCGCGCGCTCGCGCTCGGCGCCGTGATGGTCAACGATGTGTGGGGACTGCAAAAGGACGAGCGGATGGCCGACACGGTCGCGAACGCCGAGGCCGCGGTCGTCATCATGCACAACAGGAGCGAGAAGGACGAAACGCTCGATATCATCTCGGATATCCGCCGTTTCTTCGACCGCTCGCTCGCGATTGCCGCGCGGGCAGGAATTCCGAAGCAGCATATTATCCTCGATGTCGGCATCGGCTTCGGCAAGACCAGCAGGCAAAATCGCGACGCCATCGTTCGGCTTCCTGAACTCAAGGACTACGGACTGCCGCTGATGGTGGGCGCATCCCGCAAGCGGTTTCTCGGCGGGCTGACCGGCGATGGATCAGAGGGCACGTTGGTCGGCACCATTGCGGTCAGCCTCACGGCAGTTTCCGCCGGGGCCGCAATCGTGCGCGTGCACGATGTCGCCGAACACGTCATCGCGTTGCGCGTGCTTCAGGCATTTCGCGCCCCGCGCTGAGTTTACTTCCGACAGTCTGTAAGTTGCTTCTCCTCGATCGTGAAGACCGCGCCCTCCTTCACGTCGATATTGCGAACGATGCACACGCGTCCGTTCTTGTCGGCGAGCTTGGCATCATAGTGGCCGGTCTTGATGCCGGTCACGTTCAGTCGCTCATCATGATCGACCGTGCCATCTTTATCGTTCTTGCACTGATCGGAGCCCCATTTCTGCTCGCCGGCCGGCGACAATTGCAGGCTGGTGATCGTGTAAAGGGTCAAGTTCCAGAAGCGGGTTGGTTTTTTTTGAGCCACCGCTCCAGTGGTGATGAGAACGACGGCAATCGATGCGATCGCGAAGGCCCGCATGTTTTTCCTCCTGCCTTATGCGGCCGCCTAGTGCCGCAGGAGCCGGTCGCGATTGAGAGCTTTGTCGAAATTACGCGCAGCATCAAGGCCGACCGGCGCCACCAGCCGCGCGGAAGCGAGATCCGCGCCGGTGAAATCGGCTCCGGAAACGGTAGCGCCACTCAAATCCGCACCGCTCAGATCGACACCTCGCAGCGTCGCGCCGGACAAATTGGCGCGATTGAGCGACACGAACGCAAGGTCGGCGCGGGAAAGATCGGCGTCGTGCAGGTCCGCGCTGTCAAGACGGGCCGATTTTAGAACAGCGTGAACCAATCCCATGGATTGGTTCTTCATATCGGCGGCAAGATTGGCGCCGACCAGCTTGGCCCCTACAAGACTAGCACCGGTCAGGTCCGCAACCAGACGCGCGCCGGACAGATCGGCGCCGTCAAGCCGCGCATGCTGCATCTGCGCGGCAAAAATGCTCGCGCCGCGAAGGCTCGCCCGGCTCATGTCCGCGTCAAGCAGCCATGCCTGATCGAAAACGGCGCGGTCAAGCTTCGCGCCGACGAGCTTGGTCTTGTTGAGTCGCGCCGCGCGAAAAATGGCTCCGGAGAGGTCGAGACCGGACAGATCGAGCCCGGAGAGTTTCTTGCCGGTGAAATCTGCCGGACGATCGGCGCTCGCAGCAGCGGCCACGGCGGCGACTTGCGCGCGAGTCATTTCCGCGGTGGTCATTTCGGGGGAATTCAGGTCGATGTAGCGCATCATGTCCTGCGCCGCGACGCGTCCGACGCCGAACAGTCCACACAGTATCAACGTTGCGATTGCGATCGCCCTGCCCGCCATGAGGAAGCTCCACACATACCGCGGCAATTTTTGCGCCCGCAGGCGGGCAGGCGCAAGCCAGCGC
This sequence comes from Pseudolabrys sp., assembly GCA_025929185.1. Taxonomy (GTDB): domain Bacteria; phylum Pseudomonadota; class Alphaproteobacteria; order Rhizobiales; family Xanthobacteraceae; genus Pseudolabrys. The sequence continues at coordinate 61,892 of JAICMO010000002.1, forward strand.
CGGCGCGCTATCCGGCCGCCGTAAGATGCTCCACGCAGGCGGGCAATTCCGACATCTTGTCAATCACGCAATCGGCTGCTGCGTCCTTGAGCTGTCGACCGAGTTGGGCCGCGGCATGACTTGCGCCGACAAAGCCGATGGCCCTCATTCCCGCTGCGCGGGCCGCTCGAATGCCAAGCGTGGAATCCTCGATAACGATGCAGTCTATCGGCTTCGCCGCGAATGAACAGGCGGCACGTAGAAAGAGGTCGGGCGCGGGCTTTCCGCGCTCGACCTCCTCGGCACTAAACAAACGATCGTCGAACAAATCAGCGAGGCCGGCGGCATCGAGTGAAAGCTTCAGCCGCTCGCGCGTCGACGATGATGCGACGCAGCGCGGCCATGGCAGCGCCTCGATGGCTTCGCGCACGCCCTCAACCGGTTTGAGCTCGCAACGAAGCCGTGCCAGCAGCCGCTTGCCCGCTTCTTCCGCCAGGTCGGCAGGTATGGGCCTCGACAGCAAGGCTTGCGCCGATTGCATGACATCTTGCAGGCGTTTGCCTGCAAAGATTTCAATCGCCTGTTCCGTGGTCATCGGTCGGCCCAACGCGGTCATCAACGAGGCCAGCTCCGCGTGAGCAAGCAATTCGGAATCCACCAGAACGCCGTCGCAATCGAAAATAAGCAGTGTCATGCGCGATGGCCGCAATTCGTCATGGGATGAGCGGAGGAGCGAACTCAGCAATTTGTTTTGCGACCTCGGTCCTCATCGTCACAATCTCCCGGTCCGAGCGCGCATCGCGAGGCGTTGCCAACGGAATCTCCGCGATTATCCTCGCAGGTCGCGGCGAGAGCAGGAAGACGCGGTCGGCAAGGCGTGCAACTTCTTCGAGGTCGTGGCTGACCAGCAGAGTTGTCAAATAAAGGTCGCGCATCAAGCGCGACAATTGCATGCGCAGCCGCGCCGCAAGCGCCTGGTCGAGCGAGACGAACGGCTCGTCGAGCAGCAACAGGTCCGGCTTGACGGCAAGCGCCCGCGCAAGAGAAACGCGTCTGGCGAGGCCCAGCGACAATTCTGCCGGAAAGTGTCGGCGGTGCGCGTCGAGGTCCAGCTCTTTCAGTAACGATGCGAGCGCCTGGTTGCTTAGGTCTGGTGCGACCAGCCGCACGTTCTGCTCAACCGTGCGCCACGGCAGCAGCCGCGGCTCCTGGAAAACCATAGCGAGCGAGATTGAGTCCGCGCGTCGCACGTTACCCTCGAAATCTTTGTCGAGGTCCGCGATGATCCGCAACAACGTCGTCTTGCCGCAGCCGGAAGGTCCCACAAAGGCCGCCACCTCGCCACGTTTGAGCGTGAACGCGATATCGCGCAGAACATCGAGCCGTCCGCCCGATGCCGCTGCGAACGCCTTGCGCTCGATATGGACCTCAAGCTGCTTTGCTTCGCCAGCGGGACGCGCGTCGTTCAATGGGCTGCACCACGACGGTTTCGATCGCGAGAATGACGATAACGAATGCGAGCGCATAGGCAAGAATACGCGTTACGTCAAAGAGCTGAAAGGCTGTGCCGATTTCAAAACCGACCCCGTTCGGACGGCCCAGCAATTCGACAATGAGCACGATTTTCCAGACCAGCGACAAGCCCGAGCGCGCGGCTGCCGCGATATAAGGCGCAAGCTGCGGCAGGATGACGTGCCGCAGCGATTTCCAACGCGGCAGGCCGTAGACCTTCGCCATCTCGTCGAGGCGCGGATCGAGCGATCGAGCGCCCTCGCGCACGGTCACAATCGTATTGGGCAGCTTGTTGATCGCGACCGCGAGCACGCCGGCCACTTCCGTGAGTCCGCCCCAGATAAAGGCAAGCACAATGATCACGAGCGCCGGCAGATTGAGCAGCACGATCAACCATGGATCGCCAATCGAATCGGCGAGCTTGCTGCGGCCCATGAGAAATCCGAGCGCGGTGCCGCCGACCATGGCAAGCGTGAAGGCCACAAAGACCCGCGCCAGCGTCACGCCAACCTGAAAGAACAGCTCGCCGGTGCGCGCCTGCGCGATGATGACGGCCATTACCTTTTCGGGCCCCGGCAGCATCTGCGGACCGGCGAACAAAGAGGCGAGCCACCAGATCGCGAAAAACAGGATGAGCGAAACGAGACGGACCATCTGATCAGTTGGAATCCGCCGGACGATAGAAGGTTCCAGGCGCCAGCTCCTTGCCCTGCCCTACCAGCGCTGCGCCGCCGAGATTCGCAAGAACGCGATAGAGCACGCGCGCGTCCTTTTCCTCCGCATCGATCGGACGCCGCGGGATGCCCTCACGGTAACGGTCGCGGTAAACCTTTAGAGTGGTGGCATCCGGCGTCCCAACGAGTGGCGCTATTCTTTCCCATTCACCATCGGACTTCAGCAAAATGTCCTTGGCTTGACGCGTAGCGGCAAGGAAGCGGTCGACCGCCTGCCGATGCGCAGCCGCCCACGATTCATCGAAAACATAGCCGAGCATCGACAGCCGTCCGCTAACGTGGAAAGCGGACAGCAAATCATCGATGCCGATGAGACGGCGGAAGCCTTGTCCCTCCAGCCGCGCGCAAAAATTCCAGTAGTTGAGCATTGCGTCGATCCCCCCTTGCGCCATCTTGCCCGCAAGCAGCGCCGGGGAGCCGTAAATTACGTTCGCCACTCGCTTGAGATCGACGCCTTTTTGCTTCGCCGCCGCCTGCAACAGGAGCCAGCTTTTGTCGAGCGCGCCGCCCGCGACCGCCAATGTCCTTCCTTTCAGGTCGCCGAGGCTTCTGATCGGCGAATTGCCGGCCACCATGACGGCGCCGAGCGCGCTTGAATACGGATAGAACACAAGCTTCGCACCCAGATCGCGCTCGCGCGAAACCCAAAGCCAATCCGCCGCGATCA
>JAICMO010000016.1 GCA_025929185.1 Pseudolabrys sp.
GAAATCGGTGCGGCCGGTGCCGCGGATCAAGAGCGTGTCGCCGGTGAACACGCGGTCGGCCATGACGAAGCTGTAGGAGTCGTCGGTGTGTCCCGGCGTGTAGAGAACGTCGAGGCTCATGCCCTCGATGGTGAGCTTGTCGCCTTCCGCAAGCCGCATGGAGACGACGTCCGCTTTGGTGTTCTCGCCCATCACCGTGATGCAATGCGTGCGGTCGCGCAGCGCGCCGAGGCCGGTAATGTGATCGGCGTGCAGGTGGGTGTCGACGGCCTTGACCAATTTCAGATCGAGCTCGCGCACGAGCTGCAAATAGCGATCGACTTTTTCCAAAACGGGATCGATGATGAGCGCCTCGCCGCCGGCGCGGCTCGCAAGCAGATACGAGTAGGTGCCTGATACGCTGTCGAAGAGCTGGCGGAAGATCATCGCCGCCTCCATCCGTTGGCGGGGCCATCGCCCGGTTTGCGGGCGAGAGCCAAGAATAACATATATTATTCTTCGTATATCATTTTCCGCGTCATCCCGCCGTCGACAATGAAGTTCGCCCCGGTGATGAAACCGGAACGCTCGCCGTCGAGCAGGAATGCAACCATTTCGGCGATGTCTTCCGGTTTGCCGACGCGTCCGGCGGGGTGCTGCGCATGATCGGAGCGGCGCAAGGAACTGAACTTCTCGGTGGCAATCCAGCCGGGACTGATGCAATTCACGCGGATATCGGGCCCGAGGCTGATCGATAGTGCATAGGTGAGGGCGACGATGCCGCCTTTGGATGCCGAATAGGACTCCGTATTCGGCTCCGACATCAGCGCGCGCGTCGAGGCGATGGTGACCATCGCGCCTTTTGCCTTGCGTAATGGCTTTTCCGCCGCGCGCGCGAGCAGCAACGTCGCGGTGAGATTGACGTCGATGACGCGATGCCATTCGGTGAGCGTCAGATTCCGAATCGGCTTGCGGATCATGATGCCCGCATTTGAGACAACCGCATCGAGCCGGCCAAATCGACCAAGCGCTGCTTTCACCGCGCGCTCGGCCGTCATTTCGTCGGCGACATCGCCCTCCAGCGAAACGGCGTCGCGACTGCGCCTGGAATAAGCCCGCGCGAGCCCGCTCTTCGGCAAGTCGACGGTACATGCCACCCAACCGTTATCGAGGAGATGCTGCGTGATCGCGCGGCCGATGCCGTGTGCAGCCCCGGTGACCAGCGCGCATCGGCGCGCGCGCCGCGCCACGGCCTAGCCCTTTTCGACGGGAAGATCGGCGCGTCCGCCCCATTCCGTCCAGGAGCCGTCGTAAATGCGCGGCATCTTCTTGCCGATGGCGTCGAGCCCCATCGCGAGCACCACGGCGCTCACGCCTGAGCCGCAACTGGCGATGATCGGCTTGTCGGTATCGACGCCGGCCTTCTTGAACGCGGCCGCAATTTTCTCCGGCGAAGCCAGTCTCCCGTTCTCGACGATCGCGGAGGAGGGCACATTCAGCGCGCCCGGCATGTGACCGGAGCGCAGGCCCTTACGCGGCTCGGGTTCCGTGCCTTTGAAGCGGCCCGCCGAGCGGGCATCGACGACCTGGACGTCGCCATTGTTCAGCGCCATTTGCACATCGGCCACCATCGCGACCGCGCCGGTGTCCATCTCCGCTTTGAACGGGCGCGGCTCGCGTTTGGCCTCGCCGGCTTCGGTCGGACGGCCTTCTTGTTTCCACTTCGTCAATCCGCCGTCGAGAATGAAAACGTCCTTCGCGCCGAAGATGCGAAGGGTCCACCACACGCGCGGCGCGGAAAAGAAGCCAAGCCCGTCGTAGACGACGATGGTGTCGGTCTCTGTGATGCCGAGCGCGCCGACGGCCTGGGCGAAATCATCCGGCCCCGGCAGCATGTGCGGCAGATCGGTGGATTTATCCGCGATCGTCTCGATGTCGAAAAACACCGCGCCAGGAATGTGGGCGGTGCGATATTCGGCATGGGCATCGCGGCCTTGCGTCGGCAAATAATAAGAGCCGTCCACCACGACGATGTTGTTTTTGCCGAGATTGTCCGCGAGCCAGTCGGTCGACTTGAGCCAGCGGCTTGCAAGTTTTTCAGTCATCTCTTGGTCCGTCGAAACAGGATTAATGCTCGGCGACACGCGATCGTTCCGCTGCCTTGCGTTACCCGAGCGCAAGCCGCACGCGACGGTTCTGCTTGCCCTTCTTCTCGATCTGCGTGACGCGCACCGCGCCGATCTCGCCGGTTGAGCGCACATGCGTGCCGCCGCAGGGCTGAAGGTCGAGGTTCGCTATTTCGATGAGCCTCACCCGGCCTGTTCCCATCGGCGGCTTGACCGACATGGTTTTCACGAGGCCCGGATTGGCCTGCAATTCTTCGTCGGTTATCCACCGGCTCGTCACCGGCGCATCCATCGCGATCATCGCCATGACTTTTTTGGTGATTTCATCCTTGTCGAGGCCCGCCTCCGGAATATCGAAATCGAGGCGGCTCTCGCCTTCGCCGACAGAGCCGCCGGTCACCGGGTAAGGCAGAACAGCGGATAGCAGATGCAGCGCGGTGTGCATGCGCATGCGGGCATAGCGTTTCTCCCAATCGATTTTGGCCGTCACGGTATCGCCGACGCTAAGCGCAGGCGAACCGGGCGCCGGCACATGCGCGATCTCGGTCTTGGCCTGGTCGGTGTAGACGGCAATCGCGATCGGGATGCGTGTGCCTGAAGTGGTCGAAAGTTCGCCCGTATCGCCCGGTTGTCCGCCGGAGGTCGCGTAAAACACCGTGCGGTCAAGCACGATGCCGCCCGGATCCGTGACAGCAAGGACGCGCGCCTCGCATTCTTTCGAGTACGAATCGTCGCGGAAGAGGCAATCCGTCGCCATCCGTCCTCTCAGTTCTTCTCGAACGGCGGCTTGATGTCCGATCGGCGCTCGAGCCATTCAGGCACAGGCAACTTCTTCGAGCGCAGGAATTCCGGATTGAACAGTTTCGACTGATAGCGCGTGCCGAAATCGGCGAGAATGGTCACGACGGTGCGGCCGGGGCCGAGATCTTTGGCGAGCCGAATGGCGCCCGCGACATTGATGCCGGATGAGCCGCCGACGCAGAGACCTTCGTCCTTCATCAGGTCGAAAATAATCGGAACGGCTTCCTCGTCGGGAATGAGATAGGCCTTATCAACCTTCATCTGCTCGACAATGGCCGTTACGCGTCCCAACCCGATGCCTTCGGTGATCGAGCCGCCTTCCGTCGCCTTGGCTTCGCCGTGATCGAAATAATTGTACATCGCCGCGCCGTGCGGATCGGCGACGCCGATCACCACATCTTTCTTTTTTTCCTTGAGATAATTCGACACGCCGGCGAGCGTGCCGCCGCTGCCGACGGCGCAAACGAAGCCGTCGATACGCCCGTTCGTATCGTCCCAGATTTCCGGCCCGGTCGACACGTAATGCGCCTTGCTGTTCGCCAGATTATTCCATTGATCCGCGAATATGACGCCGTTCTTCTCGGTGCTCCGCAGCTGCTCCGCCAATCTCCGGCCGACGTGCTGGTAGTTGTTCGGATTGCTGAACGCGACAGCAGGCACCTCAACGAGCTCGGCGCCGAATAGGCGCAGCACGTCTTTCTTTTCCTGGCTCTGCGTTTCCGGAATGACGATGATCGTGCGATAGCTGCGCGCATTCGCCACCAGCGCCAGTCCGATGCCGGTGTTACCGGCGGTCGCTTCCACGACCAGGCCGCCCGGCCGCAATTCGCCGCGATTTTCGGCCTCGAGGATCATCTGGCGTCCGGCGCGATCCTTGACCGACCCGCCGGGATTCATGAATTCGGCTTTGCCGAGAATGGTGCAGCCGGTCGCCTCGGATGCTGCCTTGAGCTTGATGAGCGGCGTGTGGCCGATCGCTTCTACGATACCGTCGCGAATTTGCATGGCTTTTCGACCCTAATTGAGCGGTGAAGGGCCGACAAGGGCAGGTTTTCCCATGCTTTCGCGGCGATTTGCGAGGATTGCGTTGCGACCTCGCGCAGGCGCCGGCAAATGTCCAAAAGATCTGGAAAGGTCCCCGAAACCATAAAGGGCATTGGGATACCAGCATTCACCAGTTGTTTGGTGCGTAGCCGATATTCGTTCGCGGGGCAGGTGGGGAAAGGCGCACGCGCAAAAATGCGCCCGTAAGCAATGAATCTCGACGTCCATACACTCTTCATGGTGACGATTTACGTGGAGGCGCTGCTCGGGCTGCTTCTGCTGTTTGCGTGGGTGCAAAACACGGCCATTACGGCAGTGGTCTGGTGGGGCTTCGCTCATCTTTTTCGCGCCGCGTCGATCGTTTTGTTCGGCACGTACGGATCGGCGCCGGATCTGATTTCAATCGATCTCGCCAATGCACTGCTGTTCACGGCTTATGCGGTCGGCTGGACGGGCGCGCGGGTGTTCGACGGTCGGCCGGCTGAGCCAGTATATCTCGTAACCGGCGCGGTGCTCTGGCTTCTGGTGTGCCGGTTGCCGATCCTCGCCAATGCCATCCAAATTCGCGTTCTGATCGCTTCCGGCATCATTACCGCGTACATCTGGCTCACGGCCTACGAGTTTTGGCGCGGGCGCGGCGAAAAGCTTGTCTCGCGATGGCCGGCGATCTTCCTGCTGTTTACGCATGGCGCGCTCTTCCTGGTGCGCACGCCGTTGATTGCCGTGCTGCCGTTGCCGTCGAGCGGTCGCATGTTCGGCAGCGTCTGGCTGACGGTGCTGAGCTTCGAGGCACTGCTCTTCACGATTTCGATCGCCTTCATTCTGCTGGCGATGGCAAAAGAGCGCACCGAATTGCGGCATCGGACCGCGGCGATGATCGATCCGCTGACCGGCATCGCGAACCGCCGCTCGTTTTTGCAGGATGCGAATGCGCTCGCAAATCGCTATGTCGCCGATCCGCGCCCGACGGCGGTGCTCGCAATTGACCTCGATCACTTCAAATCGATCAACGATCGCTTCGGTCACGCGGCGGGCGACAGAGTGCTGGAGATTTTTGCCGACGCCGCGCGGCAGATCGTGCGCTCATCGGACTTGATCGGCCGTCTCGGCGGCGAGGAATTCGCGGCGGTTCTCTATGATGTAAGCCCGGAGAAGGCTGTCGCCGTTGCCGAGCGGATCCGGACGGCATTTGCGGACTCAACAGCTGACATCGACGGCAACCCCGTTGCAGCGACGCTCAGCATCGGCATCGCTCACTGTGCCGGCTCGATGCTTGACTTGCAAAATCTGCTGGCGCGCGCCGACCAGGCGCTCTATTTCGCGAAAAAGAATGGGCGCGACCGTGTCGAGATCGCCGCCTCCGCCGATCTTGTTCTGGGTCCGACAGACGATGTGCCGTTGCAGCCGGGCCTGACCGCTTCAGAAGCTGCCGCGAAATCGACAGTCTGACCGCCGGTTTTCCCTTTCCGGTCAGTCGTCTTCCGCGAGTGTTTAGCGCGCGCCTCATGTGCGCCGCGGCGGCGATGCCGATTGACCTCAGGCTTCGACTTGGTCCACCTTAGACAGGGCGCAGAAGCGCGGCCGTGAATTAGTGGGACTCCAAACTAATTCAAGGACCTAAGGGAGGAACAAGATGCGAATTTTACGATGGCTGGGGCTGACGGCCCTGGCGCTCGCGGTGGGCGGAACCGCACAGGCGGCGTCCGTCAAGGTCGGCGTCGTGCTGCCGTTTAGCGGCGCCAATGCGGATCTTGGACATCAGATCGACAAGGCGTTCGATCTCTATGTGAAGCTGCACGCGAAGGACATCGCCCCGAACAAGGTCGAAATCATCAAGCGCGATGAAGGGCCGCCAACCGGCGCGGTTGCGAAGCGCGTCACCACCGAGTTGATCACCAACGACAAGGTGCAGCTGGTGACCGGATTCGTGTTTTCGCCGTCGGCGATCGCGCTCGCGCCCGTCATCACGCAGGCCAAGGTGCCGATGGTGATCGCCAATGCCGGCACGGCATGGATCACCAACCTGTCGCCTTACATCGTGCGGCTGTCCTTCAGCATGTGGGATCCCGCGTACCCGATGGGCGGCTATGCCTACAACAAGATCGGCTGTAAGACGGCGGCTGTCGCCTATACGGATTTCCCGCCCGGCAAGGATTCCATCGAGGCGTTTGAGACCGGTTACAAAAAGGCCGGCGGCAAGGTGACGCTGACGATCCCGATGGGAAGCCCGGTGCAGGTGCCGGACTTCACGCCGTTCCTGCAACGCGTCAAGGACGCTCATCCCGATTGCCTCTACGCCTTCGTTCCGTCCGGCGCGCATGCGACCGGGATCATGAAGGCCTACGGCGAACTCGGACTGCGCAAGGCGGGCATCAAGCTGATCGGCCCGATGGATCTCATCCCCGACAACAAGCTACAAGATATGGGCGACGCCGCGATCGGCACGATCGTGATGGGCCACTACGCGGTCGATCTCGACAGCCCCGCCAACAAAAAATTCAAGGAAGAATGGCACAAGGCCTACGGTGCCGACTCCTATCCGGACTTCATGTCGGCGGCGGGCTGGGACACCATGCATGCGATCTTCGACACGATCAACAAATTGCACGGCAATTTGTCCGACGGCATGAAAGTGGTGGATGCGATGAAGGGATGGTCCGCAGTCGGACCGCGGGGCCCGGTGAAAATCGACCCTGCCACTCGCGACATCGTCCAGAACGAGCATGTGATGGAGGTCTACCGCAAGCCCGACGGCAAGCTCGGCGAGCGCATTCTCGACACGGTCAAAGACGTCAAGGACGAATGCAAGGTCCTCAAGATCGGCCGCTGCGGCAAGTGATCGCCTGATCGCATTTGACAGTAATCGGCGCCGCCGCGCATAAAACACGCGGCGGCGTTTTTCTTAACGCGAGGTGGGGCTCGTGCCGCAATACGCCAATATTGCCGTCAGCATCCTGTTCGACGGCTTGGCCTACGCCATGTTTCTGTTCATCACTTCCGTCGGCCTTTCGGTGACGATGGGGCTGATGAACTTCGTGAACCTCGCCCACGGCGCGTTCGCGATGATCGGCGGCTATGTCGTCGTCTCACTCACGCGCTCCTACGGTGTCGGCTTTGTTCCCTCCCTGATCATCGCGGCGGTGCTGGTCGCGCTCATCAGTGTGCGCTTCGAGCGCCGTCTCTACCGGCGCTTTTACCGGGCGACCGATCTCGAGCAGGTTCTGCTGACCATCGGACTTGCCTTCATGGCGATCGCTACTTTCACCTATTTTTACGGGCCCATCCCGAAATCGGTGCCGCTGCCGGATTGGCTGCAAGGCTCGGTCAATCTCGGCTTCCGGTCTTTCCCTGCCTACCGCGTCTTTATGATCGCGGTCGGCGCCGCACTGATCGCCGTGCTTTGGTACGGGTTCGAGCGCACCAACGTCGGCGCGATGGTGCGGGCGGCGGTCGATAACCGCCGCATGGCGGAATCGATAGGCATCAATGTGGATCGGCTGTTCACGCTAACGTTCGCGCTGGGCTCCGGGCTTGCCGCGCTCGGCGGCGGACTTGCGATTCAGTTGCTCGGATTGAATCCGAATTTTGCGCTGCTCTATCTCGTGCTGTTCCTGATCGTCGTGGCGGTCGGCGGCCTTGGCAGCCTGAAAGGAACGCTGCTGGCCGCGCTGGTGCTTGGCATCATCGATACGGGCGGGAAGTACCTGCTCGCCGATGCCGGCGGCTTCTTCATCTATGCCGTCACCGTGATCGTGCTTCTGCTGAAGCCGGCGGGGTTCTATGGCCGCGAGTGAGAAAAGCCGCGAGCTTGCCGCGACCGGCGCACGCGAGCGCGCCGCCGGTTACCTGGTTGGCCGACACCGCTTCCGCCCGGCCGAAGCGTTGCCGTGGCTTTTGGCGATCGCGGCGTTTTTCCTGTTTCCCGACCGCATGACGTTCGGCAATCAAGCCCTGATCATGGTCATGTTCGCGCTCTCGCTCGACCTCATCCTCGGCTATGCCGGCATCGTCTCGCTCGGGCACGCGGCCTTCTTCGGCGTGGGCGCCTATACGGTCGGCCTGTTGATCGCGCGGCTCGATTGGAGCGAACCGCTGTCGAGCTTGCTTGCGGCCGCCATGCTCTCGGGACTTATCGGGTTCGTGACCGGTTGGTTCATCCTGCGCTACCGCGGCCTTACCGTCATCATGCTGACGCTCGCGACGGCGATCATGTTGCAGGAGGCCGGCAATCTGCGCTCCGACATTTCAGGAGGCTATGACGGTCTGCCGGGCCTCGTCATCTCTCCGCTGTTCGGTATTTTCGATTACGACCTCTACGGGCACGTGAATTATCTGTACGTGCTCGGCGTCCTGGCCGTGATCTTTTACATGGTGCGGCGGATAGTCTATTCGCCATTCGGACAGGCCCTAACGGGCATCCGCGAGAACGTGCGGCGCATGCATGCGATCGGCTCGCCGGTCCACCGGCGGCTGGTCACGGTTTACACGATTTCTGCTGCCATCGCTGGCGTGGCCGGCGCGCTGTTCACGCAGACGAATGCCTACGTCACGCTGACGGTTTTCGATTTCGACAATTCCGCCAAGGTGATGGTGATGCTGATTCTCGGCGGCACCGGTCGGCTCTACGGCGCATTTATCGGCGCCGTCGTCTACATGATGCTGGAAGATCACCTGTCGAAATTGAGCCCGACCTTTTGGCAATTTGGAATCGGATTGCTGCTGATCCTGGCGGTGCTGTTTGCGCCTCGCGGCCTCCTGGGTCTGGTTGAGGAAATTAGCCGCAAGAGTTGGCGGCGCGGGCGCGCGGGTGCGGCGCGTCGCTTGATCTGGAAGGGGGAGCATTGGACCGTCTTAGCCGGCTCGGCGGTTGATGGCGCGGCGATCGGTTTCATCGTCGGGTTCGCGGCGAATTTCGGGCAGGCTCATTTGCTGTCGGAATACATTGCGAGCCTGCCGGGACGCGCATTGGCATTCACGTGCTTCGGAGCGCTGGTCGCGACCGCCATAAACGCGATCTACCTCGCATTCACTAGCCGCGCCGCTGCGGAGGATCGCGGGTCATGACCGCCGCGGCGTTGGAGGTTCGAGGGCTGAACCGTAACTTCGGCGCGCTGAAAGTGACGCGCGATGTCGATCTGACGCTCGAGCGCGGCGCGCGGCGAGCGCTGATCGGGCCGAACGGCGCCGGCAAGACAACGCTGGTCAATCTCATTACCGGCCTACTCAATCCGTCCTCTGGAAAGGTCGTGCTCGGAGGGCAAGACATTACCGCGCTGTCGCAAGCGCAGCGGGCGCGGCGCGGCATCGCCCGCACGTTCCAGATCAATCAGTTATTCCGCGGTCTTACCGTGCTCGAAAATCTGTGCCTCGCCGTCGGCGAGCGCGACGGCCACTGCAACAATCTGTGGCGCGCGACCGGCGCCCGGCGGGTGGTTATCGATGAGGCGCTCGACTATCTTGCCGCGCTGAGGATTGTGGACGACGCGCTTAAACTCGTGCGCGAGTTGCCGTACGGGCGGCAGCGCCTGGTCGAGATCGCGATTGCCTTGGCACAAAAACCGCGTGTCTTGCTGCTGGACGAGCCGGCGGCCGGCGTGCCGTCTTCGGAAACGCATCTTATTCTCGATGTGGTGGCGAACCTCGATCCCGATATCGCCATTCTCATCATCGAGCACGACATGGACGTCGTGTTCCGCTTCGCGCGCAAGATTACGGTGCTGGTCGCCGGCGCGATCTTCACCGAGGGCACGCCGCAGGAAATCATGGCCAACGAGCAGGTGAGGGCCGTCTATCTCGGTCAGGAAGGCCATCGCGTCGGCGGCGGAGTGCGCCATGGCTGAACGCAAGAACGTGCTGGAGCTCGACAGGGTTTTCGCCGGCTATGGAGAAACGGTCGTTCTCGAGGACATCAAACTCTCCGTCGCCGACGGCGGCACACTTTCGATTATCGGCCGCAACGGGGTGGGCAAGAGCACGCTGCTCACGACCGTCATGGGCCATACGACGCTGCACGGCGGCGTCGTGCGCCTGCACGGCCTGGATATTTCAAAGCTTCCGGTTTACCGCCGCGTTGACGCAGGCCTCGGCTATGTGCCGCAGGAGCGTGAGATTTTTCCGTCCTTGACCGTGAGGGAAAATCTCGAGATCGCGGCGCGTTCGGGGCATTGGACCTTAAAGACGGTGTTCGACCTGTTTCCTCGGCTCGCCGAACGCGCCGACAACCGCGGCAACCAGCTTTCCGGCGGCGAGCAGCAAATGCTTGCGATCGGGCGCGCGCTCATTGGAAACCCGAGCGTGCTGTTGATGGACGAGCCATCCGAGGGACTTGCGCCGGTTATCGTGGAGGAGTTGGCGCGCGCGGTAAAAAAACTTACCGAGACGGACGTTGCGCTCGTGCTCGTCGAGCAGAACACACGCCTTGCGCTCGAAATTGCGCCGCGCACTGTCGTCATGGACCGGGGCCGCATCGTGTATGACGGGCCGAGCCAGGAGTTGCAGGACGATTCGGCCAGGCTTGAGCAGCTTATCGGTGTCGTAAAGGCCTGATGGGGCGAGCGCCCACTTGCGCAAACGCGTTGCGTTTCGCGACAAGCTCGCGCATAGCCTGGCGCAAGAATTACGCAGCGAGTAGGCCCCTATGAAGCGCAGCACCGATCGAATTCTGACGACGCATGTCGGAAGCCTGATACGTCCGCCGGCGTTGCAGGAATTTCTGCGCGCCAAGCAGGCGCGCAGGCCATATGACGAGGCCGCTTACGCAAAGTGTCTGACCGAATCGGTTGCGGGGGTCGTAAAGCGGCAGGCGCAGGCCGGCATTGACGTGGTCAGCGACGGCGAATTCGGCAAGTCGATCAGCTGGTCGCAATACGTGCTCGAGCGGCTGAGCGGCTTCGAGCGGCGTCCGATCAAGGATGACGCGGCCAATCCTTTCAAGCGTGGCGCCGATCGCGAGCGCTTTGCCGAATTTTATGCCGAGCTTGACGCGCACGACGGCGTTGCGACCACCGCCGAATCCGTTTGCGTCGGACCGGTGAAATACACGGGGCAAGCCGAGCTTCAGCGCGACATCGAGAATTTCAACGCGGCCTTGAAGAGCGTAGCAGTCGAAGAGGCGTTTCTACCGGTTGCGGCGCCGGCAAGCGTCATTCCGGATCGCAAGAACGAATACTACAAGAACGATGACGAACTTCTCGCCGCGATCGGCGAGGCCATGCGCACCGAATACAAGATGATCGTCGATGCGGGCTTTATCGTGCAGCTCGACGACGCGCGCAACGCGGTGACCTACGACCGCATGGTGCCGCCGGCGCGTTTCGACGATTACCGACTCTGGCTCTCGCGGCAGGTCGAGGTGATCAACCACGCCATCGCAGGCTTGCCGGCCGACCGCATCCGCTATCACGTGTGCTGGGGAAGCTGGCCGGGCCCGCACACGACCGACGTGCCGCTCAAGGACATCGTCGATCTCATTCTCAAAGTGAAAGTCGGCGCTTACGTGATCGAGGGCGCCAATCCCCGCCACGAACACGAATGGAAAGTGTGGAAGGATGCCAAACTTTCACCAGGGCAAATCTTGATCCCGGGCGTTATCAGCCACGCGACCAACGTTGTCGAGCATCCGGAACTGGTGGCGGAGCGAATTGTTCGCCTGGCGAAATTGGTCGGGCGCGAGAACGTGATCGCCGGTACCGATTGCGGGTTTGCGCAAGGGCCGTTCCATCGCCGCGTGCATCCTTCGATCATGTGGGCGAAACTGGAATCATTGGCGGTTGGCGCGCAGCTTGCGAGTACCGAACTCTGGCAATAGCTTTGCAGGCATACGGCAACTGCCAGCCGACGACCGGGAGCCTATCGATGAACATCAGTGCCCAGCACTCCAGCGGCATCGCCGTTCCGTTCGATCGGGCGCGGCTCGATCGGCTGATGGATGACGCCGGCATCGACGTTATCGTCGCCACGTCGAAGCACAATGTTCAATATCTGCTCGGCGGCCATCGCGCGAATTTCTTCGATTACATGGATGCGACCGGCATCACGCGTTATTTGCCGGTGATGGTCTATCCGAAAGGCGCGCCGGAAAAGGCGGCCTACTTCGGGCACCGCCTCGAGAAATTCCAGCGCGAAGTCAATCCGATGTGGACGCCGGAGACGCAAACGTCCTGCGCGGGCTCGGTCGACGCCATGCAGAAAGCGGTCGACCACACGCGCAAACACGGCATGAAGCCGAAACGCATCGCCGCCGAGTTTGCGTTTCTTCCTTACGACTCTTCGATCGTCCTGCGCGGCGCCTTTCCCGATGCCGAACTGGTCGATGCGCTGTTTGTGCTGGAGCGGCAGCGCGCGAAGAAAACGCCCGACGAATTGAAGAAGCTGAAGTACGCGTCGGAAGCGGTTATCGATTCGATGAATGCGGTAATGGCCAATCACGGTCCGGGAGCGAGCAAGGCTGATTTGATGGAAGCGTTGCGCCGCGAAGAAACGAACCGGGGACTGACCTTCGAATATTGCCTCATCACGGTCGGCACCAGCCTCAATCGTGCGCCATCGGAACAGAAGTGGGAAAAGGGCGGCATCCTGTCGCTCGACTCCGGCGGCAACTTCCACGGCTACATCGGCGACGTCTGCCGCATGGCGATTCAGGGCGAGCCCGATGCGGAACTCGAGGACTTTCTCGGCGAAATCGAAACCATCCAGCGCGCGGCGATGAAGCCGGTGCGCGTCGGCGCACTGGGACGCGAAATCTACGCGGCCGCTGAGCCCCTTTGCGCGAAATCAAAGCATCACAATCATCTCGAGTTCCTTGCGCATGGCATGGGCATGGTCAGCCACGAGGCGCCGCGGCTCACCGAGAGCGGCCCCGTGCCTTATCCGGCGACAGATGCCGACCGGCCGCTTGAGGCAGGCATGGTGATTTCGGTCGAGACTACGTTGCTGCACCCTGCGCGTGGATTCATCAAACTCGAGGATACCGTGGTCGTCACCGAATTCGGTCACGAGGTGTACGGCGAGGGGGCTCGGGGCTGGAATCGCGGCGGCACGGCGGCGTAGCCGCCTTACGCGGCCACTTTAAGCACGACTTTGCCCTGGATGTGATCGTTCTCCATGTGCCGATGCGCCCGCGCGACATCTTCGAGCGGATACGTGGCGCGGATCAACGGCCTGACCTTTGCGTTATCGATCAAGCGCGCGATCTCCTCAAGTTGCCGCGCGCTGGGCATCGCCCTGTAATTCATGAAATTACGCGAAGGGGCCAGGTTCCGGCGCGCCGCGCAAATAGCGCGTGAGCGGGCGTGTTAGGAAGTGGTGGTGCGGCTTGCTTGCGCGGCGACGGCGCGGAGCGCCTTGGAGATCGTGACCGAATAGGGGCGGCCCGTTCCAAGTCGCCGAAGCGGCTCGGGGAGCCGCTTTAGTTCGAGCGCCGCGTGCTCGCGAACGGCGTTCAGCTTTGGAGCCGGCGCGGCGCGCTTTCCTTGCTTCATCACTTGCGCGATCAAGGGACGGCCCGTTTGGCTGTCGTTCTCAAGTGACAAGATGTCGCCGCGCATAGTTCCGTCAGCCGCAAAGTCGCGCCAGACCTGCTTGCGGCCGGGCCATGTTTCCTTGCCTTCGGATAGTTTGCGTCGCGGCTTGCCCGCGTATTCCTGGAGTTTGTAGGCGCAGTCGAGCGTCGGGGCATCCTGCGAGGTGTCGAGATTGGCGCCGATGCCAAATCCGTCAACGGGTGCGCCGGACTTATGCATCGTCGCGAGCACATCTTCGTTGATGCCGCCACTGACGAAGATCGTCACATGCTTCATGGCGCCGTCGTCCAGGATGCGGCGAACTTTCTTCGCCATCCCGATCAAATCGCCACTGTCGATCCGCACCGCTCGCAGCGTCGCGCCGATTTCCTTTAGTTTCGGCCCGAGCGCGACGACCTTCCGTGCGCCCGCTTCGGTATCGTACGTGTCGATCAGCAGCACGAGATTGTCGGGCCGCGCGCGCGAAGTTCTCGAAGGCCGCGGTTTCGCTGTCATGCACCTGTACATAGGAGTGCGCCATCGTGCCGAAGATCGGAATGCCGAACAGCTGTGCGGCCTGCACATTGGCGGCGCCGGCAAAGCCTGCGATATAGCTGGCACGCGCCGACATAAGGCCTGCTTCCGCGCCATGCGCGGAGCGCAGGCCGAAATCGACAACGGTTTTGCCATTTGCCGTGAGCACCATGCGCGCGGCTTTCGAGGCGATCATCGTTTGCAAATGGAGAATGTTGATCAGCCGCGACTCAACCAATTGCGCCTGCGGCAATGAGGCGGTGATGCGCAGGATCGGTTCGTGTGGAAAGAAAACGGTGCCTTCCGGCATCGCGTGCACGTCGCCGGTGAAGTGAAAGCTGGCGAGATAATCCAGAAGATTTTTTCTGAAGCGGCCGGTCTTTTCTAACCACGCGATGTCTTCGGCCGAAAATCGCAAATTTTCCAGATAATCGAGCGCGGTTTCGAGGCCCGCCGCCAACAGGAATCCGCGCCGCTCCGGGAGGCGGCGGACAAAGAATTCGAAGACGGCCTCCTTGTCCTCGCCCTGATCCAGGTAGGCCTGGACCATGTTGAGCTCATAAAGATCGGTGAGCAGCGGGCTTACAGGAGGTGACATGGCCGGCATCCAACGCGTCACTTGGAAATCGCACTTGCCGTGCCGTGAGGTTTGGCTCCCCGGGCCGGATTCGAACCAGCGACCAACCGGTTAACAGCCGGTTGCTCTACCACTGAGCTACCGGGGAATGGGTAGCGTGACGGCCGTATAACAAAGCCGTCGAGACTTTGCCACCCGGGCGCTTTGTGCGTTCGGCCGTCCGCTTTCGCTGAAGCGACTGTAGACGCCCCGCCAACGCGAAGGCCTTGCTCGCCGAAGCTTTATCGAAAGCCTAGGCACCCCTTCGTCGCTACGCGCTTCGGCGCGGCATCCTTCGCGCAAACCGGCTTGCCGAGCCGAAGCTCCAAAAGAGCGAAGGCTGGAGGCCACGGCCGGAATCGAACCGGCGTGCGCGGATTTGCAGTCCGCTGCGTCACCACTCCGCCACGTGGCCATTTTCCGCCGCCTTCGCGCGCCAACGCTATATAGGAGGCGGCCGGTCACGACAACTCACGAGCTGTGCTTGCTTTTTTGGCGATGTTGCCGCAGAAACGCGGGCGATCCATAATTACCGTCCCAGGAAATGATGACCGATTTCGCCGCGGCGCGCCGAATGATGGTGGACGGACAGGTCCGCACCGCCGATGTCACCGATCTGCGCGTGATTGCGGCGATGCTGGAGGTTCCGCGCGAGCGTTTCGTCCCAACCGAATACGCTGGGCTTGCCTACCTCGATATCGATCTGCCGGTCGAACCGGCCGGCGGCCGGCGGCTGCTCAAGCCGATGGTCTTGGGGAAAATGATTCAGGCTGCGGAGCTTGCACCAACCGACCGCGTGCTCGATGTCGGCTGCGCCACCGGCTATTCGGCGGCCGTGCTTGCCCGAGTCGCGGGGGAGGTGGTCGCGCTCGAACAGGATGCGGACCTGCTTCGTTTCGCGGCTGACGCACTCCGTGCCATTCCAAATGCAAAGGTTGTGTCGGGCCCGTTGAATGAAGGCTGGCCGGGGGGCGGTCCCTACGATGCGATTCTCCTCGACGGGGCTACTGAAATTGCCCCCGAGGCTCTTCTGCGGCAATTGAACGAGTGTGGGCGGCTCCTGTGCGTGCAGGGAAGCAGCCCCGGCGCCAAGGCAACTCTCTACCGGAAAAGCCAGGGCGATATCGGGGTCCGCCCGATTTTCGATGCAAGAGCAACGACTTTGCCCGGGTTCGGCAAGGCTCCCGCGTTTGCGTTCTGACCGGGCCATCTCAACCTGTTGCCTTGTAGCCGCGGTCCTCTTTTATTGTGGGGAAGGAGATCACTTAAGGTTTTAAGCTTTTTGCCCAGCCTTTATACGTTAGGGCATATAGTTTGCCGTGTTACGTCAGTATGATGCATTGCATTTCTGTTGGCTGAGGGGAAATCGCTGATGCGAGGGGGGGGCTGGGCAGGCGTCTTTGCGATGGCTGCAACCGCAAGCGCTTTCAGTTTTTCATCTCCTGCAAGCGCCGAGACGCTCGGCTCGGCGCTGATCCAAGCCTATCAGAACAACCCTCAGCTGAATTCGCAGCGGGCCGCCGTTCGGGCGACGGACGAGGGGGTTCCTCAAGCGCTTTCGGGTTATCGGCCGCGCGTCAGCGTTACCGCATCTGCGGGTGAGCAGTCGCTTTCGTCGACAACCAAGCTGAGCGGCGCCAGCGTCGCGCCGGGCTCCGGGCCGGTCTACCTCACGCAAAGCGGCGCTGTGGGCACCTTCGGCACCGGACTCACGGCTACCCAGACGCTGTTTGACGGTTTTCAGACCGGAAACAGGACCCGGCAAGCGGAAAGCAGCGTATTCGCGGCGCGCGAGACGTTGCGCAACACCGTACAGGCGGTTTTGCTCAACGCGGTGACCGCCTACATGAACCTGCTGCGCGACAGCGCCATACTCGATTTGCAGCGGCGCAACGTTGAAGTTCTGCAAGAACAGCTGCGGCAAACGCGGGATCGCTTCAATGTCGGCGAGGTGACGCGCACCGATGTGGCGCAGGCCGAATCGAGCCTTGCGGCGGGACGCTCACAGGTGCTGAGCGCCGAGGCAACATACAAGGCATCCGTCGCAACGTACCGCCAGATCATCGGCGTCAATCCGGGAAATCTTGCGCCCGGCATGCCGGTCGACAGGTTCTCGCCGCACTCGCTCAATCAATCGATCGCGGCCGGCACCGCTCAAAACCCGGCAGTCACGACGGCGCAGTACAACGTCGACGTGGCGGAGCTTCAGGTGAAGGTCGCCGAGGGCGCGCTTTATCCAAACGTGACATTGCAAGGCAACGTGCAGAAGAATTGGTTTCCGCCCGGCAGCCTCAACACGATTCAAAGCTTCAGCGCTTCGCTCATCGGCCAGTTGACGGTACCGATCTATCAGGGCGGAGCGGAATATTCGGTTATTCGCCAAGCGAAGGAAACGCTCGGGCAAAGGCGAATCGACCTGGACACCGCGCGCGACACGGTGCGGCAAAACGTCGTGCAGGCGTGGGGACAGCTTGAGGCGACCAAGGCCAATATCGAGGCGACGCAAGCACAAGTGCAGGCGGCCGAGATCGCGCTCAACGGCGTGCGCGAAGAGGCGCGCGTCGGCCAGCGCACCACGTTGGACGTTCTCAACGCGCAACAGACGCTGGTGAACGCCCGCGTGGCGGTCGTTACCGCCCAGCACGACCGTGTCGTCGCCTCTTACACGCTGCTCGCCGCCGTGGGACGGCTTTCGCCACAGGTGCTCGGCTTGCGCGTGCCGGTTTACGATCCGCAGGTGCATTACCAGCAGGTGCGTGACAGCTGGGCCGGCGTGCGGACGCCCGACGGTCGCTGACGATTCTTTCGGTTTCGCCGCCTCGTCAGCACAAACCGTGGATGACAACAATCCTAGCTGCCACAGCCGCGCCGGGCTGGCGTATAAACATTGCAAATCGGCGATTCGTGTGATTCTGCCTTATCAAGGCAGGACACGGGCGTGACATGGGAACGCGTGCATGAGCCAACCGGCGAAGGCAGAAGAGCCCTCAATGGAGGAAATTCTGGCCTCCATCCGGCGAATCATTGCCGACGATGACGCCAGTAAATCGGCAAAGCCCACCGAACCGGAACCGCGGTTGCAGGCGGCGCCGCGGCCGACGCCCGCTCCCATGCCCACGCCTCCACCGGCGCCGACGAATAATCACGATGATATCGATGCCATGCTGGCCGATCTCGATGCGCCGGCGAAAGCGGAAGCGCCTGCGAGCGGCGCCCCCGCCGATGTATTTGACTTGACGGAGTCGATGACTGCTAAAGCTCCTGCCACGAATTTTCACACAATCGACGGGCAGTCGGACGTTGTGTTTGCGGAAGGCTCGCCGCCCGAGCCTCCAGCCGCTGCAGAAGAGACGCGACCTGCGGCGCCGGCTGCGCCGGATCCGGTTCTCCTGTCCAACAGCGCGCGCGCCGCAGTGGATTCGGCGTTCAATTCGCTCGCGCACACGGTGCTGGCGCAGAACGCGCGCACGCTCGACGATCTCGTCAAGGAAATGCTGCGGCCGATGCTCAAGAGCTGGCTCGACGATAACTTGCCGGGCATGGTCGAGCGCATTGTGCGCGCCGAAATCGAGCGCGTTTCGCGCGGGCGGCCCTGAACTCAAGCCGCCGCGCGGCGCCTTAATTCCGACGAGAGCCACAAGCCGATGGCGAGCAGAAGCGCGCCCGAGGCGACGAATATCGGCATTGCACCGAAACGGTCAAACGCCGCGCCGCCGACCGCGACTGCGGCCGTCTGCCCGAGATAAAGTGCTGCGGAGAAAACGGATACCGCGGTGCCACGCGCTTCCGGCGTCATTTGCGTGGCGTTGGTCTGCAATGTGTTGTGCAGCATGTAGAAGCCGAGGCCCACGGTAGTGATCGCCAGCGGTGCGAACGCGTAATGCGGCTCGAAGGCGAGCGCGGCGTAAGCGAGCGCGAGCAAAACGCCGCCGCAAGCGGCAAGCCCGGCGGCGCCCAGACGCTGGATCAGCACGTGCACCGACAGGCTGTAGATCAGTCCACCGATCGCGAATGTGCCGACGAAGAGCCCAACCAACGCGAAGTTGACGCCGAAGCGATCATGCAGGTCGGCGCCGACATAAGTGAATGCGCCGAACATCAGGCCGCTTTCGAAAAACGCCATCACGATCACGCGACGCGCCCACCGCGAGCGAAGGACGGCTGCATAATCCGCCACAAAATGACGCGGCGGAGGTTTGGGCGCCGCGGAGGCGCGCGTGATTGGATTGCGCCAGTATTCGGTCAGCAACGCCGTCGTTGCGACCGCGAGCAGTCCGGCCAGCAAGAAGAAAACGTTGCGCCAGCCGAACAGATCGCCGAGCACGCCGCCCGCCGCTTGACCGAACAACTGCCCGAGGATCTGACCGGACAAAAAGCGTCCGATGACCTGTTGCCGCCGCTCGTAGGGGATGACGTCGCCCATGAAGGCGAGCGCGAACGGAACGATCCACCCGGTCGCAAGTCCGCTGCCGAGCCGCGCCGCCACCAGGACCGGCAACGAAGGCGCGAGGCCGCAGGCGATGACCATCAATGTCGAGCAGCCGGCGGCGATCGAGAGACACCGGTATTTGCCGAAGCGGTCGCCGATCGGTCCGATCACGAGTTGCACCGAGCCGTGGGCGAGCAGATAGGCCGTGACTACGATCGATGCGGCGCCGACGGTGACGTGGAGATCGGCAGCGATCTGCGGCAGCAGTGAATCGGTCACGCGCACCATCGCCTGGGCGGCGAATGCGGCGAGCGCGAGAAAGGCGATGGCCCGACCGGCGCTGCCACCCGTTGCGGCTTTGAGCGTTGACAAGTTGACTCTCGGTCTTTGGCGGGCTTTCTAGCGCGTCGGCATCCAAGCAAAACTGCGATGATCGACAAGACTTACCAGCCTTCCGAGGTCGAAGGCCGTATTTACGAGACGTGGGAGCGGGCGGGCGCCTTCCGCGCCGGCCGCCCTGAACGCGCCGGCGCCGAGCCGTACTCTATCGTCATTCCCCCGCCGAACGTCACCGGCTCGCTGCATATGGGCCATGCGCTCAACAATACGTTGCAGGATATCCTCTGCCGCTTCGAGCGCATGCGCGGGCGCGACGTGCTGTGGCAGCCCGGAACCGATCATGCCGGCATCGCGACGCAGATGGTGGTCGAGCGGCAGCTGATGGAGCGGCAGGAGCCCGGCCGCCGTGAAATGGGACGCGAGGCGTTCCTCAAGCGCGTATGGGAATGGAAGGCGGAGTCCGGCGGCACCATCGTCAAGCAGCTCAAGCGGCTCGGCGCCTCGTGCGACTGGTCGCGCGAGCGCTTCACCATGGACGAGGGGCTCTCGCGCGCGGTGGTGAAGGTCTTCGTCGAGCTCTATCGCGCAGGGTTGATCTACAAGGACAAGCGGCTGGTCAATTGGGACCCGAAGCTGCTCACAGCCGTCTCCGATCTGGAAGTGATCCAGGTCGAGACCAAAGGTCACCTCTGGCACATCCGCTATCCGCTCGAAGGCAAGACGTTCGATCCGAACGATCCTTCGACCTTCATCGTTGTCGCGACGACGCGTCCTGAGACGATGCTGGGCGACGCGGCTGTCGCGGTGCATCCGGATGATGAGCGGTACAAGGATTATGTGGCCGCGTTCAAGGCGGGCAAGCCCATCAACGTGATCCTGCCGCTGGTCGGCCGCAAGATTCCGATCATCGCGGATGAATATTCCGATCCGGAAAAAGGTTCGGGCGCCGTCAAGATCACGCCGGCGCACGACTTCAACGACTTCGAGGTCGGCAAACGGCATCAATTGCCGCAGATCAATATCTTTAGCGTCGAAGCTAAGTTGAATTTGAAGGACAATGATGCATTTCTCGACGGCGTTGCGGGTTCAGCCGATCTTGACGAATCGCTCGCGATGCATGGCCTCGATCGTTTCGTCGCGCGCAAGAAGATCGTCGAGCGCCTGGAGGCGAAGGGCTTGTTGGCGAAGATCGAGCCGCAAAGCCATGTGGTGCCGCACGGCGACCGCTCAAACGTCGTGATCGAGCCCTATCTGACCGACCAGTGGTACGTGAACGCCAAGGAGCTGGCGAAGCCGGCGATCGCGCCGGTGCGCGAGGGCAAGACGAACTTCGTTCCGAAGAACTGGGAGAATACGTACTTCAACTGGATGGAAAACATCCAGCCGTGGTGCATCTCGCGCCAACTCTGGTGGGGCCACCAGATCCCGGCTTGGTACGGGCCGGATGGTACGGTGTTCGTGGCGGTGAGCGAAGCGGAGGCCCAGGCCGAGGCCGACAAGCATTACGGCAAGTCGGCGAAGCTCACGCGCGACGAGGACGTGCTCGACACCTGGTTCTCGTCCGCCCTGTGGCCGTTCTCGACTCTCGGCTGGCCCGACAAAACGAAAGAGCTTGAGCGTTACTATCCAACCTCGGCGCTCGTTACCGGCTTCGATATCATCTTCTTCTGGGTCGCGCGCATGATGATGATGGGTCTCCACTTCATGGAGGAGATCCCGTTCAAGGACGTCTATATCCACGCGCTGGTGCGCGATGCCTCCGGCGCCAAGATGTCGAAATCGAAGGGCAACGTCATCGATCCGTTGCGCCTGATCGACGAATACGGCGCCGACGCGTTGCGTTTCACGCTCGCCGCGATGGCCGCGCAGGGGCGCGACATCAAGTTATCGACCCAGCGCGTCGAAGGCTACCGCAACTTCGCGACCAAGCTGTGGAACGCCGCGCGCTTTGCCGAGATGAACGCCTGCGCGACGGTGCCCGCGTTCGATCCAAATTCGGCGAAGGAAACGTTTAATCGCTGGATCGCGCACGAAACGGCCAAGGCGGTACGCGACGTCACCGACGCGATCATCGCTTACAAGTTCAACGACGCGGCCGGCGCGGCGTATCGCTTCGTCTGGAATATCTATTGCGACTGGTATCTCGAACTGGCAAAGCCGGTGCTGCTCGGCGCCGGAGGCCCGGCCAAGGAGGAAACGCGCGCCATGGTCGCGTGGGTGCGCGATGAAATCCTGAAACTGCTCCACCCGTTCATGCCGTTTGTGACGGAGGAATTGTGGGCGGTGACATCTCCTTCCGTCATTCCGGGGCGCCGAGAAGCGGCGAACCTGGAATCCACAACCACAGCAGGGAGTATGGATTCCGGGCTCGCGCCTTCGGCGCGCCCCGGAATGACAGAGAGGACGTTGCTGCTCGCGCTCGCCTCCTGGCCAACTTTCGAATTCAGCGATGACAAAGCCGAA
Organism: Pseudolabrys sp.; assembly: GCA_025929185.1. Classification (GTDB taxonomy): domain Bacteria; phylum Pseudomonadota; class Alphaproteobacteria; order Rhizobiales; family Xanthobacteraceae; genus Pseudolabrys. Next base: position 21,832 of record JAICMO010000016.1, read on the forward strand.
GCCGAGATCGGCTGGGTGATCGATCTCGTCACGGCAATCCGCTCGGTGCGCGCTGAGATGAACATTACAGCGCAAATCCCGCTCGTGCTCGCCGGCGCGTCGGCGGACACGAAGGCCCGGGCCGACCGCTGGGCGGAGTTCATCAAGCGGCTCGCGCGCGTGTCGGACATCTCAACGGCGGCAAGCGCACCGCAGGGCGCGGTGCAGCTCATCGTGCGCGGCGAGGTGGCGGCGCTGCCGCTCAAGGGCGTGATCGATCTTGCCGCCGAGCGAGCGCGGCTCGACAAGGAAATGGCCAAGGCCGAAGCCGACATCAAGCGCGTCGACGCCAAGCTTGCGAATGAAAAATTCGTCGCCAACGCGCCGGAAGAGATCGTCGAAGAAGAAAAGGAAAAACGTGAAGAGGCGCTCGGCCGCAAGGCCAAGATCGCGGAGGCGCTGGAGCGGCTCAAAGGCGCGGCCTGATTTCTGGCATCCCCGGTCAGGCGCGAAGCGCCGCGAGCCGGGGGCCGTACGCTTGACCAATTTCACAGCGATCTACGAGACCGGCACCATGAAGCAAATTGCCGGCTTTGCCACGCCGAAAGCGCCGATGGGCTTCGGCTTTGCCGCGGGCGGCAGGCACGCTTAGCTATGTTGTCATGACGCCGCCTTAGTTGTTGAATTCGAATTGGCGAGCGGGCGGATGACGCGCCAATTTCCCACGGGCCGCGGGCTTTCGAGTTCATCGTTTCCCACAGTTGAGTATACCAGCATGAAAATTTTTCTGGCGGGCGCGGGCGGCGCCATTGGGCGGCGGCTGACCCCGCTGCTGTGCAAGGCCGGCCATCAGGTTGTCGGAACCACGCGTTGGACCAATAAAGCGAACGAACTGCGTGCGCTCGGCGCGGAGGCCGCCATTGTCGACGTCTTCGATGCCGATGCGCTCACGCGCGCCGTAACGGAGGCTGCGCCGCAGGTTGTCATTCATCAGCTTACCGATCTCGCCTTTGCGCCGAGCTCGCCACAATACGCGGAGGGCCTTGAGCGCAATTCCAAAGTGCGCATCGACGGCACGCGCAATCTGGTCGCGGCGGCAAGGGCGGTCGGCGTAAGGCGGTTGATCGCGCAGAGCATTGCGTTCGTCTACGCGCCGGGCGAGGGCGTTCGTACCGAATCCGATCCGCTCGACCTGGGCGCGACCGGCACGCGCAAGGGCACGCTTGACGGCGTCGTCGCGCTGGAAGACGCAACGCTCGACCTTCTGGAAGGTATCGTGCTGCGCTACGGTTTTCTGTATGGCCCCGGCACCTGGTTCGAGGACGCCAAGCGCGCGAGGCCCGCGTTGCATGTCGACGCGGCGGCGCAGGCAGCGCTGCTTGCCGTCACCAGAGGCAGCCACGGCATCTACAACATCGCCGAGGATGACGGCGTGGTGTCGAGCGAGAAGGCGAAGCGCGAGCTGGGCTTCGATGCGAACTTCCGGATTTCCGAGTGAGCGGTCATTCCCGAAATGGCGGTCACGGCCTGAACGGCTTGCTCAAAAACGGCGAACCCTTGAGGCCATAGCGCCACGGCTTCTCGACGGCCTTGCTGATGCCGATGCGAACACCGCGCACGATCTCAGGCTCGCTTTCGCGCGCGCGGATTTCGAACGGCGGGCGGTCGAGCGCGAAGCCGTTGTGCTTGCGTGTGATGCCCAGCGCCTCACAAATTTTGCCCGGCCCCGAGCAGAGTTGTCGCGCGTCGGTTACGCCGCGCCGCTTGCGCATGGTGGCGAGGCCGGCCGTTGGCGCCAGCGCGCGGAGCAGGACGGCACTGGCGCTGCCGTTTTCCTCGCATACGAAATTCAGGCACCAGTGAATGCCATAGGAGCGATAGACATAGGCAAATCCAGGCGGCCCAAACATGACACGGTTACGCTCCGTCGGGCCAACGTAGCTGTGCGCGGCCGGATCGGTGTGGTGGTAGGCCTCGAGTTCCACGATCAGGCCGCCAACGCCGTTGAACAAGAGCGTCGCTCCGATGAGATCGGGAGCGACCTCGTGCACCGAGCGGTTAAAGAAAGAGCGGGTTAGGCGGGGGGTCTTGGGCATTCCGAAGGTTGATGCCGGCCTTCCTCACGGCATCCAAGCCCCATTGTACGGTGCATTCGTGAAAAGGTGTGGACGGGAGTGCGTATTCGGCCTCCAGTTTTGTGTCTTTAAGGCAACACCTGTCGAAGATCGGCATCACTATGGGCTTTGCCGCCCTGAACGCCGCGATTTGGCCATACCCTTCGCCGACACAAAAATTTAAGACAAGCCGTTGGGGCGCTTGGATTTTAGTGGTTGCGTCTGTTCGGCCGCGCCGGACGCTTGCGGGGGGCTGGGGGTCGGATCGAGTATGGACGCGAAGACCAATCTGAAAGCCAGGCTCCCCAGCCGGCACGCCACTGAAGGCCCCGAGCGCGCGCCGCATCGCGCCTTTTACTATGCGATGGGGCTGACCAGCGAGCAGATCCACCAACCCTTTGTCGGCGTTGCCACCTGCTGGAACGAAGCCGCTCCCTGCAATATCGCGCTGATGCGCCAGGCCCAAGCGGCAAAGAAGGGAGTCGCAGCCGGCGGCGCCACGCCGCGCGAGTTTTGCACTATTACCGTCACCGACGGCATCGCCATGGGCCATGCCGGAATGAAAGCCTCTTTGCCTTCGCGAGAGGTGATTGCCGATAGCGTGGAACTTACTGTGCGCGGCCACGCCTACGACGCGCTGATCGGCATTGCCGGCTGCGACAAGTCGCAGCCGGGCATGATGATGGCGATGTGCCGCCTCAACGTGCCGGCGATTTATATCTACGGCGGTTCCATCCTGCCCGGCACGTTCAAAGGCCAGCCGGTCACCATTCAGGACGTTTACGAGGCGGTCGGCAAGCATTCGGTCGGCAAGATGTCGGACGCCGATCTCGACATTCTCGAACAGAACGCCTGTCCCTCGGCCGGCGCCTGCGGCGCGCAGTTTACGGCGAACACGATGGCGACGGTATCCGAAGCCATCGGCCTGGCGTTGCCGTACTCGGCTGGCGCCCCGGCGCCGTACGAGATCCGCGACAAGTTCTGCATGCTCGCGGGCGAAATGATCATCGACCTGATCCGGGCGAACCTGCGCCCGCGCGATATCGTGACTCGCAAGGCGCTGGAGAACGCCGCGGCGGTGGTTGCCGCCACCGGCGGCTCGACCAATGCGGCGCTGCATCTGCCGGCCATTGCTCACGAATGCGGAATCGAATTCACGCTGTTCGATGTTGCCGAAATCTTCAAAAAGACACCTTACGTCGCGGATTTGAAACCTGGTGGCCGTTATGTGGCCAAGGATATGTTCGAAGCTGGGGGCGTGCCGCTCCTGATGAAAACGCTGCTCGACCATGGCTTCCTCCATGGCGACTGCATGACCGTGACCGGGCGCACGATCGCCGAAAACCTCAAAAACGTGAAATGGAACCCGGACCAGGACGTGATCCGTCCGGCCGATAAGCCGTTGCTTGCCACGGGCGGCGTGGTGGGCCTGAAAGGCAATCTCGCTCCCGACGGTGCAATCGTGAAGGTCGCTGGGATGGCCACCCTGAAATTTTCGGGGCCGGCGCGCTGCTTCGACGGCGAAGAAGCGTGCTTCGAGGCGGTGAAGAACAAAACCTACAAACACGGCGAAGTGCTGGTGATCCGCTACGAAGGGCCCAGAGGCGGCCCCGGGATGCGCGAGATGCTGTCGACGACGGCAGCGCTTTACGGCCAGGGCGTCGGCGAGAAGGTCGCCCTGATCACGGATGGCCGTTTTTCCGGCGCAACGCGCGGCTTCTGCATCGGTCATGTCGGTCCGGAGGCGGCGGTGGGCGGGCCAATCGGATTACTGCGCGACGGCGACATCATCGACATCGATGCGGAGAAGGGCACGATTAATGTCAGGCTTTCGGCCGAGGAACTCGTTAAGCGCAAGGCGCAATGGAAGCCGCGCGAGAACGAATACGGCTCCGGTTATTTATGGAAATACGCCCAGCAGGTCGGGCCGGCCGTGAACGGCGCGGTCACCCATCCCGGCGGCGCGGGTGAAAAGGCGTGTTATGCGGACACCTAAGATCGTTCTGCGCATTGCGGTGATCGGTATCGCCCTTGCGATGGGGCCTGCGCTCGCGTTTGACGGAACTCGGTCGAGCAGCGACGCTCTAACGCCCATGCAGGCTTTCCGCGCCGGCTCCGAAGCGCTGCGCAGCGGCGAGACGGCGAAGGGCCTCACCGCGCTTGAATACGCCGCCGAGAAGGGGCACGCGCTCGCGCAATGGAAGCTCGGCCGCATGTACGCCGAAGGCGATGGCGTGCCGCAGGACGACCTGCGCGCGTTCCAGTATTTCCGCAGCATCGCCGACAGCCATGCGGAAGATAATCCGGCAACGCCGCGCGCCCGCTTCGTCGCGAACGCATTCGTTGCGCTCGGGAACTATTATCTCGACGGAATCCCGAACACCAAGATCGCGCCGGATCCTGAACGCGCGCGGCAGATGTTCGCCTATGCAGCATCGTATTTCGGCGATCCCGATGCGCAGTACCACCTGGCGCGGCTTTATCTCGACGGCATCGGCGTGCCGCGCGATCCGCGTCAGGCGGCCCGCTGGCTCGGCTTGTCGGCGCACAAGGGCCAGTGCCAGGCGCAGGCGACACTGGGCGCGATGCTGTTCTCCGGTGACCAGGTTCCGCGCCAGGCGGCCCTCGGCTTGATGTGGCTGACGCTCGCGAAAGATAGCGCGAAACCGGATCAAGCCTGGATCGCCAAGCTCTATTCCAGCGCGTTCAAGCAAGCGACGGAGGATGAGCGCGCACTGGCGCTCGTTTATCTTGAGCGGTGGCTCAAGACCCGCCGCGAATAGCCGCCGCTACCGCGCGTCAAGCGCCAGGTCCACATAAACGGGGACGTGATCGGACGGTTTCTCCCAGCCGCGGACGTGGCGGTCGATGCCTGCGTCGATCATCCGGTCGGCCGCTTGCGGCGAGAGCAGAATGTGGTCGATGCGAATGCCGTCGTTCTTTGCCCACGCTCCGGCTTGGTAATCCCAGAAACTGTAGAGATCGGCATCGCCGCTCGCCGCGCGAATGGCATCAATCAAGCCGAGATTGCACAGCGCGCGGAAGCGCTCGCGCGTCGGCGGCAGATAAAGAGCATCGTTGACCCAAGCCTTCGGATTGCGGGCATCCGCCGGCATCGGGATCACGTTGTAATCGCCGCAGAGCAGCAATGGCTCCTCCAGCTTCAATCGTTCACGTGAGAACGAAAAAAGCCGGTCCATCCATCTGAGTTTATAGGTATATTTTTCGGTAGTGGCCGGATTGCCGTTCGGCAAATAGAGGCTCACCACCCTGACGACGCCGTCTCTGAGGGAGATTTGCGCTTCGAGGAAACGTGCCTGAATATCCTCGCTGTCGCCGATTAGGCCGGGCGCTACTTCGTCGAACGGGAGTTTTGACAGCAAGGCGACCCCGTTGAACGCCTTTTGGCCGTGAACGGCAACGTTATAGCCGAGGCTTTCGAAAGCATCGCGCGGAAAGTCAGCGTCGACGCACTTGATTTCCTGCAAGCAAACAATCTCCGGCCTGCGCTCGGCGAGCCACGCAAGAATGTTGTCGAGACGCTGCTTGACCGAATTAACGTTCCAGGTCGCGATCCGCATTATGATTCCCGGGGCTTTGAATAACCCCGTCTTTCGCGTGTTTATCAGCCACCGCAGGGATATGCACCCGGCGGCGTTTATATGCTAGAACGGTGGGCCACGCGGCCCGATTATGTTGAAACGCAGCCACTTCCGCTGAGAAGGGGTGCCCGGCAGGGCCTCAACAACCGGGCCGACATTACCGATGAAAAACCGAAAATGGCTCTTTGGGGTGGCCGCGCTTGCCCTGATCGGTGCTGTCGTGCTCGTCCGCGGCCTGTGGAGCTCAGGTGACGCCTCCGCGCGCGCGCAGCGGCAAAACGCTCGCGTGGTGACCGTCGATATCGCGACGGCGCAACGAAAGCAGGTTCCCATCAAGCTCGACGCGCTCGGAACGGTGACCCCGATCGCCAGCGTGGCGCTCAAGGCGCGTGTCGATACCAACATCATCGGCGTTCACTTCCGCGACGGCGCGCATGTCGAGAAAGGCGAACTGCTCTTCACGCTCGATGGGCGCGCCATCGAGGCGCAGATTGCCCAAACGGAAGGGATGATCGCGCGCGACAAGGCGCAACTCGCGGGCGCCGAGCGCGACGTAAAGCGCTACACCGATCTGGTCGCGAAGGGCGCGACGCCGGTCGTCAATCTCGACAATGCCAAAACGCAGGCCGATGTCTTCACCGCCGCGATCAAGGCGGACGAGGGACTGCTCGAAAACCTCAAGGTCCAACTGAGCTACTGCCAAGTGACGGCGCCGATTTCCGGCCGCATTAGCGCCGCCGCCGTAAAGGTCGGCAATTTCGTGCGCCAAGCGGACACGACGCCGATGGCCGTCATCAACCAGATGGCGCCGGTCTACGTCACCTTTACCGTGCCGCAGAAAAACCTTCCCGACATTCGTCACGCGCTCGCTGCGGAAACGGCCAGCATCGAGGCGATCGTGCCCGGCGAGGAAAAGCGCGCCGCCGGGCAAGTCACCATGATCGAGAACACGGTCGATCCGGCGACGGGAATGGCGACGGTCCGCGCCACCATGCCCAACGAAGATGAAATCCTGTGGCCGGGCACGCTCGTGAACACCCAGTTGACGTTGCGCGAAGAAGAAGCGGTTGTGGTTCCCACGGCCGCCGTGCAGGTCAGTCAGACCGGCAACTTCGTGTTTGTGGTCAAAAATGACGTTGCGCACGTCCAGCCAGTCAAGGCCGAGCGCATGGTCGAGCAATATACCATCATCAGCTCGGGGCTCTCCGGCGGAGAAACAGTCGTGACCGACGGACAGCTATTGCTGTCGAACGGGACGCACGTGAAGACGCGCGAAGCGAAAGCGGCCGGCAGCTAAGCCATGAACATTTCAGAGACCTGTATCCGCAGGCCGGTTCTGACGACGCTGATGACGGCGTCGTTGATCGTATTTGGCGCGTTCGCTTACCGGCTGCTGCCGGTCGCGGCGTTACCGGCGGTCGATTTTCCGACCATCCAGATCACGGCCCAATTGCCGGGCGCAAGCCCCGAAACGATGGCATCGTCGGTTGCTTCTCCGATTGAACGCCAGCTTTCGACCATTGCCGGCATTTCGTCGATGAATTCGTCATCCGCGCTCGGCCAATCGCAAATCACGATCCAGTTCGACCTCGGCCGCAATATCGATGGCGCTGCGCTCGATGTGCAGACGGCCCTTGCCACCGCCGCGCGCCGGCTGCCGGTCGAAATGACAACGCCGCCGTATTTCCGCAAGGTCAACCCCGGCGACTTCCCGGTGCTTTATCTGAGCCTGCGATCGGACACTATTCCGCTGTCGACGGTCGACGATTACGCCGAAACCGTGCTCGCGCCGCAAATATCGCAGATGCCCGGCATTGCGCAGGTGCTGGTGTATGGCGCGCAGAAATTCGCCGTACGCGTACAGGTCAATCCGGTTGAAGCCGCGGCGCGCAATATCGCGCTGTCCGATGTCGGCGCGGTGGTAGCGAAAGCCAACTCCAGCACGCCGGTCGGTACGCTGACCGGCAAAGACCGCAATGTGACTCTGCTGGCTACAGGCGCGATCGAGCACGCCGCCGACTACCGCGACGTCGTCGTCGCCTACCGCAACGGCGCGCCGGTCAAGCTCAACCAGATCGCCCGCGTGATCGACAGCGTCGAGAACGACCAGGTCGCCACCTGGTTCAACGACGCCCGCGCCATCGTGCTGGCGATCCAGCGCCAGCCGGACGCCAACACTGTGCAGGTGGTGGATCAGGTACGCGCGGCGCTGCCGGTCATGCGCGCGCAGGTCCCGCCCTCGATCCAGATGCAGCCGCTGTTCGACCGCTCGATTTCGATCCGGGCGGCGGTGTCCAATGTGCAGGAAACACTCGCCATCGCGATCTGCCTTGTGGTCATGGTGATCTTTCTGTTCCTGCGCAAGGTTTCGGCCACGATCATTCCGGCGCTTGCGGTTCCGGTGTCGCTGATCGGGACCTGCGCGGCGATGTACGCGTTCGGCTTCTCCATCAACAACATGACCCTGCTGGCGCTGACGTTATCGGTCGGGTTCGTCGTCGACGACGCGATCGTGATGCTCGAGAACATCGTGCGCCACATCGAGGGCGGCATGCGGCCGTTCGAGGCGGCCTTGAAGGGGTCGCGCGAGATCGGCTTCACGATCATTTCGATTACCTTCTCGCTGATTGCGGTGTTTATCCCCGTCCTCCTGATGGGCGGCATGGTCGGCCGCGTTTTCCGCGAATTTGCCGTGTCGATTTCGGTCGCGATCGTCGTCTCGGGTTTCGTGTCGCTGACCCTGACGCCGATGCTTTGCGCGCGTGTGCTGAAGGGCTATCACGGCGAAGAGAAGCAGAATTTCGTGTTGCGCGCCTTCGAGCGGTTTTTTGAATTCCTGCTCAGGTCTTACGAGTTCACCCTCGACAAAGTGCTGAAATTCAAATCGATCATGCTGGTCGTCACGATCGCAACCATCGCCGGCACGAGTTACCTCTATGTTGTGGTGCCGAAAGGTTTCTTTCCGATCGAAGATACCGGTTACGTGCTTGCCATTACCGAGGCGAACACGGACATCGGCTTCGACGCGATGGCCGAGCGCCAGCGCAAGGTGGCTGACATCATTCGCGCCGATCCGGCGGTGGATTACGTCAATTCGACCGTCGGCGCGGGCGGGCCGAATTCGCTATCGAATAACGGTCGCATGCTTGTGGCGCTCAAGCCGCAGGATCAGCGCGACAAGCTGAACGTCATTCTGGCGCGCCTGCGCAAGGAGGCGAACGTCGTCACCGGCATGGCTGCCTTTTTCCAGCCGATCCAGAACATCAATCTGGGTGGTAAGCTGGCCAAGAGCCAGTATCAATACACACTCCAGTCGAACGACACCGCGACGCTTTATCGCCTTGCGCCGGAGTTGCGCGACCGCATCGCGAAAATCCCCGGTCTGCTGGACGTGACGACCGACCTTTACATCAAGAACCCGCAGATCAGCGTGATCGTCGATCGCGAGAAGGCGGCCGTCTATGGGGTCAGCGTCGATCAGGTTCGCCAGGAGCTCTACAACGCCTTCGGCACGCGGCAGGTCGCCACCATCTATACGCCGGCCAACGACTATCAGGTCATTTTGGAGACCTTGCCGGGCTACCGTGCCAGCCCCAATGACCTCAATCGCATCTATCTCAAGACGACCAACGGCACGACGGTTCCGCTGTCCGCGGTGACGCGCTTTGCGCCTTCCGTGGGGCCGCTGCAAGTGAATCACCAAGGGCAACAGCCGGCGGTGACGATCTCGTTCAACCTCGCGCCCGGCTTTTCGCTCGGCCAAGCGGTCGATGCGATTACCAAGCTCGAGCGCGAAGAAGGCTTGCCTGCGACGATCACCACCGGCTTCCAGGGGACGGCGCAGGTCTTCCAGGATTCGTTGCGCGGGCAGGGCATTCTGATCCTGGCGGCAATCTTTGCAGCCTACGTCGTGCTCGGCATTCTGTATGAAAGTTTCATCCATCCGATCACCATCATTTCCGGCCTGCCGTCGGCAGGCATCGGTGCCATCCTGACGCTGATGCTGTTCAAGATGGATCTGTCGGTGATCGCGATGATCGGCATCGTGATGCTGGTCGGCATCGTGAAGAAGAACGCGATCATGATGATCGATTTCGCGATCGAGCGGCGGCGCGTCGGGCTCTCAGCTGAAGCGGCGATCCGCGAGGCCGCGCTGCTTCGCTTCCGTCCGATCATGATGACGACGTTCGCGGCGATCTTCGGCTCGCTGCCGATTGCGCTCGGCACGGGCGCCGGCGCCGAGTTGCGGCAGCCGCTCGGTGTTGCGGTGGTCGGCGGCTTGTGCCTGTCGCAATTGCTGACGCTTTACATCACGCCGGTTATTTATCTCTATCTCGACCGCTTCGACCGCATGCTCAAGCGCCGGCTCGAGCCGCAGCTCGAAGAAGTTGCGGATGTACCGGCGGCAGTCGCTGCGGAGTGACGTACCGTCATGCGCGGGCTTGACCCGCCTGCGGGCCGAAGCATTTGTTGATGAGCTTCGTTCCGAACCCCTTCGGCGGGCGAAGGCCCGCGCATCCATTCTTTTCGAAAAATGCTGGATTGCCGGGTCAAGCCCGGCAATGACACAAAACTACAGCGCGAAGCTGGTGCCGCAGCCGCAGGTGGCGGTCGCGTTCGGGTTCTTGACCTTGAACGAGGCGCCGATCAGGTCCTCGACGAAATCGATCTCCGAGCCGGCCATGAAGCCGATCGATACCGGATCGATGAGGACCGTCGCGCCGTCGCGGGCAA
>JAICMO010000253.1 GCA_025929185.1 Pseudolabrys sp.
GCGCTGCACTATCGCCTCGCGCCGCATGCGGAGAAAGCGATCTACGAAGCCGTGGCGCTGATTCGCGCCGACCTGCCGAACGCGCCGATCGAGGTGCTGCCCGGAAAAAGCGTTTGCGAGATCAAGCATTCCGGCTTCACCAAGGCGAGCGGCGTACGCGAATTGATGACGCACGAGCCGTTCAAGGGGCGCAAGCCGCTCTTCATCGGTGACGATGTAACGGATGAAAGCGTGTTCGCAATCTTGCCCGATTTCGGTGGCGTTGCCTTCTCGGTTGGCCGCCGCGTGCGCGGTGCCGCCGGACATTTCGATGCGCCGAGCGATGTACGCGCGTTCCTCGCGCGCCTGCTCGATGACCAAACCAAGGCGCAGCCGCCACAAGCGGCTCGCGATTGAGAATCCTTTGTGGCGCTCGCGCGGTTTTAAGACCGATAACGTGCTTTTCCTGCATCAGATTTTTTCTTTGTGCGAAGGAACGCGGGTTCCATCGCGCACAGTCTGAATTCGGTTTCAATTCATTGGCCATCTTAAAGGAACCATATTGATGAACGGCAGTTAAATGCTGGATTGTCCGGGAGGCATCTCCGTGAAACTCGTCGTCGTTTCCAATCGCGTGGCGCGCGCCAATACCAATGAGCCGATGACCGGCGGGCTTGCCGCGGCGTTGCTGCCCGTGGTGGAAAATTCCGGCGCGATCTGGGTCGGCTCCTCGGGGCGCGTGCGCGACGGCTTCCAGAAGGAGCCGTTCGCGGAGATCGAGGCGCTCGGCGCCGGCGCGCTTGCCACGCTCGATTTGCCGGCCGCGCATTACGGCGGCTACTACGAAGGCTTCGCCAATTCCGCGCTGTGGCCCGTGCTGCATTCGCGCAGCGACCTGATCCGCGTGGCGGAAGGCGACTATCCCTCCTATCGCGAGGTCAACGCCTTCATGGCGCGCGCGCTGTTGCGCTTCAACAAGCAGGACGCCGCCTTCTGGGTGCAGGATTATCATTTCCTGGCGCTCGGCGCGGAGCTGCGCGAGCTCGGCGTCACGAGCCCGGTCGGCTTCTTCCTCCACACGCCGTGGCCCGCGCACGGCGTGATCGAGGGCGTGCCGCAGCACCGCGAACTGGTCGAGGCCATGCTCGCCTATGATCTCATCGGCTTCCAGACCGAAGGCGACCGCGACAATTTCCTCGGCTATGTCAGGGCCAATCTCGAGTTGAGCGTGGACGACGACGTCGTGGTCTCGCAATACGGCCGCACCCGCGCGCGGGTGTTTCCGATCGGCATCGACGCGGAAAAATTTGCGAAGGCCGCGGCGAAGGCGGTGACGCATCCCGACGTGTCGCGGCTCAGGCGCAGCCTCAACGGCGAGCGGCTCGCGATCGGCGTCGACCGTCTCGATTATTCGAAGGGGCTCGTCAACCGCATCCGCGCCTTCGACCGGATGTGGAGCACGAATCCGCATCTGGCGCGAACGGTGTCGCTCCTGCAGATCGCAACGCCATCGCGTGGCGGGATCGAGGCCTATGGCGCGCTCCAGAACGAGGTCGCAAGGCTCGTGGGCGACGTCAACGGCCGCCATGGCGAGGCCGACTGGACGCCGATCCGCTATCTCAACAAGGGCTATGGCCAGGCCGTGCTGGCCGGGCTCTATCGCACCGCGCAGGTCGGCGTGGTGACGCCGCTGCATGACGGCATGAACCTCGTCGCCAAGGAATATGTCGCCGCGCAAAACCCGGCCGATCCCGGCGTTCTGGTGCTGTCGAAATTCGCCGGCGCCGCCCACGAGCTCGACGCGGCGCTGATCGTCAACCCGCACGACATCGATGGCATGGCGCGGACGGTTGCGACCGCGCTGTCGATGCCGCTCGCCGAGCGGCGCATGCGCTACGAGGCGATGATGCACAGGCTGCGCCGCCATTCGATCCAGCGATGGTTCGCCGATTTCCAGGAGGCGCTGGGCGAGAGCCAGGCCGAGAAGGTAGAGACCTCGCCGCTCGCAACGGAGCCGCCGACGCTCTGGCCGATCCGCTCGGTCCACGCGGCCGCGCGGTTTCACTGAACTGCCGTCCTTTTCCTCGTCATGCCCGGCCTTGCCGGCCTCGCTAAAGCTACGCCGGCCGAGCGAGATCGTGGCCCGGCGAAGCCTTTTGACTGCCGAAGTCCGCCTTCTGACGAAGGCGGTTGGCGGAGACGGGTGCCTGGCATCCACGTCTTTGCTCACTGCCGCTCGATCAAGACGTGGATGGCCGGGCCTTCGCCGCGCCGAAGAGGCTTCGGCCCCGCAGGCGGGTCAAGCCTGGCCATGACGATGTTGAGACATCCGCGCCTTGCATCAATTGCAATAAGGCACGCCATCGAGCGTCGGGCAGCGCGTCTGCGCGCCCGGATTTTCCATCTCCACGCTGTTGCCCTTGCCGTTGCCAACCATGACGCCCTTGCCGACGATGACGGACTGCCTGTTGCCGATGATCATGCTCGGGTGCTGCGAGGCGAGACTGGAACGCGTGCCGTCGGGCCAGATGATCGCATCGCCCGTGAACACGCCGCGACGGCCGTCGTCGCAGGTGACGTCGTTGCCCGCGCGCGTGCATTTCTGCGCGATTGCAGGGCCCGCGCAGGCAAGCGCCGCCGCGGCGGCAGCAACGGCGAAGGCCATCCTCGGCGTGAAGTTCATGGGACCCCTGTCGGCTGAAGCGAAGGCTCAAATCAGGAGTCGGCGTGGAGCAGTCTTGGGTTCACGGTGGGGCGAAACGGGGTTCGTTAGCCGCCGGTCTTTTGCAGTAAATATATCTTGTATTTCAATTACTTGCATAAATCTCGGCGCCGCGTCACCGCACCCGCTTGCAAAAAAAGCCATGCCGCTCCAAGAGAGGCGCTCCGGAGAGATGGCCGAGTGGCTTAAGGCGCACGCTTGGAAAGCGTGTGTGCGGGAAACTGTACCGTGGGTTCGAATCCCACTCTCTCCGCCAAA
>JAICMO010000254.1 GCA_025929185.1 Pseudolabrys sp.
CCCTTTCGGCCGCGCACCATCGGCGCGAGGATGAACAGGCGGGTGCCTTCCTCCAGCGCCAGCACGCGGTCCACCATCTGCGACACGGTCTGGCTTTCGATCGGCAGGCCGGTCGCCGGCGAGTAGGGCACGCCGACGCGCGCCCACAACAGGCGCATGTAGTCGTAGATCTCGGTGACGGTGCCGACGGTCGAGCGCGGATTTTTTGAGGTGGTCTTCTGCTCGATGGAAATGGCGGGCGAGAGGCCGTCGATCTGGTCGACGTCCGGCTTCTGCATCATCTCAAGGAATTGCCGCGCGTAGGCCGACAGCGATTCCACGTAGCGGCGCTGGCCCTCGGCATAGATCGTGTCGAAGGCGAGCGACGACTTGCCCGAGCCGGACAGCCCCGTGAACACCACGAGTTGGTCGCGTGGGATGCTGACGTCGATGTTTTTCAGGTTGTGCTCGCGCGCACCGCGGATGGTGATCGCGCGCGTGTCGCTGCGGACGGGCTTGTCGGGACGCTCAGACATCGTCTCGGTGCTTGGAACTCATGTTTTGCGGGGCAGGGGCGGCTGTTCGGAACGTAGTAAGAACAGGCCCCCTTTGCCAGTGCAGCGCCGCAATACGCGGTTGAAAACGCGGTATGACGCGCGCTGCTCGCGCCTTGGTGAATTCCCTATGGAATCGGTTGCATTGCGGCCTCAGAAGTCTTAGAACAAAAGAGGAACATGTGCAGATGCCGCGCAACTTAGGGCAAGAACGTGGGTCAAGAAGTCCGGTGTGGATGAAGGCCGAACGCGCTTGCCGGTGCGCGGGTTGAGACTAGGGTGCAGGGTCAGGCCAACAGGGACGCCGGCGTAAAAGCGTCACGTGGAGAGCATCATGGCGGGTAGCGTCAACAAAGTGATTTTGATCGGCAATCTCGGCGCGGATCCGGAAGTCCGCCGCACGCAGGACGGACGGCCGATCGTCAATCTGCGCGTCGCCACTTCCGATACCTGGCGCGACAAGAACACCGGCGAGCGGCGTGAAAAGACCGAATGGCATCGCGTCGTCATCTTCAGCGAGGGCCTCGCCAAGGTCGCCGAGCAGTACCTGAAGAAGGGCTCGAAGGTTTACCTCGAAGGCGCGTTGCAGACGCGCAAGTGGCAGGACAAGGACGGCCAGGACAAGTACTCGACCGAGGTCGTGCTGCAAGGTTTCAATTCGCAGCTCACGATGCTCGACCGTGCCGGCGGCGGAGGCGGCGCGAGTGCCGACAGCGGCGACGACTTCGGCTCGTCCGGCGCGCGCGAACGCCGGCCGGCGATGGCGTCCGCCGGCAAGCGCGACGATATGGACGATGAGATTCCGTTCTGAAGACTGTCGAACGTTTTGCGCCTCTGGCGCAGCCACAAGTTTGATCGTCATGCCCGGGCTTGACCCGGGCATCCATCGTTCTTTTTCAAAGACCTCTTTCGCTTGATGGATTGCCGGGTCAAGCCCGGCAATGACAGCTCAACGTATAACGCGTGAATAATGGAGCTCGTGAAGCACGAGGAACGGGTCGCACTCAACCCGCCAGCACCGCGCGCACGCCGTCGATGACGAATTGCACTGCGAGCGCGGCGAGCAGCACACCGAGTAGGCGAGAGAGCACCACGTTGCCGGTCGCGCCGATCATGTTGCCGATGCGCGGCGCAATCGCGAACACCGCAAAACAAACGGCGCAAACGACCGCGATGACAATAAGCAGGGTTGCGAGCATCGCGGCGTTGCCGGTGGCGCGCTCCGACAGCAGCACCACCGCGGTGATCGCGCCGGGGCCCGCCATCAACGGAATGGCGAGCGGGAAGGCCGCGATGTTGCGGACATGCTCCTCGACCGCGTCCTCCGCCTGCTTCGACTGGCGCACGATGCGCACGCCGAACACCATTTCGGAGGCGATGGAGAACAGTAAAAGCCCGCCGGCAATGTGAAAGGCGGGCAGCGAAATCGCCAGCGAACGCAAAAGCCACTCGCCGATGAGCGCGGTGCCGGCGAGAATGCAGGCCGCAATCAGTGACGCGCGCAGCGCGACGTTGCGCTTTGCGGTGTCCGGCAGGCCGTGCGTGAGCGCGAGGAAGCTCGGCACCAGCCCGACCGGATCGACCACGACCAGCAGGGTGACCAGCGCGGAAATGACGAATTCGGCGGGCATCAGACCGGCGTAGCGAGCGCTCCAACCGGGGTCAATTCGGGTCGGGGTGGCAATCGCCGCCGGCTGCCATTAAGTATGTGATATTGCAAGACAAAATAGCCCGCTCGTGACCCCTTTTCGGGTGGCCACGGGGACTTGAATCGGGTACAAAAAATCCGACTCGACAGCCCTTTTGGAACTCACCCCTTGGCCGACTCTGAAAATCCCAAATCGGGGGACGGAAATCCCTCCGACGTACGCCCGGTTTCCATTACCGACGAGATGAAGCGCTCGTATCTCGATTACGCGATGAGCGTGATCGTGTCGCGCGCGCTGCCGGACGTGCGCGACGGCCTCAAGCCCGTGCATCGCCGCATTCTCTATTCGATGCACGAGAACGGCTACGAATGGAACAAGCCGTACCGCAAATCGGCGCGCGTCGTCGGCGATGTCATCGGTAAATATCACCCGCACGGCGACCAGGCGGTTTACGACGCGCTTGTGCGCATGGCGCAGGAATTCTCCATGCGCCTGCCGCTGGTGGACGGGCAGGGCAACTTCGGCTCGGTCGACGGCGATCCACCGGCGGCCATGCGCTACACCGAAGTGCGGCTCGCCAAGGTCGCCAACGCGCTGCTCGAGGACATCGACAAGAACACCGTCGATTTCCAGGACAACTACGACAATTCCGAGCGCGAGCCGGTGGTGCTGCCGGCGCGCTTTCCCAATCTGCTGGTCAACGGCGCGGGCGGCATCGCCGTCGGCATGGCGACCAACATCCCGCCGCACAATCTCGGCGAGGTGATCGA
>JAICMO010000018.1 GCA_025929185.1 Pseudolabrys sp.
AGGTCACTGCCCATGGCGATCGGCGGAATGTCGTCGTGCTGGCCGGCGCGGCGCGCGTACATCACGCCCATGTCGTCAATTGTGACGGTGCAGCCGATTTTTTCCGCGGCGGCCTTGAACCAGTCGCGCACCTCGCGGTCCGTTTCGGTCAGCGTGAGCCGGCAGATGCCGCCCTTTGCGGTGCCGCCGAATTTCGCGGTCTGCATCAGGTGGTCCCACAGCCGCTCGGGGTCGATGGTGAGGTTCTTCATTTGCGAGAATTTCAACTGTCGACAATTGCGACCGCGCGCGTCCAGCCGGCCGAGCCGCCGCGCACTTTCACCGGAAAGCAACTCACCATAAAACCTGTCGCGGGCAATTGTTCGAGATTGTGCAGCTTCTCGATGTGACAGTAGCCGATTTCGCGGCCGGCGCGGTGACCTTCCCAGATGATGCTCGCATCTTTGGTCTCGGCGTATCTTTTCGTCGTGTAGATAAACGGCGCGTCCCAGCTCCAGCCGTCGATACCGGTGACGCGCACGCCGCGCTCGAGCAGATAGAGCGTTGCCTCGCGCCCCATGCCGCATCCCTTTGTGACGTAATCGGGCCGGCCGTAGGCTTCGCCGGCGGACGTGTTGACCACCACGATTTCGAGCGGCGAGAGCCTGTGGCCGATGCGCTTCAACTCGGCTTCGACATCAGCCGCGGTGGCGACATAGCCGTCGGGAAATTTGCGGAAGTCCAGTTTCACGCCGGGCTGAAAGCACCAGTCGAGCGGCACCTCGTCGATCGTAATAGCGCGCTTGCCTTTGTCCATGGTCGAGGCGAAGTGATACGGCGCGTCGAGATGGGTTGTGCAGTGGGTAGAGAGCTTCACCCATTCGAAGCCCCAGCCTTCGCCGTCGGGCAGGTCCTCCTTTTTCAGACCAGGAAAAAAGTTGAGGACATTCTGCGCGGTCGCTTGGTGGTCGAGATATTCGATCGTCGGCCCATAGCCGGGCGGATCGGCAGCGACGGTATTTTCGAGGGGCACCGAAATGTCGACGATGCTTCGAGTCATGGCGATTGCTTTCTTGTCATGGCTGGGCTTGTCCCGGCCATCCACGTTTTGGATAGTGTGAAGCATGAAAGACGTGGATGTCCGGCGCAAGGTTTACACTGGGGCCGGCCTTTGGCCGGACCCGTGTGCCGGGCATGACGGCTAAAACGGAGTTCTCATATGCCTGCCTATTGGGTTGCGCGTTCGAAGATCAACGATCCGGTCGAATACAAGAAGTACACCGATCAGGTCCCGGAGATCATCGCGAAATACGGCGGTAGGGTGCTGGCGCGCGGCGGCCGTTTTCAGATCATGGAAGGCCCGGACAAATTCCATCGTTTTATTGTGATTGAGTTTCCGACGTTCGAGCAGGGCGTCGCGTGCTTCAAATCGCCGGAATATGACCGCGCCGCCGCGTTCCGGCGCAGCGGAGCGGGGGAGGTCGAGACGATCATGGTCGAGGGCGTCTGAGTGGCAGAACGGAATCACCCCTAGCCTACGCGTTCGAAATACGCGTAAGATGCCGCAAAACAATGCTTAATCGGGAGGACACAATGCTGAAGACCCTGAAATCACGGGCGCTCGCATGCATTGCCGCGGTGGCAAGCGTGGCGATGGTTGCGAGCGCTGCGCATGCGCAAAGCAAGGAGCCGATCAAGATCGGCTTCAGCATGGCGCTGACCGGCGGCCTCGCGGCGAACGGCAAGCAAGCATTGCTCGGCGCGAAGATCTGGGAAGAAGACGTCAACAAGAATGGCGGCTTACTCGGGCGGCCCGTGAAGCTCATCTATTACGACGATCAGAGCACGCCGTCGAACGTGCCGAGCATCTACACCAAGCTGCTCGACGTCGACAAAGTCGATCTCGTCGTCGGTCCTTATGCCACGGCCATGATCGCGCCTGCGATGCCGGTCATCATCGCCAAGGGCAAGGTGTTCATCGGCTTGTTCGGCCTCGCCGTGAACAGCAAATTCCATTACCCGAAATACTTCTCGATGCTGCCGTCGGGTCCCGATACCAAGCCCGCGTTCACCGAGGGCGTCTTCCAGGTGGCGGCGCAGCAGAATCCGAAGCCGAAGACTCTGTCGCTCGCCTGGTCGGATCTTGAATTCTCGAAGAACGCTTGCGAGGGCGCGCGCATCAACGCCAAGAAATTCGGCGTAAAGATCGTCTACGACAAGAGCTATCCGCCGACGGCCACCGACTTTTCGCCGATCGTGCGCGCGTTGCAAGCCGCCAATGCCGACATCGCGATCGTCTGCTCATATCCGAACGATTCGGTCGGCATGCTGAACTCGATCAAGGAGCTCAACTACAGGCCGAAGATGCTCGGCGGCGCGATGGTGGGTTTGCAGGCGACCGTGTTCAAGAACAAACTTGGCCCAGCGCTGAACGGCATCATCAACTATGAGACCTGGGTACCGTCGATGGCGACGCCGGCGACCAACGCCTTCCTCAAGGTCTATCAGTCGCGCGCCAAGTCCGAAGGCGTCGATCCGCTTGGCTATTATCTCGGCACGTGGGGCTACGCCTATCTCGAGATGTTGGCGGATGCGATCAAGGCGACCAAGAGCATCAACGACGACAAGCTTGCCGCCTACATGCACAGCCACACCATGAAGACCATCATGGGTGACATCACGTTCGAAAAAGGCGTGGGCGGCGAATGGGCGAAGTCGCGCATGCTGCAAGTGCAATATCACGATATCAAGCCGGGCGCCGGCTTGGAGACCTGGAAAGGCATGAGCTATCAGACGGTGCTCACGCCCGCCGATCTCAAGACCGGCAACGTGATCTATCCGTATGCGAAGGCGCTGAAGTAGTTCTTGTCGAGGCGTGAATAACAACGGCGCGGGCTTCGGCCCGCGTCGTTTTTCGTCGACCCGAGGCGTCCCCGTCATCATCGACCTTGTCATTCCGGGGCGCGCGCAGCGCGAACCCGGAATCCAGAAGCAAACTTGAGAATAGCTGTCTGGATTCCGGGTTCGCGGGCTAACGTCCGCGCCCCGGAATGACAAGGTAAGGCTTACATCCCCAAATACAGCTTGCGGACGAGGTCATTGTTGTTGAGTTCTTCGGCCGAGCGGCCTTCGAACGCGATCTTGCCGTGCACGATCACGTAACCGTGGTCGGCGATGCGCACGGCTTGCTTGAAGTTCTGCTCCGCCATCAGCACCGTAAGCTGATAGTGATCCTTGAGCTGCTTGATCGCATCGATGGTGCGGCTCACCAACAGCGGTGCAAGGCCGACCGAGGGTTCGTCCACGAGCAGGATACGCGGCGACAGCATCAAGGCGCGCGCCAGCGCCAGCATCTGCTGCTCGCCGCCGCTCATCGAGCCGGCAAGCTGATTGCGCCGTTCGGCGAGGCGCGAGAACGCATCGAAGCAGAAATCCATGTTTGCCTTGATCTGTGCGCGCGCCTTCCGGCGCGACGCGCCGAGTAACAGGTTTTCTTCAACCGTCAGCTTGGGAAAGAGGCGCCGCCCTTCGGGGACGAGCGCGATGCCAAGATCGACGATCTGCTCGGTGGTGCGGCCGACCAGGTCGTGCTTTTCGCCGTCGATCTCGGCGACGATCCGGCCCGAGACCGGCCGCACGATGCCCATCACGCATTTCATCAGCGTGCTTTTGCCGTTGCCATTGGTGCCGAGCAGCGCGACCGTTTCGCCGGAGTTGACGGTGATCGTCACGTCTTCCAGCACCCGCACCGAGCCGTAGGCGGCGTGCACGTTTTCGATGGTGATGCTATTCGCCAAGATAAGCCCTCACCACGTCCGGATCGCGCACCACGTCCTCGGGCTTGCCGTCGGCGATCTTCTTGCCGGAGACGAGCACCGCCAGCCGCTGGGAAAAGGCCATGACCGCCGTCATGATGTGCTCGATCATGATGACGGTGATGCCGCTTTCATTGAGGCGCATCAGCAGCGCGAGAATGTCCTCGATCTCGGAATGAGAAAGGCCGGCCATGGCCTCGTCCGCGATCAGAAGCTTCGGCTCCGCCGCCATCGCGCGGGCAAGCTCGAGCTTGCGCATCTCGACTTGCGTTAGATCGCGCGGCAGATGGCGCGCCTTTTTCTCGAGATCCACCATTTGCAGCAGCTCGTGGCAGCGGGCGTCGATATTGTCGGCGTGCAACGGCGTGCCGTTGCGGTGGTGTACGGTGTAGAGCATCGGAATGCGCAGGTTGTCGGCCAGCGTCAGACTCGGGAACGGCCGCGGCAACTGAAAACTGCGCGAAAGGCCGCGGTGCGTGCGCTCGTGCGCGGCGAGGCCGTTCATCAGCTGGCCGTCGAAATGCACGCTGCCTTGCTCGTTGCGCAGCGTGCCGCAGATGCAATTGACCAGCGTGCTCTTGCCCGAACCGTTCGGGCCGATCAAACCGAGCCGCTCGCCGGGCTGCACCTCGAGATTGATGCCGTCGAGCGCGACGAAGCCGCCAAAGCGCTTGCCGACGTTTTGCACGCTGAGCAGCGCCGTCATTTCTGCCTCCGCGCGCGCAGCCGTTCCTGCACCAGGCCGACGATGCCGTTCGGCGCGATGATCACGAAGGCGATGAGCAGCACGCCGACCAGCAGCACGTTGACGGCCGAGGAAATGGTGACGGTCGTGACCTGTTGCAGGGTTCCGAGCAGGATGGTGCCGATGACGGGTCCGATCCAGTTGGTCGTGCCGCCGATCAGCGGCATGGCGATCGAATTGACGGCATATTCAAGGCCGAAGGCGGAAGCCGGCGCCAGATAGCCGATGTAATAAGGAAACGGCGCGCCGGCCATGCCCATCAATGCGCCTGACAGCGTGGTGGCGATCAGCTTGAGCCGCAAGGTCGGCACGCCGGACGCTTCGGCCGCAAGCTCGTCATCGCGAATCGCCGCGAAGCCGTAGCCGAGCCGCGAGCGCTCGATCCAGCGCGCGAGCACGACGGAGAGAACGGCCAATCCCAGCATCAGCAGAAACAGATACTGCATGTAGCTGCCGAGGCCGGGGAACTTGCCGGGCCGCACGACGTATGCGCCACCCGAGCCGCCAACGAAATCCCAATTCACCACCAGTGTTGCCAGCACCACCGACAGCGCCAGCGTCGCAATCGCGAAAAATGCGCCGCGCAGCCGCAAGGTGAGGTACCCCGTGCCGAAGCCGACGATGCCCGACACGATTCCGCCGATCACGATCAATACGGGAATCGGCAACGGAAAGATCAAGTGGAAGTAGGGCGCCATGCTTTCCGGCACCAGCTCGTCGAGCTGAAGGCCGAAAGTCGCCAGCGTCACCGTGCTGTAGGCGCCGAGCGCGAAGAAGGCGGCCGAGCCGAAGTTCACGTAGCCGCAATAGCCGCCGAGAATATTCCAGGCGGTCGACAGCACGATGTATTGCACGATGGTGTAACCGGCGACGAATAGATACTCGATGCCCGGCAGCCGCATCAGAATGAAGATGACGATCGCCACCACAATCGAGGCCAATATGAAGAGAGGCATTCGCACGGCTTAACGCCCCAATATGCCGGAAGGGCGGAAGGCGAGCGTCAGCAGCAACACGCCGAACGAGACCGCCGGCGCCCACGACGGGCCGTAAAACGTAGCCGTTATGCTTTCGATGACGCCGAGCAATAGGGCGGCGATCAGCGTGCCGGGCATGCTGCCCATTCCGCCGAGCACGCAGATGGCGAACACGCGGCCGATATATTCGCGCCCGACAGAAGGCTCGACCGGCTGGATGATGATCAAAAAGGCGCCGGCCATCGCCGCGACCGCGATCGAGACGCCAAAGGCGATGCGCTTGATGCGGATCGGATCGACCGCCATCAGCTGCAACGCCAGCTGATCCTGCGACACCGCAAGCACGGCGCGGCCGGTGAAGGTGTGGCTGATGAACAGTTGCAGCCCACCGAACAGGATGAGCGACCCGATGCAGGGCACGAGCATGCGCAACGGAAGATCGACAAAGCCGACATGAATGCTCGGCCCGATATAGCTCGTGGCGACGTAGCGATAGTCGACGCCGAACGCGAGCAGCAGCAGCACTTCGGTCACGAACAGCACGCCGAAGAAAAACGCGAGGCCGCGCAGCGATTGCTGGCCGCGCTTTTCAAATGACAGATAGTAAACCTGATAAATCGCGGTGCCGAGAAAGTAAAAAATCGGAGAGAGGATGAGGCAGGTGACGATCGGGTCGATGTGATAGTTAATGTTGAAGTAGTAGGCGATATAGGAGCCGAGAATAATGAACGCGGGATGCCCGATGTTGACGATATCGAGCATGCCGAACGAAATGGAAATGCCCGCGGTCACCGCGGCGTAGAAGGCGCCGAGCAGCAGCCCCGCGACGACCGCGTTGATCAGCAGCTCGAAGGGAAAATCCATTCCTCCCGGTCCCCGCTTTATTCTTTATTCCCGCCCCATCCGGTTGCGCGCCAGTGTGCAGGATGGGAGGCGCGTTGGCTAGTCCGTTGCTATTTCAGACGGAAGGGGAACGCTGCGGCAAAATGAAAACGCCCGCTCCGGCAAATGGGCCGGGGCGGGCGCCATGGGAAAAATCAGGTCACGCAGCTGCGCTGGCGCGCACGTGTGCCGGCAGCGTCATCGGCTTGTTGGCGCTGTCTTTGAACTCGACGGTCATGAACACCATTTCGCGATCGCCGAGATTTTCGAGGTCGTGCACCTTGAATTGCCCGGCGCCATAGGTCTCGTGCCGTGTCTCGCCCGGCTGATAGGTGTATTCGACCGTGGTGCCGTCGTGCACGTGCTGGCGTCCGCGGCCGCCGCTCACCGAGGTCCAGAAGTAATCCAGGACGTGACGGTGAAATCCGATGCGCTCGCCCGGCGCGAGACGGATCATCCACACTCGCGTGCGCTCGTTCTCCGACAACAGCATGCTGCCGACGCACGGGTTCGGGTTCTTGGCTTCGCGTTCGAATTCGGCCGCGATCTCCGCCGGCCATTGCGACTTGTCCTTCTTCTCGACGGCTTTGTCGAGCATGGTCAGAGCCATGGCATTCCTCCGCTGTTATTTGCCGTCATATATAGCATAGTGAGGAAAAGCGGAAGATTGAGGCGATAGGTGGCGAGTTCGGCGGGGCGTGCGATCATCGTTGGCGGATCGATGAGCGGCCTTTTGTGCGGCTTGCTGCTGCGCCGCGCGGGCTGGGATGTCGATATTTACGAGCGGGTGGAAAGTGAATTATCCGGCCGCGGGGCGGGAATTGTCGCGCAAGCCGAATTGATAGCGCGGCTGAACACGCTCGGGCTTCAAACCGACGATCTCGGCGTTGTGGTGCGCACGCGCCGATGTGTTGACGCCGAAGGCAAGCTCATCAGCGAGGTGGAATGCCCGCAGGTGCTGACCGCGTGGGAGCGCGTCTATCGTCTTTTGCGCGACGCGCTACCGCCGGAGCGCTATCATCGCGGACGCGCGCTGGCCGATTTTTCACAGAATGTGGACGCCGTCGTCGCCCACTTTTCCGATGGCGAAACGGTCACGGCCGATCTTTTGGTCGGCGCCGACGGAATTCGCTCGACGGTTCGCCAGCAAGCTTTGCCCGATGCGCTGCCGCGTTATGTCGGCTACTCCGCATGGCGGGCGCTGCTCGCGGAGGACGTAGTTCCGCCCGAAGCGCATCGCGCGATGTTCGATTACATGACGTTCTGCCTGCCGCCCGGCGAGCAGATGCTGGGCTATCCGGTGGCCGGGCCTGACAACGACCTGCGCCCCGGCCACCGCCGCTTCAACGTGATCTGGTACCGGCCCGCCGACGAGCATGCGAAACTGAAATGGCTGCTCACCGACGAAAGCGGCGTGACGCATGCGATTTCGATTCCGCCGCCGCTGATCCGGCGCGATGCCGTTGCGGAAATGCGGGCGGCCGCCGAACGTCTTTTGGCGCCGCACTTCCGGCAAATCGTGCGCGTGATCGACGAGCCGATCCTTCAGCCGATTTACGACTTGGAATCGCCGCACATCGCCTTTGGCCGCGTCGCCATTCTCGGCGATGCGGCATTCGTCGCGCGGCCGCATGTCGCAGCCGGCGTGTCGAAGGCGGCCGACGATGCGGCCGCATTGGCGGATGCCTTGCAGGCCGAGCCGGATGTGCCGACGGCGCTGAAGCGTTTTGAAGCAGCCCGGCTGCCGGAGAATTACCGCATCATCGAGCGCGCACGCCATCTTGGGGCGTATTTGCAAGCTTCGCGGACGCAAGAAGAACAGGCGCGCGCGGGCCGCCACAGCACCGCGGATGCGGTGCTCGCGGAAACGGCGACGCTGGATTTTCTGTATGCGTAGTCTTTGTCATTCCGGGACGGACCAAAGGGCCGGACCCCGGAATCCAGGTCCAGGTGGCAAGGTGTCCGATTGGGCTCTGGATTCCGGGTTCGCCGCTTCGCGGCGCCCCGGAATGACCGGAAAACATTAAATCCCGAACAACTTCTTCGCATTGCCGCCGGCAAGCCCGGCGCGGGTCATGTCGTCGAAACTTGCGACCGAGGCGATGTGCTCGATCGGATCGTTCTCCAGCATGTCGAAAGGATAGTCGGTGCCCATGATGATATGGTCGGCGCCGAACGTCTTCACCAGCGCTTCGAGCTGCAAGGCCGTGAACACGACCGTGTCGAAATAAACCTTCTTGAGATAGGTTGAGGGTGGATTGGGCAAATTGGCCTGGCAATCCGAGCGCGCGCCCCAGGCGTGGTCGATGCGGCCCGAGTAGGCGCCAAGATAGCCGCCGCCGTGCATCGCGAAAATTTTCAAATTCGGATGCCGCTCCAGCACGCCGTCGAAGATGAGATAGTGCAAGGCAAGGGTGGTCTCGAGCGGATTGCCGACGACGTTGTTGAAGTAAAAGCGTGCGAAGCGGCGACCTTCCGTAAATCCGTTCGGGTGAATAATGACCGGCGCGCCGAGTTCTTCCGCCTTTTTCCAGAACGGGGCAAAGGCGGGATCGGACAATTCCCTGCCGGCGACGTTCGTTAGAATCTCGACGCCCTTGAAGCCGAGCGTCCTGATGCAGCGCTCCAGTTCCTTCGCCGCCTCGTTCCCATCCTGCATCGGCACGGTGCCGCAGGGAATAAAGCGGTCTTTGTGGCGGGAGACGAATTCGGCGATGCCGTCATTCACCATGCGCGCGGCGGGCACGGCGTGCTCGATCGCGACGGTGTGATAGCACTGCGCCGGCGACGGCAACACGATCTGCACGTCGACGCCCATCCGCTCCATGGCGGCGAACCGCTCGTCGTAGCCGCTAGTCATGCAGTTGCGGATATCGGCTTCCTGCTTTGCGCTCACCGACTTCGTTTCGTCCGATGCGAAGTGCGCGAGGGGAATGGTCGAGAGATCGAGATGCGGCTTCATGTATGCCGCCGCAGCCGGCACGGCGACATGCGTGTGCGCATCGACCGTGATGCTCTTCGGCCGCACCTCGCGTCCCGGCCTGCCATGTTTGCGCGCCGCGGTATCGGCGTATTTGTTCCAAACGTCGGACATTCGTGATTTGCCTCTCAATTTGTCATGCCCGGCCTTGTGCCGGGCATCCACGTCTTCTTCTTATGTTTAAGCAAGTCGTGGATGGCCGGGACAAGCCCGGCCATGACGATGTGGAAAATTTCTAAAACACTCCCAAATGCTGCGTCAGATCGACCTTCTTTTCGGTCAGCTCCGCCGGCGTGGACACCACCGCGACGTGCCCGCTGTTGAGAATGACGATATCGTCGGCGACGTCGAACACGAGAGTAGGGTTCTGTTCGACCAGCACAATCGACAGTCCGCTCTCCTTGAGCTTGCGGATGGTGTTCATCACTTCGTGCACGATTTGCGGGGCAAGACCTTCAGACGGCTCGTCCATCAGCAGCACGCGCGGATTGCCCATCAACGCGCGGCCGATCGCCAGCATCTGTTGCTCGCCACCTGACAGGTGAGCAGAGATTTGATTGCGGCGCTCGGAAAGGCGCGGAAACATCGTGAAGACCGTATCGGCCGTCCACGGGGAATGCCTGCCGTTGCCGCTCGACTTGCGCGCCGCTACGATCAGGTTCTCGCGCACGGTGAGGCTTTTAAAAATGCGGCGGCCCTGCGGCACCAGCGCGACGCCGTGCGCGGCAATCTGCTCCGGCGGCAGATGAGTCACCCGGTTTCCGTACACCGCGACATCGCCGGTACGCGGGTGCAGCAGGCCGACCGACACGTTCATGCAGGTGGACTTGCCGGCGCCGTTGCGGCCGAGCAGGCCGAGCATGCGCGCCTCGCCGAGCTCGAACGACACGTTCTGCAGCACGTGACTGTCGCTATAAAACGCATTGATGTGCTCAAGGGTAAGCGCGCTAGTGGCCAAGGTAGACCTCCCGCGTGCGTGGGTCGGCGACGACTTCCGAGCGCGTGCCTTCGACGATCACTTCGCCGAAATGCAAGAGCGTGATGCGGTCGGCGAAATCCAGCGCGACATCCATGTTGTGCTCGATCATGACAATGGTGACGTCGCGCGGGATCGCCAGCAGCAACTTTTGCACGTCGCGGCGCTCGTCGATCGACAGGCCGGCGAACGGCTCGTCGAGCAGCAGCACCTTCGGGTTTTGCGCCAGCGCCATGGCGATTTCGACGCGGCGACGCTCGCCATACGAGGTCTGCGCCAGCGGGCGTTCCGCGATATGGCCCAGCCCGACCCTGTCGATCGCACGCCGCGCGTCTTCGACCAGGTGACGTTGACGGCCGAGGCTGATGAAGGGATTCCAGCGAGACTTCGACAGCCCGAGCAGCGCGAGCATCACGTTGTGAACGATGGTGTCGCGGGCGAACAAGGTGATGATCTGGTAGGTACGGGCCATGCCGAGGTGCGGCCGCCGTTGCGCCGGCACTTGCGTGATGTCCTGGCCGAACAGTCGAATGGTGCCGCTGTCGGGCGTCAGGTCGCCTGTAATCTGGTTGAACAAGCTGGTCTTGCCGGCGCCGTTCGGACCGATGATCAGGCGGCGCTCGCCCGCCTCCACGTTGAGATCGACGTTCTTGGTGACATGCAACCCGCCGAACGATTTGCGCAAGGCTGAAACCGTAAGTGCGCTCATGCCGGCGGTCCTCCGGTCTTGAGCACGCTCGGCCGGCGGGTTGTGGCTCGGCGCCAGCCGAGTTTCCACAGCCGCACGGTGCCGGGCACCAGCCCTTCCGGCATCAGGATGACGATGGCGACGAAGATCGCGCCCAGCAGAAAATTCCAGCGGGCGATATAGCCGCTGACCACCGACTTGACGATAACGACGAGCGCCGAGCCGACAACCGGGCCGAGCAGGGTTGCCGGTCCGCCGGAAATCACCATCAGTACGACTTCGGCTGAGGATGTCAGCGCGAGCGTCTGCGGGCTGATGAATTGGTTGTAGTAGACGAAAAGAATGCCGGCGACGCAGGTCAACAGGCCCGAGAACATGCAGGCCCAAAAGCGGATCATCCAGACGTGATAGCCGAGCGCGGTCATCCGCCGCGGCTGGTCGCGGGTGCCGCGCAAGGCCGCGCCGAGGGGAGAGCGCACGAAAATGGCCACGAGGATCGCGCAGATCAGGAACACGACAAACGTGACATAGTAAAATGCTTCCGCCGACGTGAGTGAAAAGCCGAACGGCGTCGGCCGGGTGTGCACGTTGATGCCGTTGTCGCCGTTGGTCACGCTGATCCAGCGATAGGCGAGACCCCAAAGGATTTCGCCCAGCGCGAGTGTAATCATGATGAAGCCGATGCCGCTGGTGCGCAGCGACAGGGCGGCAAAAATGGCCGTCGAGAACAATCCGATAATGAGGGCGGCGATGATGGACAGCGGATGGCCCCAGCCGGCGGCGAGCAGGTAGGCGGTGGCGTAGCTTGCAATGCCGAACAACCCGGCATGTCCGAGCGAGACCAGGCCGGCGTAGCCGAGCAGCAGGTTCACGCCGAATGCGAAAATCGCGTAGAAAAGAATCTGGCTGGCGACGTTTACGTAATAAATCTGCGTCAGCCAGAGCGGTAGCGTGACAAGCGCCAGAAAGGCGGCGGCAAGTCCGGCAAGGCCGAGAACGCCGCGGCTCATGGCAATTGCCTGCCGAACAGACCCTGCGGCCGCAGCACAAGCACCAGCAGCATAGGCAGGAACAGGATGAAATAGGCCAGCTCCGGCAAGAGCGCCTGGCCGAAATTGTAGAGGAACCCGACGATCAGGCTGCCGACGAAAGAGCCGAGCAGGCTGCCGGTGCCGCCGAGGATGACGACCACAAGCGCCAGCGGCAACATGTCCTGGTCGAGCCCCGGATAGACGGACAGGATCGGGCCGCCGATGATGCCGGCGAATCCAGCGAGCGCCGCGCCGAGCCCGAACACGATCGTGAATATCTGCGAGACCCGAATGCCGACGACGCGCGCCATGTCGGGATCGTCGACGCCGGCGCGGATCATGGCGCCAAGCCGCGTGCGTTCGAGCAGGAGCCAGAGAGCGACGGCCACGACGGCCGCTATTCCGATGATGGCGAGGCGATAAAGCGGAAAAACGGCGACGCCGTAGCGGACAAATCCGACCAGGTGGGTTGGCGTTGCGACGGAAATCGGATCGCCGCCCCAGACCATCAGGCAGAAGTCGGCGACCATGAATGAAATGCCGAGTGTGACCAGGACCTGCGCCAGCGGCTCGCCGGGCAGCCTGCGGAGCAGCAGCCGCTCGATCAGCGCGCCGAACGCTGCCACCACCAGCGCGCTCAGAACTGCGGCCAGCCAAAAGTCGAGCTGCACGCTGAGAATGCCCATGATGAGCGTCGCGCCGACATAGGCACCCAGCATGAACAATGAGCCGTGCGTCAGATTGGGGATACGCATCAACCCGAAGATCAGCGAGAAGCCCGCCGAAAGCAAAAACAGCAGACCGCCGAACGTGATGCTGTTGACGGCCAGCAGAATCCAAAAGTTCATTGTTGTCGTGTTCCCGCGCCATCCGCTGAAATCGGCCGCGGGCACCTCGTGGCGCCCGCGGCAAACAGCACGGAAATCAGCACTTCTTCACGGGCGGATAGCTGCGCGTATAAACCGGCTCCGCGAGATATTCCTTTTCGGGCCAGACCCAGAATTGGCTGACGTTCTCGTAGGTCTTCACGGTCTTGTTCCACAGCTTGAGACCGTACTTGGCGCCTTCCTTGCCGAGCTTGCGGATGAAGATATTGCCGACCACATTGCCGAGATGATCGAACTTGATCGGTCCGCGCGGCGTGTCGGCAATGCTGAGTCCCTTCATCGTTTCCAGAAACTTTTCTTTGTTGCTGACGTCTCCGCCCAGGGCTTTGAGACCGGCATCGACCACCTGGCAGTTGACGTAAAGCCCCGCCGCGTAGAAGCCGGGAACGGTATTGTAATTTTTCATCATGCCGTCGACGAAGCGCTTGTTGCTGTCGTTCTCCAGATCGAGCGTATAGGGGCAGGCGGAGATCAGGCCGACCGCCTCGTCGCCGAAGCTCTTGAGCAGGGCGTCGTCGCCGCCGGTCTCGCCGGTGCACACCGGCAGCTTGAGGCCGAAACTATGGTATTGCTTCATGAACCGGAGCGGATTTGATCCGGCGAAGCCCTGACAAACACCGTCGCAATCGTTGATCTGGGCGAGATAGGGAGTGTAGTCGGGCGTCACGATCGGCGGCCACAGCTTCTTGGTGATGCAGCCGCCGTCCTTTTCGAACGCCGCCTGAAAGCCGCCCATCTGCTCGTAACCGAAGGCGAAGTCCTCGGAGATCGTTACGACGCGCTTGAGCTTCATCTCGGTCGCGGCGTAATGCCCCATCGGTTGCATCGCCTGCGACGAGGTCGCGGAGGCGCGCAACAGATACGGATTGGGCTTGCGCTGAGTGAGGTCCTGCGCCGCAGCAAGGCTCAGCGTCGGCATCTTGTGCTGAATGATGTAATCGCTGATAGCGTAGAGCTCGAAGCTAGCGAGCGGACCAAGGATGACATCGACCTTGTCGCGCTCGACCAGTTCCTGCACCTTGGTTTTGGCGCCGGCGGGATTGCCGCCGGTGTCGGCGGAGACGAGGTCGACCTTGCGGCCGCCCATCATGTAGTTTTTTTGCTTCAGGAACGTGATGACGCCTTGCTCCATCTGGATGCCGCCTTCGGCCAACGGTCCGGTCTTGACGGTGAGCAGGCCGAGCTTGAACGGCGCCTTTTGAGCGATCGCCGGAGCCGGGAATTTAAGCGTCGCCAGCGCGGCGCCGGCGGCGGTGCCCGCCAGGACTTTGCGGCGCGTGATCTTACGTGACATTTTGTTCCTCCCTCTGTCGCCCGTTCCGGGCCGATTAGCGATGCCGGTCTTGCTGACCGTTTATTCCGAGAGCTGAATGCTTTCTCGGCCGTCGCAGGCTGCGTGCGACGGATCAACCCCTTCCATCATCGACTAATGTATTACGCTCTGTAAAGCCCGGAGCGGCGTAGAGCCGCGCGCGTCGATGGCGTCCGGTTGTGGGAGGGCCGATCCGCGCTATGCTTTTCGCGCACGACAGCTCTCGAAGGAGCGGACGAATGGCGGCAAGCGCGTTCGAGGTCAGACCACTGTCGGGCTCCATCGGCGCCGAAGTGCTTGGCATCGTTCTTGCCGGCGACCTCGGCCACAATATCGTGGCCGACATTCGACAGACATGGCTCAAGCACGGCGTGATCTTTTTCCGCGATCAGGACCTACCGCCGCCCGAATTTTTTGCCTTTGCGAAGCGCTTCGGCGCGCCGGTCGAGTATCCATTCATCAAAGGCATCGACGGGTTTCCCGAGATTATCCCGGTCATCAAGCTCGAGCATGAGAAGAAGAATTTCGGCGGCATCTGGCATAGCGATACCACCTACCTCGATGAGCCGCCGATGGCCACCATGCTGATTGCTCGCGAAGTACCGCCTTACGGCGGCGACACGCTGTTCGCGAACATGTACCTCGCCTACGACACCCTTTCCGAGGGCATGAAGCGGATGCTCGATGGGATGATCGCCATCAATCATTCGGCGAAAGCCGATGTCACGCGCACGCGCGAAGACCGCGTGCGCGACGCCGCCAAAGCGGAGGCGAAAAAGGAATACATGAGCGAGCATCCGGTGGTGCGCACGCATCCGGAGACCGGCCGCAAGGCGCTCTACGTCAATATCGGCCATACGGTGCGCTTCAAGGACATGACGGAAGAAGAGAGCGCGCCGATCCTCAACTTTCTTTTCCAGCACCAGACGCGGCCGGAGTTTACCTGCCGGTTCAATTGGCGCGTCGGGTCGCTCGCGTTCTGGGATAACCGGTGCGTCTTGCACAATCCGGTCAACGACTATCACGGTTATCGCCGCGTCATGCACCGCGTGACGCTGGCGGGCGACAGGCCGCGTTAGCTACCCTCTCCCGTAAACGAGAGAGGGAAGAAAGCTCGCCGCTATATTCCCAAATACTTCGACTTCACTTCTTCATTCGTTCGCAAGTCGTCGGGCCGGCCGGAGAACACGACCTGGCCTTTGCTCATGACGTGCACATGATCGACCAGCTTCAGCGCGAGATTGGCGTTCTGCTCCACAAGCAGGATCGACAGGCCTTCCTTTTTCAGCGTCGCGATCGCGGCCCACACGCCCTGAATGATAATAGGCGCGAGGCCTTCCGACGGCTCATCCATGATCAGGCAGTCGGGGTTCGTCATCAGCGCCCGGCCGATCGCGAGCATCTGCTGCTCGCCGCCTGACAGCGTCTTCGCCCGCTGATGGCGCCGCTCCTCGAGTCGTGGAAAGAGAGCGTAGACGCGTTTGAGCGCCCAGCCGTGGCGGCTCACGTTCCGTTCGGCGACCAGCAGGTTTTCTTCGACCGCCAAGGTCGGAAAGACGCGGCGACCCTGCGGGACGAGACCCATTCCGCCGCGCACCGTTTCGAACGAAGAGATATTCGTGATGTCGCCGCCCTTGAATACGATCCTGCCGCGCCGCGGCGGGTTGAATCCGACGATCGAGTTCACCAGCGTCGTCTTGCCGACGCCGTTGCGCCCGAGCAATCCGAGGATCTGCCCCTCCTCGAGTTGCAGGGACAGGCCCTGCAACACGTAGGCATCGCCGTAATAGGTGTGGATGTCCTGAACCTCGAGGATCGCCATCAGCCGATCCCCAGATAAATTTCCTGCACGCGCTGACTCTTCTTGATCTGCTCGGGCGTTCCGGTTTCCAGAAGCTCGCCGAAATGCAGCACCGAAATTTCGGCGCACACGTCGAAGACCACGTCCATGTCGTGCTCGATCAGAAGAATCGCGAGCTTGGGGTCGAGCTTCATCAGAAAGCGCGCCATCTCGGTCGATTCGCCTGAGGAAAGCCCGGCCGCCGGCTCGTCGAGCAGCAGAATTTTCGGATCGCTGGCAAGACCGAGGACGATTTCAAGCTGGCGCTGCTCGCCGTGCGAAAGATTGCGGACCTCGACGTCCTTGCGATCGAAGAAACCGGCTTGTTCGAGCAGGTAATACGCCTTTTCATAGGCTTCTTTGTAGGATGACATGAATCGCCACATCACGAACTTGGTTTGGCGCAAGCCCTGGATGGCCAGCAGCACGTTGTCGAGCACGGTCAACTTCGGAAAAAGGCTGGTGACCTGGAAGGTGCGCGCCATGCCCAGACGCGTGCGCTGATCGCTGCGCCAACTCGTGACATCCCGGCCGAACAGCATCACCTGCCCGGACGTGACCGGGTAGATTCCCGTAATCAGGTTGAACAGCGTGGTCTTGCCGGCGCCGTTCGGCCCGATGATCGCCTTGCGGTCGCCGGGCATGACGCGCAGCGTCACGCCGCGCGTGGCCTGGAGGCCGCCGAAGCTCTTGCACAAGGTTCTGAGCTCGAGAACCGGCGTCCTGCCGTTGGAGTCGGCGCCTGTGCTCACGCGATATTCCTGAAACTTGAACAACGAAACAGGGCCGGGGCTCGATAAGAGCCCCGGCGCGTTGGTCGGTTATTCGCAGAATTTACAGCGCGGGAAGTCTTTGCTGTAAACCGGCTGCTTGAGGAATTTCTCCTTCCCGTACGTCCAATACTGACTGACGTTCGGATAAGTCTTGATGACCGTGTTCCAGAGCTCAGCCTTCGGATAGCCGAACATCTTCTTCTTCTCGACTTTCTTGATGTAGATGTTCTGGATCGGGTTGCGGTCCTCAAAACTAACCGGTCCCCGCACCGCGTCGAGCTTGAGGCCGGACATGATGTCGATGAACTTATCGGCACCGGGATATTTTCCGCCGGCCTTCTTGATCGAAATGTCGATAATCTCCGCCGTCGTATAGTTGGTTTCCGAATAGTACGAAGGCACCTTGCCGTACTTCTTGCGGTAGGCCTTCACGAAGGTCTCGTTCTTTGGCGTCTCGAGCGCGGCGCTGTACATCAGCGAGGACACGTCGCCGATGACTTCGTCGCCCATGAATGGCAGCACGAATTCGTCATAGCTGGTGCCGCCGCCAAGAATACGCTTCTTATAACCTGAGCGGCGAAGCTGCTTGGGGAATTGCAGCGACATCGGGCCGACCATCAGCGAGAAGATCGCGTCCGCATTGCGCTTGATGCTCGGGATGTAAGGGCCGAAGTCCTTGGTGCCGATCGGCGGCCAGATTTTCTGGACGACCTTGCCGCCGCAATCCTCGAACGCTTTCTGGAAGCCGCCGACCTGCTCGTAGCCGAAAGCGTAATCGGCGGCGATCGTCACCACCGTCTTGATGCCCTGGTCGCAGGCCCATTGGCCTAGCGCGTGCGTCGGCTGCGAGCTCGACCAGCCGGTGCGGAAGAAATACGGGTATTTGCTGAGCTGGCGCTGCGTGAGATCGTCTGCGGCGGCGACAGGCGCGATATACAGCGTCTTTTCGCTGTTGCTCACAGGCGCAAGCGCATAGCCGGTCGATGCCAGCAGGCCGCCGATAAACATATGCACGTGGTCCTGCAGCACGAGCTTCTTGGCTTTGGTGACGGACGTATCGCCCTTGCCCTGGCTGTCCTCAACGATGAATTTCACGTCCATGCCGCCCAATTTGCCGTGATGCTCGTCGAGATAGAGCTGAAAGCCGTTGACCATATCCTTGCCTATTTGGGCGAAGATGCCGGTCATGGGCGAGATGAAGCCGATGCGGAGTTCTTCGGCCCCGGCGGGCGAAGTCATACCGAGTGCGATGCCGGCAATTGCCAGCAACGGACTCAGCCGTCGCAATGTCGTTGTCATAGTCCCTTCCTCCTTTGTTGTCGTGGTCTTCCGCCTCACGTCAGGAAGTCACGGACGCCAATTTTTTCGGATTCTTGTCCTTGCTTTTCTGTATCCACCATTGGCGGATGTGGGCGGGAATGCCCATGAGGCCGCTCGGCAGATAGAGAATCGTGAGTACGTAAATCCCGCCGAGCACGTACTGCCACCATGGCACCAACGTGCTCAGATATTCGCGAACACCGAATACAATCGCGGCGCCGACCACGCCGCCGACGAGAGTGCCGGCGCCGCCAAGCACTACCATAAGTAAAGCGTCGACCGAGGTCGTCAGCACAACCGTTTCCGGACTTACGATGCCATTGGTGAATGCCCACAGCACGCCGGCAAGGCCGCCGAAGGCGCCCGCAATCACGAAAGCGATATATTTGTGCAGCCATGTGTTGTAGCCGAGAATCCGCATGCGCAATTCGCGCTCACGGATGCCGGCGAGGCTGTGGCCGAACGGCGAGCGCACCAGGATATAGAGCAGCAGCAACGAAACGATGAAAAAGCCATATACCAGAAAGAAGAATGTGCGCTCATTCGTTAGATCGAGGCCGAAACTTGGCCGCACAGGAACGTTGATGCCGTTGTCACCGCCGGTCAGTGAACTCCAGCGGTAAGCAAGGCCCCACACGCACTGGCCAAGGGCGAGCGTGATCATCAGGAAGTAGACATTGCTCGCGCGTATGGCGAACAGACCGAAAAAGGCCGCCAGCGCCGCGCCGGCGAGCATCCCGAGAAAAATAAGCAGCCAAAAATCCCAATTTAATCCGAAATGGTACCGCGTGGTCATGATCGCGGCGAGATATGCGCCGATGCCGAAATAGGCCGCTTGCCCGAGCGAGGCGAGGCCGGTGAAACCAAGCAGGATATCGACGCTCATCGCCAGGATGGCGAAGACCAACGCGCGGGTGGCTAGCAACACCACAAACGAGGTGGAGTGTGGAATGATGTAGGCGAGAGCCAGCAGCACCGCGATAACCACCAGAATCTTGATTTTCTCGCTCGACATCGAAACTCACTCTCGTCCGAACAGCCCGGTCGGCTTGATCGCCAGAATCAGAACCATCGGCGCGTATAACGTGAAATAGGAAACTTCCGGAAAAAGCGCCTTTCCGAAATTATCGGCGAGGCCGACCGCGAGGGCGCCGATGGCGGCGCCGCCAAGGCTGCCCATGCCGCCGATGATGACGACGGCGAAGGCGAGCGGCAGCATCTCGAAGTCGAGGCCGGGATAGATGCCGAGGAAGGCTCCGCCGATCACGCCGCCCAAAGCGGCGAGGAATGCGCCGAGCGCGAAGATGATCATGGAAATGCGATTGGTATCGATGCCGACGCCGCGCGCCATCTGTGCGTCATCGACGGTGGCGCGCACCGCTGCACCCACCCGCGTCTTCTCCATTGCGAGCCACAGCGCAATCCCGATCGCCAGCGCCATGACGATCATGAATACGCGGTAGAGCGGAAAATAAACGCTATCGATGACGATGCTGTTGTTGAAAACAGCCGGCGGATTGATGTCCATATTGTTGCCGCCCCAGATGTCGAGCGCGGCCTGCTGGAACAGAAAGGCGAAGCCGACGGTCAGCAAGACCTGCCGCAGCGGATCGAAGCCAAGCGGACGGAGGAAAATGCGTTCCATCAGCAGTCCGATGATCGCGACCGCGAGCGCGGCGGTGGGGATCGACAGCGCCCACGAGCCGGTGGCCGCAATCACAGAGAGCGCGACATAGCCGCCGAGCAGGAAATAGGAGCCGTGCGCCAGATTGACGATGCGCATCACGCCGAAGATCAACGACAGCCCGCTGCCGACGAGAAAAAGCAACGCGCCGTACGAAATGCCGTTGAACGCCTGGATGATCCAGAACTTTGTATCCATCCCCCCGATATCCTTCTTTTGCGTGAAGGCTTTGGCGGCAGCTTACCGCATGGCCGCCATGAGTAAACACTCCCAAATGGCCGCAGGCGGCGCCCGAGGCGGGCCGCGCTCTCCGCTCTCCGGCGCAGAAGCGGCCGGGCGCTATGTGCGTTTTGTGCGCGCGGAAGCTGCACGCTTCTTTGGCGGCACGATCGGCAGCAGCAGATAGGGAGACCGGGCGCCGCCGAAGTGCAGCGTCGTCATGCCGTTGAAGGTCTTCATCGGTCGGTCGGCAGGATCGTTGTGCAGGAACGGTCCGCAGCCGGTGAGTTCGTTCTTGAAGTTCGACAACTTGCCGCCGCTGCCGCCGCCATATTCATAATCCTTGCCGCGGATCGACAGCGCGACGCGGTGACCGGCAGGGACGACAATCGAAGTAGGCCAGATTTCGATATCGAGTTGAACGACCTCGCCCTTCTTGAGGTGCTGAATGCGGTCGTGCGTGTGATAGGGGCGGTAGGGCGTCGAGAGCTTCGGATCGAGCTTGCGGTGCGAAGCGCGCAGCCAGCCTTGCGCGACCGGCGTGTGCGGGTCGATCGCGCCCTGGAAGACAATCTCCTTTATGTCGCCGGTGAACACGCGCAGCACGATGAAGAAATCGGCGTCCTTCGTGGAGGAGGACGCAAAGAGCTTGAGCGCGGATGGGCCGGTGATCTCGGTTTCCGCTTCCAGCGGCGGCGTGAGAAACGTGAGGCCGTCACCCATCGCCGCGAATTTGAGCTGCGCACGGCCCGACGGTTTTTTCGTCGTCAGCCCGTGATTGCGCGGATCGAGATAGAACTTCGTCCATTTCGTGCGCTTGAGCGGCCATTCGCTTTCCGCGCGGGCGACGAATTTCTCGCCGGGATGGCGTATTTGCAGCAGCACCTTCGGTTGCCTCGACCAGCCCGTGTCCTTGCCGTGCAGGAAATAATCGAAAAAGCGCCGCTGCTGCTCGCGTCCATAGTCGGTATAGAAATGCGTCCAGTGCTCGATGCCGTGCGCTTCGAGCCATTTGTCTTTCGACGCCGCGCGCACGAAGCCTTCGAAATTGCCGCGTGGGTGCAAGCCCTGGCCGCCCCAGTTCGCCGCCGAAAACGTCGGCACCTTGATTTTCGACCAGACCGGCGAGCGCGCCTTGTGGTACTCATCGTCGAGCGGATGGGCGCGAATGTCGTCGCCGAAATTCGCACGGTTGCGCGTGAGCTCGTCTTCCGACAGCGTTTCGGGCCCGCATACCAATTGGCCATGCACGCGGCTGCGCTTGCCGCGCTCGCCGGCGCCGTATTGCACGGTCTTGACCTGCATGTCGTACCAGTTCTCCCAGAACGTCGAGAGAATGCCGCCGTGGTGCGTCATGTCGCGATACCAGTCGGCGGCGCCTTCCCAGATGCAGATCGCAGCGAGATGCGGCGGCTGAAGCGAGGCGACATGCCATTGGTTGATGCCGTAATAGGAAATGCCGTTGAGTCCGACCTTGCCGTTCGACCACGGCTGCACGCCCGCCCATTCGATGCAATCGTAGTAGTCCTTCGTCTCGCGCGGCGAGAAGTGGTCGATGAAACCGGGCGAGCAGCCGGCGCCGCGTGAGTCGACACGCACGCAGACGTAATCGTGCGGCACCCATTTCTCCGGATCGACCACTTCCCAGCTTTGGTAGAGATTGCTCGAGCCCGCCGTAACGTCCGGATGTTTCGTGGTCATGCGCTGCCAAGCACTCGGATAGCCGTCCTGAAACGCGAGATTCTTGGCGTAAGGGCCGTAGCTGAGAATGACCGGATATTTGCCGTCCTTGACCGGGCGGAAAACGTCGGCGCGCAGAACGAGCCCGTCGTCCATGATGATCGGCACGTCGAAATCGATCCGCATGCCGTCGCGGACCTCAGTGCGCTGCTGCAAGGACGACATAAAGCTTCTCCCGCAATGGCATCGTCATGCCCGCGCTTGTCGCGGGCATCCACGCCTTTCTTGTTGGGGAGTTTGCAAGACGTGGATGGCCGGGACAAGCCCGGCCATGACAACGTCCGTTACCGTGGCTTGCGGCGCTTTACCTTCGCCTTCTTCTCCAGCACGGCGCAGACGGCGGCGGTGTCGCGCGCGCCGAGGCCACTGCGCAGCGCCGCATCATAGACCGGCTTGGAGGCGTCAAACATTGGCGTCGGCACGCGAATCTTGCGCGCGTAATGGCCGATGACGTCCATGTCCTTCTGCCAGACATCGATCTTCATCGTCGCGTCCTTGTAATCGTCCTTCACCATCATCGGCGCACGCAATTCGAACACGCGCGAATTGCCGGCGCCGGCGCTGATGAGGTCGAAGATCATTTGCGGCGGAAGGCCTGCCTTCATGCCGAGGACCATCGCCTCGGCGCTTGCTACGTTGTTGATGGCGACCAGCAGGTTGGCCACGTACTTCATCTTGCTGCCGTTGCCGAAGGCGCCGACGTCGTAGACGCGGCGGCCCAAGTCCTCGAACATCGGCTTGAGGCGCGCCACTGCTTTGGAGTCGCCGCTCGCATAGAACACCAGGTCGCGGTCGCGCGCCTGTGCGCCGGTGCCGCTCACCGGACAATCGAGCAGCGTGTGGCCGGCCTTGCGGAAAATGCGCTCGGCTTTCTCTTTATCCTCAATTTTGAACGTGCTCATTTCCACGACGATGCGCGGCGACAGCTTGGCCGCCGCGATCTCGCGCGCGGTCGCCGCGAGGGCTTCGGGCTTGGGCAGGCTCGTCAGAACAACGGGCGTTTTGTCGGCAACCTCGGCGGCATTTTTGGCGAGCTCGACACCGGCCGCCTGCGCTTCGCGGCTTCGCGCCTTGTTCGGATCGAAACCCACGACATGCCATCCGGCGGCGCTGAGGTTCTTCGCAAATGCGCCGCCCATGATGCCGAGGCCGATTATTCCAACGGTACCCTTTTTGTTTTTGGCCGCGGCCATTCAAGTCCTCCCATTTCGGCGCCAGCTTCGTGCGCGAATCTTCGTTCGTCTTTAGGGGGCGGCGCCGTTCCT
The DNA here is from genome assembly GCA_025929185.1 of Pseudolabrys sp. Taxonomy (GTDB): domain Bacteria; phylum Pseudomonadota; class Alphaproteobacteria; order Rhizobiales; family Xanthobacteraceae; genus Pseudolabrys. The sequence continues at coordinate 23,114 of JAICMO010000018.1, forward strand.
GTCGAGTGGGACGAACGCAGCGAGGTGCCTTTCATGCCGCGCTTCAATCGCCTATCGTCGCGCGCAAAGAAGATCGGGAGGAATCATGAAAATCGGAATTCCCGGCCTCGGCAACATGGGGGCCGCGATCGCCGCCCGGCTGATCGAGGTCGACCATCAGGTCACCGTCTGGAATCGCTCGGCTGCAAAGGCCAAGCCGCTCGCCGAGGCCGGCGCCAAGGTTGCCGCGAGCCCGGCCGCGCTGGCGAGCGAATGCGAGGCCATCATCACCATTCTGACCGACGGCGCCGCGATCGATCAGGTCTATAACGGCGCGTCCGGGCTTTTGTCCGGCGAGGCGAAAGGCAAGCTGTTTATCGAGATGAGCACCGTCGCGCCCAAGGTCGAAACCGATCTTGCGGCAAAAGTGCGCGCGAAAGGTGCAAGCCTGGTCGAGTGTCCGGTCGGCGGCTCGATTGCACCGGCGCGGCAGGGCAAATTGCTTGGCTTGATGGGCGCCGAGCCTGCGGATGCCGCGCGCGCCAAGCCGATCCTCGATCAGCTTTGCCGGCGGGTCGAACACTGCGGGCCGGTCGGCGCCGGCGCGTCGATGAAGCTCGCGATCAACCTGCCGCTGATGGTCGCGTGGCAGGCCTACGGCGAAGCCTTCGCGATGTGCCGCGACGTGGGCTGGGATCCGAAGCGCCTGCTCGATCTGTTCGTCGACACCAATGGCGCGAACCTCGCCCTGCGCAATCGCGCCGAGATGATCGTCACGATGTTCGACGGCCGCGATCCGGGCCCGACCACGTTCAGCATCGCCAACGCCGTAAAGGACATCCGCACGATGCTCGAAACCGGGGCTGCGAAAGGCGTCGACATGCCGGCGACCAAGGCCGCGCTCGGCTCGTTCGAGGAAGCGAACAGAAACGGCTTCGGCGGCGGCGACGGCTCGCGCATGTCGGTCTATTGGGCGCAGCGCAAGAAATCTTGAAGCAAAGAGAAATCTTGAAGTAAAGAGAATCGAAAAGAGGATTCGAAATGTCGCTTACGCTTGAACAAGCTTCCACGATTGTCGACGTTGCATTGAAGACCGCGCGTGACAAGAAGCAGATGGCGCAAACCGTCGTGGTGCTCGATGCCGGCGGTCATGTTGTGTGCGCCAAGCGCGAGGATAACTCCGGAATCTTTCGTTACGAAATTGCCGTCGGAAAGGCCTATGGCGCGCTGGGTTTTGGGTGGGGCTCGCGTACCAGCATGGAGCGCGCGGCGCAAAATCCTGCGTTTTTCGCGGCTGCCGGCATGGCCAGCGGCGGACGGCTGGTCCCCAACCCGGCGGGCGTATTGGTCCGCGACGCAAACAACAAAGTTCTCGGCGCGGTCGGAATTTCCGGCGACACCGGCGACAACGACGAAATTATCGCGATCGCCGGCATTGAAGCGGCAGGGCTGAAGGCTGATCCGGGCGGGAGCAAGAAGTAACAGACTGTCGCCGTCACCCTGAGGCGCTCACGCGGAGCGTGAGCCTCGAAGGGTGATCGGCCGTCGTCCTTCAAGGCTCGCTCCGCTCGCATCTCAGGATGACGGATGAGCGTGGAACAAGGAGCTTATGTCATGAAACTCTTTTCCTTCTGGCGTTCGCTCGCGACCTACCGCGTGCGCATCGCGCTCAACCTCAAGGGTTTGGTGCCCGAGGAAGTGATCGATGTGAACCTGATGAAGGGACAGCAACGCGAGGATGCCTTCCGCAAAGTCAACCCGATGATGGCGATCCCGGCGCTGATCGATGGGGAAGGCCCGGCGCTGTTCGAGTCGCTCGCGATAATCGAATACATCGACGAAGTTCATCCGCATCCGCCGTTGTTGCCGTTAGATCCGAAGGCGCGTGCGCGCGTGCGCGGTCTTGCGCAAATCGTCGCCGCCGATTCCCACCCGCTGATCGTGCCGCGCGTGCGCGAATATCTTGCGCACGAGTTCAAGATCGATGAGGCCGGCATATTGAAATGGGCGCAGCACTGGCATCGGACGGCGCTCACCGCGCTCGAAGCGCATTTGCAAGACGACTCGACCGGCCGCTATTGCCAAGGCGATCAAATCACCGTCGCCGATATCTGCCTTGCGACGCAGGCGGCGGGTGCGGGCTTTTTCAAGATCGACCTCGCCGCATTTCCCACTGTCAAGCGCATCGTCGATACCTGCATGCAGAACGATGCGTTTGCGCGCGCACACCCGCTGAAGCAGCCGGGCGCGCCGGCGTCGGTGTAGACGCGCACGAGTTCCCCCGACGCAAGATTAGCCAGCGATTGCCCGATTATCGCCCTTAAATCGCACGAAGCGCCCTCTAACCGGGCGCGTGGGCGATATCAGTTCGGGGAGTTCCCATGGTCTTGCGTGTGAGCGCCGCGCTTTGCGGCGTGATGTTCTTTGTCTGCGCGCCGTTTGCAACGGCGCAATCCGGAATCGCTTCCGTCTACTGCAACGAGAAAACGGCGAACGGAGAATACGCCCGGCCTGATCGGTTGACGGCAGCGCATCGTTCGCTGCCGTTTGGCACGCGGGTGCGGGTAACGAACAAGCGCAACGGGCGCAGCGTCGTCGTGCGCATCAACGATCGCGGGCCTTACATCCGCGGGCGCGTCATCGACGTTACGCCGGCCGCCGCGCGGGCGCTCGGCTTTTCCGGACTCGCCGCGGTGACGCTCTCAGTCGATCATTCCTGACGGCAGCCTTCGCTGCCGGCGGCCCACCTGCAAAAACGTGGCCGACCCGCGCACGCCACCGGATTTCCGGAGCTGTGCTCGAGTCGGCCTGCCGTCATTGCTTTTTGTTGTCGTCGTCGTCGTCCGAACGCTTGCTCGCATGCGCGCGGCGTTTGTGCGGACGCGCTTTTGCACGGCTCGCCAGAGTCTCTTCGCGCCACTGCATGAACTGCTTGAACATTTCGGCATCCTGCTCGGGATCGACGGCGGGCGCGCCGCCTTCGGATGCGCGTGCCGCCATGTAGCGATCGAACTTGTTGCGCAAATCCGAAACCGTCGGATTTGCGTGTTGATCGAGCCATTCCTGCGCGGCCGGGAAGCGTGTCCAGCCTTTCAGCGGCGCATTCAGCACGACCTCTTTCCACTTCGGGTGGAAAGGCGGCTTCTGGAATTGCGGGAATTTATCGAAAAAGGCTTCGACAAAGCGCGCGACTTTTTTGTAACGCGCGCTTCCGCGCGGCCAATTGTAGGCGGCCAAAAGCGCCGGCACCGCGATCGTATCGACGCGCTCGCCCGCGGGTATAAGCGCCGGATAGTCTTTCGATGTGAGTTGGGCGGGCAGATAGTCGCCCTGCAGGGGAGCCGCGTAATCGACCGGAATGAGGTGAAGGTTCGGATCCCTGATGCCGCTGATGAATTTCGACGGGCGACCTTGCACGGCGATCATCGCATCGATTTCACCTTTGCGCAGCTTCTCGTAGGCGCGGCGCTGCTCGATGTAGACGAAGTTTGGCTTGATGCCGAGGCGCTCGAACACGATGATCGACGTCACGAACGTGCCCCCGTTGGGCATGTCGACGCTGACCGTTTTGCCTTCAAGGTCGGACAGCTTCTTGATCGACTTGGGCGCGACGACGTGCATCTCCTCGTTGTAGAGCTTGGTAACGTAAGTGAGCTGGCTTTTGAGGTTGCTCGCGTAGCCCTTCTTCTCGAGGTAATCGAGCGTATCGGAGCGCATGATGCCTAGGTCCACGCCTCTGAGGTACAAAACATCGGCGATGCTCTGCACGGAGCCGCGGCCGACGATGGGCAGCACGCGCAGCTTGTCACCGTCGTCGAGCACGGAGGCGAGGTCGGCGCCGATCTGCACGTAGGTGCCGCCGATCGTGCCGGTAATCACGGTGGTCGTATTGGCGTTCAGCCGCTCTTTGGTCGAGGTGGTGTCCTTTCCGTAGTTGAAGATCGCCTTCAGCCCTTCGCTGACCTGGCCAGGATCGAGCTCGCCTTTTTCGGCGCTTATCGCCACCGTCGTTGCCGTTAGCGGCAACAGCAGCGCAGCCATGACAACGCAATGTCGGAATATGCTCATCGATCGTCTCCTCCCCGTGAAATGGGTTATGCGCGGCAGGTGTGGTTAGTTATTTGTCCGCACTGGCAAGCGCATCGAGTTGCTTGCCCGCGTCGGGTGAGCCCCAGTCGCGCGCTTTCTGGTACCAGGCCCGCGCAAGCGTGATGTCGGGCCGGGGACCTATATTGCCGGACTGTTTGACGACGGTCGGATCGTAGGTGGCGGCAAGCTCGAACGCCGCGCGGGCGTTGTGCGCCTCGGCGGCGCGCTGCAACAGAAGCCGCGCCGCGGGTACGTCGCCGGTCGAAAGAAGCTCTTCGGCACGTTTGAGCATGGCGGCAACGACTTCCGGCTTGATCCGGCGCACAGGCTCCGCGTCGCTGTCGCTGCGGGGCACAGCGATCGTTGAAATCACCTTAACCGTCGGTGGCTCTGCAGGCGTCGCCGGCGCTTCAGCGTGAGCGGCGCCAAACGTCGACTTGGACTCGGCCGGGAGCCTTTTGAAGGAAGCGATCGTGTCGCGCGGCGCGTCTTCCGTCTTGCTAATCAACGGCAGCGGCTTGTTGGTGGTTGGATCGGCCGCAGCCATCGCCGCATTTGTGAGGGCCGGACGCGCCTGCGCCGTCACCAGTTTATCTGCGCGGGGCGCCGTTGCGGCCGCCTCGGCACCTTCTTTATTCGCCAAATCTTGGTCCGATGACCCGGTAAAATATAACACATAGCCAAACGCGACCGCAGCCGCGATGCAGCCGACGAAGGCAAAGCGGCCGCCCAACGCCACCATTTCCGCTCGGCGCGCGCGGTGATTCAACTCGCGCAGCGACTCGATCGTTTCGTTTTCGATCGAGCGCAACGAGTCCGGAAAGGGCCTATCGGGTGGGATTTCGTCGGGATCGTACCAGGCCGGAACGGGCGTGTCCGGCGGCTGAAGAGAAACGGTCGGAATTGACTGGCTTGCGCCCGGCCGAAGCTGGGCTGCGCGCAGATTGTGCACACGGTCGCGCATCCGGCGCGGCGCGTAGTACATGAGACTGTTGGGATCGTTATTCTTCGGACCGTTGCTACTCATCATGAACTCCTCTCTCGCTTAGCCAACAGGACACGGCGGCCACGAAATCGAGCTCGGGCACTATCGAACCGATGAAGCTTAGATTGAATTGTGTGGAATGATCGAAAGAAGGGCGCCTTGTCGGTTATCCGAGCGGCAGCCGAAACTGGCTGCATCGTCCGATGGGCGCCCATTATCTCCCCCTTCGCAAACGTCCGGCGCGCCGGAAGGGCGGTGGACATTCACGTATGAAAATTATGTGAAGGGGCGCTGGGCTTTAATTGGCCGGAAGCTTGGCCAAAATGTGAAAAATTTGGCGGCTTTTAGACAATTGCTTTCGATCGCGTTTAGCTTGCGATTTGCCGAGCCGATGCTGAAGAATTTCGGCTCGCGATCGCCGCGTCCCATACATCGTGAATGTGTGCGACTTCGCGCTCGAAACGTTGGAGAAAAAGTCTTGCTTGCGCGGACAGCGTGCGCCGCGTCGGCTGAATTACGACGAACTCCGCGTGCAATTCGGGCTCGACGATCGGATTAACCATTAATTCGGCGCGGCCGATGTCGTTAACCGAAATCACGCTCGGCAGGATCGTCACCCAATCGGATCGCGCGACATATTCAAGCGTCCCGATCATGGCGTCGAGCTCGAGCATCGTTTCAATTTCGACGCCGTGCGTCTGGAAATAGGTTTCGAGATTGCGGCGGCGGATGTTGTCCGGTCCGGGCATCACGATTTTCAGCGGCTTGCAATGCGAGAGCCGGACCGGGGCAAGCGGCGCGAAGCCCGCGCGCGGACCGGAGATCAGCATCTCGCGATCGCGCACCAGCAGGCGCGCTTTTAGGCCGCGCGTGCCTTCGTAGGCGGGCACGACGGCGAAATCGAGCTCGTCCTTGAGCACCATTTCCGTCAGCAGCCCGCTGTAACCCTCCATGATGCGTAGCCGCACCTCGGGCCGCCGCGCCACGAAGTCGTCGAGCACCGGGGCAAGCACGGCGCGGGTAAACGTGGGCATCAGGCCGATTCGCAGTTCGCCGGTCACCTTACCGGCGAGGGCGCGCGCTTCCTCGGCCGCGTGCTCGAGCACGCCGACCGCGCCGACGCAGCTCTTGTAGTAGCGCAGGCCGGCCGGAGTCGGCATCGCGCCGCCGGCGCTGCGGTCAAACAGCTTGACCCCGAGCTTGCGTTCGACGGCGGCGACATGTTGTGAAATGCCCGATTGCGTGGCGTTTTCGCGCTCTGCTGCGCGCGTGAACGAACCTTCCTCGCAAACCGCGATGACGGCGCGCACCTGTCGAAGCGGGATGTTACGCACGGTGACCTGACATTAAAAAACATAATGGCTAAGGCCAGAATATATTATTTTGTTCAGTGCCGCCACCCGCATAACATTTTGCGCACGGGAAATAAGAAACGGCGCGGCACTCGCGCCGGCGGGAGGGACGCCATGGGTGCGAATTTCGGCATCGCCGGTATGGATTGGCAGCAGCGGGTCAATTGGGACCGGCTGCGCGAATACCGCATCGAGCGCGCGCGGCAGATGATGAAGAAGCACGGCCTCGGCGCCTTGCTCTGCATGTACGATGAAAACATCCGCTACATCACCGGCACGCTGACGCCGGGATGGTGCCGCCTCAAACCTGGCCTGCGCTACGCCATGCTATGCGGCGATGGACGGCCGATCGTCTTCGAGCAGGGCGACATCGGCTTTCAGATCGAGCGGCACAGCCCGTGGATTCCGAAGGAGAACGTGCGTCATTCGTTTGCCTGGATCAAAGGCGCGGCGGGACCCGCGTCGACGCAGCAGGTCAATAAATTCGTCAAGGCAGTGATTCAGGCGATGAAGGACAACGGCGTCGCCGGGCAGAAGCTCGGCTGCGACTTCATCGACATCAACATGATCAACGTCTTCCGGGAAAACAACATCAACTGGGTCGACGGCATGACGCCGATGATGGAGGCGCGCGCGGTCAAAAGTCCGGACGAGCAGGAGTGCTTCCGCATCGTCGGCGCGATCGGCGATGCGACGCACTGGGAGTGCATGAAATTCCTGCGTCCCGGCATCACCGAAAACCAGGTGACCGCGCACCTGATGGAATACCTCTACAACATTCCGGGCATGGAGGACGTCGAAGACGTGATCGTGTCATCCGGCCCGAACACGTGGCCGAACTGGCGTAATTTCTCCGATCGCATCATTCAGCCGGGCGATATCGTGTTCATGGATTTGGCCGCGCTCACATGGAACGGCTACAAGTCCTGCTATTACCGCACCTATTGCGTCGGCAAGGAGCCCACGCAGGAGCAGAAAGACACCTACGAAACCGCGCTCAAGTGGCTGTACGATTCAATCGGCGCGGTGCGCAAGGGCGCGACCACGCGCGATATCGCATCCAAGTGGCCGTCGGCGATGGAAACGTGGGGCTACGAGGATGAGGACCAGGCCGCCGCGAATTTGTGGGGCCACGGTCTCGGCCTCGCGCAATACGATCCGCCGGTGATCTCGCGCATCTGGTCGCTCGATCATCCGATCGAAATCCAGGAAGGCATGACCTTCGCGCTCGAAACGCAGCACGGCAAGAAATTCCGCTACGGCGTGCGCATCGAGGAGATGCTGATCGTGAAGAACGAAGGCGTCGAGATCGTATCCAACTTCCCGGTGAAGCAGATCACAGTGGTCGATCCTCTGCCGGGGTATGGGGATCATGTGAAATGACTTCGGCTTAAGCCGAAGTCATCCCCGGGCGAGCCGAAGGCGAGACCCGGGGATCTCGAGAGGCAAACTGAGGCCGTGCGCACCCAACCGGGATGGCCGGGACAAGCCCGGCCATGACGGAAAAAACACAAGACACCCGAATGACCGCCTTCATCCTCCCGCTCTCCGATCCGCGCGCGACCGATGCCGAAACCGTCGGGCCGAAGGCAGCTAACCTCGCGGCGCTGATGCACGCGGGCCTGCCGACGCCGGGCGGCTTCTCGCTGACCGCGGAAGCCTACCGCGCGCAAGCACGCCATCTCGGGATCGAGGAGACGATCGGCGCCTACAACGGCGCCGATTCACCCAGTGCGCGCCGCATGTCCGTTGCGATCCGCCTGGCGCTCTACCAGCAGCCGATCGCGCCGGAGATTCTTGAGCCATTGCTCGACGTATGGCGCGCGATCCGCGGCAGCGGCGCGCTTTGCGTGGTGCGCTCGTCCGCGCTGATCGAGGATCGCCAGGGTGCGAACTTCGCCGGCCAGTTCGAGAGCTTTCTCGGTCTCTCCGACGAAGCAGAATTCCTGACGGCGGTACGCGCCTGCTGGGCGGCGCTGTGGACGTCCCACGCGCGCCGCTACATGGAGAGCAACAGCCTTTCACCGGCCGACACCGCGATGGCGGTGCTGATCCAGCCGTTGGTTTCAGCGCGCGCGTCGGGCGGCGGCTTGAGCGAGACGGCGGAAGGCCAGATGCTTTTGTCCGCGACGTGGGGCCTTGGTTCGGCGATTGCCCAGGGCGAGGTGGTGCCGGACCGCATCGTGCTCAGCAAGACGGGCTTCTTGCGCACAATCGAGGCCGGCCGCAAGCATCACCGCGAGACCTGCGAGCACGGCGTTTCAGCGCCGCAGCTTGTGCCCGACGATCTCGCCAATGAACCCTGCTTGAGCGCAGGTGAGGCGGTCAC
>JAICMO010000145.1 GCA_025929185.1 Pseudolabrys sp.
CGCCTCCACTTCGCCGTCGAGCAGCGCCTTCAGGCGCGCGCCGAAACCGCCGGTGTTCACCGTCTTGATGTTTTCGAGCGGCAGATATTTTTCGAGCCGGTACGGCACATTAAAGTGACTGCCGGCGCGCATGCCGACCGACACGGGCACGTCCTTCAAATCTTCCGGCTTGCGGATCTTCGAATCCGGCCGCACGTAAATGGCCCAGGGAGAATCGCCGTAGCAATCGGACACCACGCGGCCCATGCCCGCGCTGGCGTTGCAAATGGTGCCCCACACGCAGGCGCCCTGCACCACGTCCTTGTTGCCTTCGGTGTACGGCTTGTCCTGCGGGCGCTGAAAATATTCGAAATCCTTCCAGCTCGATTGCGTGCCGCGAAACGTCTTCCAATCGAATTCGACGTCGAGCCCTTCGGCCGCGAAGAAGCCCTCCTTCATCGCGACAAAATCGTTGAGCCCCATTCCTTTGGGCGCGACCTTCACCGGCTTAAGATTGGCCATGTCAACACTCTCCCTAAACACCAGTCATTCCGGACGAAAATGTTACCACACCTCGAGCCGGGACGACGCCTCTTTGCATGTGCGCCCAAAGTTATGATGCCCGACCTGACGCTCCGCGCAGTGGGCAGCGGTTGGGCCTATTTTCGCAAATAGCCGCAGTGGTTGCCCGTGCCGTTGTTCCAGCATCCGGTACGCATGCAATTCGACGCCGCGGTGTGGCAGTTCGTCACGCAAGTCGGAATATAAGACTTGTTCGTCAATTTGCTGCAAAACGTAATGCATGCGGCATGTTCAGTGCTGCAACGCATCGAATCTGCGCGGGCGGTCGCGGTACTGAGCAGTATGACTCCTAAGACCGCTAGCACAACGAATCTGCATTTCATCTTCGATGTCCTTGGGGGCGATTGATTGTGGGCGGTAGCTTGCGCCGCATTTTGAATCAAGGCTGGTCGGTCGTTCAACAGCGGAAATTAGAATCTAGGTGGCTCGCTCTGCTTGGGCAGCAGCAGAACGACGGAGCAATAAAAGCCAAACGACAGCTGCTTACCAGCCAAGTTCGACGCGGCCGTAACAATCCGCCCAGCACGAGCCATCAGGCGCACAAATAAGGTAAGGCTTCAGCCCGCTGCACGCGCCTTGATCCACCAACCATCCCCGACCGTCGCCGTACGAGCCATCGAAATATCCATCGCGGTTGCCGTTCGCGTAACCGCGGTAATAGGCGTGCCGATAGCCCCAAAAGGCGACGTTGCATCCGTTGAAGGGTCCGCGATGAACGCCGATACCGCATCCGCCGGACACCGGCACCACCAGACCCGCCTGCACACGATACCCGGGGACGGCGTGCGCCACTGATGAAAGAAGGAAGATGGAGAAAGCAGTGCTAAGGAGCTTACGCATTTGTCTTATCCCCTCTGTTTGAAATGACGCCGCAAGAAGCCGGCTCGAATTGAAGGATGTAAACGGCCGGAATCAACGTCTGCGCCCGGCCTGCGTTCCGCACGACGCGTCAGGCCGGAGGGACGCGAATCGGCAAACCCGATATATTGCCGCGGGGTCCGAGCGATGACGATCGCGATGGATTTGGCCGCCTGGCCGCTGTGGCTTTCTGCACCCGTTATTGTCGGGGTAACTACAGCCGTGGCGATGCTTTGCTCGTTGCTGGTGCGGCGGAATATCGGTTTCGAGCGCCTGACGACGAACAATGAAGTCGCCGGTTTTAAGTTCGGGACGATCGGCGTCATCTACGCCGTCATGCTTGGTTTCGCGGTGATCGTGGTCTGGGAAAAGTATCGGGAAGCCGATATCGCCGTGGCCAATGAAGCGGGCGCGATCGTTGCGTTGTATCGCCTTTCAGAAGGCATGACCGCCGAAGGCGGTATGTCGATCCGGAATGGCATCAATACCTATGTGCGCGCGGTGGTCGCCGACGACTGGCCGGCAATGGCGCGCGGCAAGCTGAGCGCAGGCGCGAACGATGCCCTCAACAAACTCTACGCCGCGGCATTCGCGGATGCGCCTGCCGGCAATCGCGGCGCGGCCACTTTGGCCGAGATCTTTCATCAACTCGATCAGGTCACGCAATGGCGGCGGCAGCGCGGCGTGCTGTGCGCGGGCATCGTGCCGGGCGTCATCTGGGCGGCGCTTTTTCTCGGCGCATGCCTCACGATTGGCTTCACATTCTTCTTCGGCACGAAGAATCTGGGTGCGCAGGTGCTGATGACGGGATTGCTGACGTTTCTGATCTTTATGGTGCTGCTGGTGATCGTCTCGATCGATCACCCGTTCACCGGCGACGTCAGCGTGCAGCCGGAGCCGCTCGTTCAGGCGTTGCACGAATTTGGCGACACCAGAAGCTAGTTCGATGACTAAGGGGCCTTTCGAGCGACGCTACGACGCGTTATCGTTTATTGAACGATTGAAGGCCTAACGTTCGTTCCTCAACAAAGGTGAAATATGGCAAATTGGACGAGGGCAACGCTGGTGAGCGGCCATCCGATCTATCTCGACACTGCGAAGGCGGTGGCGGGCAAACGCGTGCGCGGTCAGGGAAAGGAATTCACCGCCATCTACTTTGCAGGAAATTCCGAACCGTTCGAAATCATCGAAACGCCGGAAGACCTGCTTTGCATCAACCCAAAAACCGGAGCGATCTAGCAAGGCCGAGCGCGGAAATAGACGATCGTTCAAAACGATCCGTCTAGCTGGCGCTCCCTAGGGGAATCGAACCCCTGTTTCAGCCTTGAGAGGGCCGCGTCCTAGACCGCTAGACGAAGGGAGCCGCCGGCCAACGCTTTCGAAATAGCCTCGATCCGATCCGTGCGCAAGCGATCACGGTTTTGGCGTCAATCGGATGCGGCCCGCCGGCTGCAACGTGCGAAGATCGAACAGGCGCACCTCTTGCGCGGCGCCGGCTTCGATCGTGACCGCAATCCGTCCCTCGCCGATCGCGGTCGACACCACTTTCGCACCTGAGGGCACGAGAGCCGCAGCATCCATGGCCGTAGACGGCCCGCTTCCCACGGTCTGCGAAACGCGATAGCCGATGACACCGAGGACGGCGGCAAGCGCAATGAACGTCGTCAAGCTGGCGATCACCATCAGCCGGCGGGCCTTGTCGATGACTTGCGCCGCACCGGGATCGAGAGGCTTGTCTCCGGACGCTTGGCTCACATGAACGCTCCGCAACAAACCGAAGTTGTCGTCCTTACCGCTCAAGAGGCCGGCGCGCGCATCGATCGCGTTCTCGCCGCACGCATTCCTTCGCTATCGCGCTCACGCCTGAAGGCACTCATTCTCGACGGGGCAGTCGCAATTGCCGGCCGCACGATCCGCGATCCGGGACAGCGCGTCAAATCGGGCGAAGCGGTCACCGTCACGCTGCCCGAAGCCGTGCCGGCTAAACCCACAGCAGAAGCGATCCCCTTGAACATCGTGTACGAAGACGACGCGATAATCGTCATCGACAAGCCGAAAGGTCTCGTGGTCCATCCGGCTGCCGGTCACGCGACCGGCACGCTGGTCAATGCTCTCATTGCGCATTGCGGCGCAAGCCTTTCCGGCATCGGCGGCGTGAAACGCCCCGGCATCGTGCACCGGCTCGATAAGGACACTACCGGGCTGATGGTAGTCGCTAAAACGGACGCGGCGCATCGGGCACTCAGCGCGCAGTTTGCGCACAAGGCAGAAGGTCCCCTGGAGCGCGGTTATTTGGCGCTGGTCTGGGGCGCGCCCGCGCGGCCGAAAGGCACGATCGACGCCCCGCTCGACCGCCACCCGCACGCGCGCGACAGGCGTGCGGTACGCGAGGGCGGACGTCAGGCGGTGACGCATTGGCATGTGCTTGAGCGCTATGCCGGAAACGACGGCAAGCCGGCCGCCAGCCTCATCGAATGCCGGCTCGACACCGGGCGCACGCATCAAATTCGCGTCCATCTCGCCCATATCGGTCATCCGATCATGGGCGACAGCACCTATGGCGCCGGCTACAAAACGAAAGCCCGCCTACTGCCGCCGCAGGCACGCGTGGCGCTGGAGGCTCTTGGAAGTCAGGCGCTTCATGCCTATCTGCTCGTCATCGCACATCCCCTGACCGGGCAGACCCTGGAGTTCCGATCGGAACTACCGGAGGATTTCTCTCGTTTACAACATGAACTGGCGCACAGCGGCCCCGTTCCGCTGTGATCTCTCCCGTTCGCAGGATGGAAAAGGCGAGGCTACACAAAGGCTTAGCCCTTCCTGCCGAGACCGGACGAGGTCACGCTGACGTGACGGTGGGAACTCTTTAATTCCTCCGATAGGTCAGCTATGCTGCACTTGCGAAACAAATGGCGCTGCCGGCTCGGGGAGCGGCAGCGTTGAACGCCCGCCGATCATCCGGGGGCATTATGGAGGGCGCTGTCATGGCCCGTGCTGCCACGCTACCGGTACTCAAGGCCGAATCCGGCCTCAGCCGCTATCTCGATGAAATCCGCCGGTTCCCGATGCTGGAGCCGCAAGAAGAGTACATGCTGGCGAAGCGCTGGCGTGAGCACGGCGATCGCGACGCCGCCCATAAGCTTGTCACCAGCCATCTGCGTCTCGTCGCCAAGATCGCGATGGGATACCGCGGCTACGGTCTGCCGATCGCGGAAGTCGTCTCGGAAGGCAATGTCGGCCTGATGCAGGCCGTCAAGCGCTTCGAGCCCGAGAAAGGGTTCCGCCTGGCGACCTATGCCATGTGGTGGATCAAGGCCGCGATCCAGGAATACATCCTGCGTTCATGGTCGCTGGTGAAGATGGGCACCACCGCGAACCAGAAAAAGCTGTTCTTCAATCTGCGCAAGGCCAAGAGCAAAATCTCCGCGCTTGACGAAGGAGACATGCGGCCCGACCAGGTCAAGCTGATCGCCAAGCGTCTCGGCGTCACGGAGCAGGACGTGATCGACATGAACCGCCGGCTCGGCGGCGATGCTTCGCTCAACGCCCCCATCCGTGAGGAAGGCGACAGCGGCGAGTGGCAGGACTGGCTGATCGATGACAGCCCGAGTCAGGAGAGGATCCTTGCTGAAAGCGAGGAAAGCGATAACCGTCACAAGGCGCTGACCGACGCATTAAGCGTACTCAACGATCGAGAGCGGCGCATTTTCGAGGCGCGACGGCTCGCGGACGATCCGGTTACGCTGGAGGATCTGGCGGCCGAGTTCGACGTTTCACGCGAGCGCGTGCGCCAGATCGAGGTGCGCGCGTTCGAAAAAGTGCAAAAGGCGGTCAAAAACCGCGTGGCACAAATGGAAGCGCCCGAGACGGCGCCTGCGCTGCACTAGCTAAGCCGCACACTCCTTTCTGCCCGAATAATTTGCAGCCGCGCGACAACGATCGCGCGGCTGCGGTGTTTTAGGACGTGAAGCTGCAACCGGAGGTGACGTCATGAAACTCGCCGGCCTGTCGTGCATCAGCGTGATCGCAATCGCCGCCCTGCTGGGTCCATGGAACTCTGCCGCGGCAACGGAGTCGAGCACGCGGCATAAACATCACGTGCACCACCGCGTCCATGCGCGCGCATATTCGGAGTATTCCGCCGAAGCCGCACGGCACGGCTACTATCGCAGCCTTGAGCCCTATCGATCGATGGATTTCAGGGGCGAATTCCCTGGCAACTGCGCCGTGGAACGCGCGGCAGGAGAGTGCATGATCGATTTGGGTTATGGACGTTGCGAATCTTGTAGCGTCGGCGGTCCGCCCTGAGCATCACAATGGATTAAGCCGGCGCCGCCGCGCGACGCCGGCTTTCTTTCTCAAGCCAGCGCTTTTTTCACGCGCTCCGGCGTCATCGGCGTCTCGCGCAATCGCTTTCCGGTCAAGGCGGCAAACGCATTGTTGACCGCCGGCGCAATCAGCGGCGTCGCCATCTGGCCAGCGCCCGTCGGCGGGTTGTCGGTAGCGATCACCTCGATGTGCATCTCCGGAATGTCGCGCATGCGCATCACTTGGTAGTCGTAGAAATTCGACTGCTGGATCGCGCCGTCTTTCACGGTGATGCGCTCGGTGAGCGCCATGCCGAGTCCGTAGACGATGCTGCTCTGCGTCTGCGCGACGACATTGTCCGGCTGCACCGGCGTGCCGCAATCGATCGTGCACCAGAAATTATGCACTTTGATTGCTCCCGTCCCGCGATCGACGGAAATCTCGGCAATTCCGCCGAGCAGCGAGTTCGAGTAATCGATGAACGCGAAGCCGAAGGCGCGGCCATCAGCCGGCTTCTTGCCCCAGTTCGCCATCTCCGCCACGCGCTCAACGACGGCTTTGCCGCGCGGCGTATGCTTCAGCAGATCGAGCCGCAATTGCACCGGATCGACGCCTCGCTTCAGCGCAATCTCGTCGAGGAAGGCCTCCTCGACGAACTTGTTCGCGGTGAATCCGATACCGCGCAGCGATGAGGTGCGCACCCCTGTGTCGCGGTAAATCTGGCCGCAATACTGGTTGGGAATGTCGTAGGTGCGCATCTCGACGCCGAGCATCAGGATGAAGTCCTTGTGCTTAGCGATGTTGTAACGCACGGGATCCTGATACGGCGTCACGCGGTCGCCCGCGAGGCGCTGATGCCAGGCGACAATCTTGCCCGCCTGATCCAAACCGGCGCGCAGGTAGTGCGCCGTGATCGGCCGCAGCCGGCCATTGTGCACATCGTCCTCACGCGTCCACATCATCTTGACCGGGCGCTTGGCTTCCTTCGACAGCAGCACCGCATCGACGATGAACTCCTCGTCGCGGTGACCGCGACGGCCGAAGCCTCCGCCCAGCAGCGTGTAGTGCAATTTCACCTTGTCGCGCGAAATGCCAAGCGCCTTGGCCGGAGCTTCGACGCCGAGCGTCTGGCTTTGCGTGCCGCACCACACCTCGACCGAGTCGCCGCTCGGCGAAACCGATGCGACCGCGTTCAGCGGCTCTATCTGCGCGTGATAGGCGTAATCGCAGCGATATTCCGCTTCGATGACACTCGCTGCTTTCGCTAGCTCGCCCTCGGCGTCGCCCTGCTTGAACCAGTCATTGGTGACGGGCACGCTGAGATTTTTTGCGTCAGCCGCAAAGGCCTCCATTCCCTTGTCGCTGTCGAAGCCCCACGCCTTGCCGGTGCGATGCCAGCTAATCGATTGCTCGACAGCCTCCCGGCCGGCGAAGACGGCCCACGCCGTCTCAGCCAAAACGCCGACGCCATAAGGCAGACGAACCGTCGAAATCACGCCCGGTATCGCCTTCACCTTGGCTTCATCGAACTTGTCGGGTGTGCCGCCCTCGACCGGGCTGCGCACGATCGCGCCGTAGATCATGCCCGGCACTTGCGCGTCGATTGAATATTGCGCCGTCCCATTGACCTTGTTCGGCAGTTCGACGCGCAACACATCCTTGCCGATCAGGCGGAAGTCTTTCTTCTTCTTGAGTTGCTCCGGCTTGATCTCAGGGGCTTTTGCCGGAACCTCGGCAAAGGCGGCGATTTCGCCGTAACCGATCTTTCGACCCGACTTCGCATGGACAACCGCACTCGGTTCGGTCGTCAGCTCGTCGGCCGCGACGTTCCAGTGCTTGGCCGCGTTGTCGAGCAGCACGCGCCGCACCTGCGCGCCGAAGGTGCGCAGCTCCTTGTAATAAGAGCGCACCGCGTTGCTGCCGGCGGTGTACATCAGACCGCCGAAACCGGGATTGCCGTAGATTTTCTCGACAACCGGTGCCGGAACGACGCGCACCTTGTTCCAATCGGCATCCATTTCTTCGGCAACGATCAGCGGCAGCGAGGTCATCGACCCCTGCCCCATTTCAGTCGCCGGCGACATGATGAAGATCGTGCCGTCGGATTCGATGCTCGCCCAGGGAGAGAGGGTCTTGCCGCCCGTCGCAGCGGCGGGCGTGGCTGCATCGGCGGAGCGGCCGCCGAATGCAAACGCAAAGCTCAGGCCGGCAGCTCCGATCATGAATCGGCGGCGAGACAATTCCAATTGCGAGGGTGAAAAGCTCTGGTTCATGGCTCAGCCCTCCCGCGATGCGCGTTCGACCGCGCTGAAGATGCGCGCATAGGTGCCGCAGCGGCAGATGTGCGCACTCATGTATTCGACAATCTCGTCGCGAGTGGGATGCGGATTATGTTTGAGCAGATCGGCGGCGCTCATGATCTGGCCCGATTGGCAGTAGCCGCATTGCGGCACTTTTTCCGCCAGCCACGCCTTCTGCACCGGGTGCGAGGAATCTTCAGACAGCCCTTCAATCGTGGTTATCGCCTTGCCGGCAATCTCGCGCACTTGCGTTTGGCACGAGAAGGCGCGCTTGCCGTCGATGTGCACCATGCAGGCGCCGCACAGGCCGACGCCGCAGCCGAATTTCGTTCCGCTTAATTTCAGTCCCTCGCGGATCACCCACAGCAGCGGCGTTGTGGGTGGCGCATCGGTCGACGCGGCTTTGCCGTTAATGGTAAAATGGATCATCATCCCCTCCCGATTTCCCGACACGACCTGCCGGAAAGATTCGAAAGGGTACTGACCCACAAGGCGGCGCTCCATAGGGGCGCGGCGGCGGTCGCAAATAATTTACCGACAAGCAACGGCGCACCTGCCGGTGCATTGAACAGCCTCCGCCAATCGAGACAATCCGGCTAGCTTCCGCACTTGGACTAAGTGGAGTGCATTTTTTTAAGTGGTGACGGAACGGAAGCTGCAATGACGCGTTTTCCGGGTCGAGGGGGAGAGCAACCTTGCCGAAGGTCTTATTTTCGTTTGCCTTTTTCGAGTTTTCAGGCTTGTGCCTTGCTGCCTCCGGGCGCACGGTGACGGAGAGCAGTGTCTGGCGCTGCGCTCGGATTGAACGGTGAGCCATGAGCCTGAATGAATTGACCGCCGTCGTCCCGCCTTCCACCATTAACCTGCGGCTCGGCAGCAATGCCGTCGCTCTCAAGACGCCTCCCGAATTCATCGACATCCTTCCGGTCGCGATTTACGCCTGCGACGCGCGCGGGCGTGTCTTATGGTTCAATCGCCGCGCCGTCGACATGTGGGGCCGCGTCCCACGGATCGGTGATGACACCGAACTGTTTTGCGGATCGCATAAACTCTATTTCAATGGCCGCCTGATCTCCCGCGACGAAACGCCGATGGCGATGGTGTTGCGGACGGGCGAG
>JAICMO010000174.1 GCA_025929185.1 Pseudolabrys sp.
CTTGCCGTCGATCAATACGCGCGGATGCGACGGCGCGTAGTGCTCGATATTGCCGCCGACGTACATCTCGCTGATCACATAAGGGATCGGTTGTCCCGTCGCGGCGCGATAGCGCGCCGATATTTCGCCGGCGAGGGCGCTGCCGGGGAAGAACTCGGCGCGGTAGCGATGATCGAACCGCTGCATGACGGTGTAGTTGACGATAAACGCGAGCGCGAGAACGCAAAATACCACGGCCCACGTGATGATCACGCGAGCGAGGCGCTCGCTGTTCAGCGCACGGCGCGCGGTCAGGACCAGCCAAAGCCCGAGAAACAGCCACAGCGGATAGCCCCACATCGCAACCGTGCCGCGGCCACTGACCGCGGCCATCGCGAGAACCGCCGCAAAAGGGCCGAAGGCAAGCCACGCCACGATGCGGCGATCGAAAGCATCGGCCTCCACGGCCGCGGCCGGCTCGCTCGCCTTGGATCGCGCAAGCGGAGATGCAATTGCGAGCGCGGGAAGCAAAAAGAACAACTGGCCGATCGCAAATTGCAGCGGATGCCAGATGTGATCGATCAATCCGCGTGGCGGCACGGCGCGATGCTCGGCATAGGCAAAGGGCAGGAAATCATTTTGTATCAGCCAGACGAGATGCGGCGCCGTGACGATCAGCGCCGTTGCAACCGCGATGTACGGTCCCGGCGTCGCCAACACCTTGCGCGCGTCCCGGTCGACAAGCACCAACAGCGCCAGCGGCGCCGCCAGCACCACGACAAAGTACTTCGCCCACAGCGACATGCCGATCGCGATGCCGAGCAGCAACCAGTGCTTCAGTTGCCCTTCGCGCAAAGCGCGGTGAAAAGCGAAGCCCGCCAAAGCCCAGAACGGCAACTGGATCACGTCGTGATTGAACTTGACGGCGGTGTAGTTGAAGTAGTGAAGCCCATCGATGATGAGCACGGCGGCGAGCGCCCAAACGGGGCCGACCAGCCGCCGTGCCAGCCCCCACACGCAGGCGAAGGCGCCAATGACCGCGATTTGCGCCAACATGTAATAAGCAAAGTCGTGTCCGATCAGCCGATAGGCGATCTCGACCAGCCACCAAGGCAGGGGTGGCAGTTTGTCATACCCAAGCTGCCACTCGCGTCCGTAAATCAGCGCCTCGATCAGATCGAGCGACAGATTGGCATAGAGCAGCGTCGGCAGTGCGATCCACACCGCGGCATGCAGCGCGAGGAACGCACCGAAAGCACGCTGCGGATACGCGGCAATGACGCGCAGGGCGGGAAGGCGGCTCAGATCGGCCATTAAGGTTTCAGGGCCTTGAAAAGTCCTGCGCAGAACGCGGCATTCCCGTCAGCATAGCAGGACTTCGAGGTTGCGCGGACGCGCCCGCTCGGGAACATTGTGGTCGGCACGGCGAATCACTCCACATTGCGTTTTCGCCACGGGGATGCCCGATGTTGCGCATCAGCGCCATGTTTATCGCCATCTGCATGGTGCTCATCGCGGGCTCGCTCGGGGCCGTCCTTTATCTCGGCCTCGGACTCAACGGCCCTGCGTCGGGAACCGCGGCCGTAGCGGCCCTGCTCGCGATGGCGCTCTACAAGGTCATCACGGCCAAGGAGCACGTGGAGCGCGGCGATCTTGGTGGCCGGATCGTCGAATTGTCTCGCGGCACGGTCGAATTGCGCAGCCGGATCGCCGACATTGACCGGCGCATAGACATTCTGGAGGCCCGCGCCGCGACGGCGGAAACGGAGACGCGCGAAATCGAT
Organism: Pseudolabrys sp.; assembly: GCA_025929185.1. GTDB lineage: Bacteria > Pseudomonadota > Alphaproteobacteria > Rhizobiales > Xanthobacteraceae > Pseudolabrys. The sequence goes on from JAICMO010000174.1 coordinate 1,764, forward strand.
CCGCTCGTCATCGAAATCGGCGAGCTAGGCGGGCTGGTCAATCAGCTGGCCCAGACCGTCGCCGCGCACGAGGCCGAGTTGCACGATCGGGCGAAAGCCATTGCCGTCGCGGCCGATGCCCCAATCGCCGCACCCCGGCTGGAGAACCCCGATGTCGCGCCGGCGCCGGCCGAGGCGCCGCCGCCCGCTCCTGCCAACGACGCCGGCGCGAAAGGTATCTCGGTTGAGTGCGCGGATCGTTTCCACGGGATGAGCCAAGAAGCGGTTATTTCCTCGATCGAGGAGGCGGTCGAGGCCAACCGCATCGATCTTTATTTGCAGCCGATCGTCACGCTGCCGCAGCGCAAGGTTCGGTATTACGAGGCGCTGTCACGGTTGCGCACGGAAGAGGGCGATCTCATCCCCGCCGCCGAATTCATCGAGCATGTGGAAGGCGCCGGCGCGATGTGGAAGCTCGACAAGCTTCTGCTGTTGCGCTCCGCGCAGGTGCTCCGCCGCCTCCAGTTGAAGAATCGGGACATCGGCCTGTTCTGCAACATCGACAGCACGACGCTTTCCGATCCAGCCTATTTCCAGCAGTTCCTCGAATTCGTGGAAGCCAATCGGGCGCTGGCGCCGGCCTTGATGCTTGAGTTCACGCAAAAGGCTTATCGCAACTTCGGGCCGATGGAGCACGAAAGCCTCGCCGCGCTGGCCGAACGCGGCTTCCGCTTCTCCATGGATCACGTCACCGATTTGCGCATGGCGCCCAAGGAACTTGCCGAGCGCTCTTTCCGCGTGGTCAAGGTCCCTGCGCAGCTCCTGCTCGACCGCGCGGCTGAGGCGCGCAGCGATATCCATCCGGCCGATCTTGCCGATCTGCTGGCGCGCTCAGGCGTCAATCTCGTCGCCGAGCGGATTGAAAGCGAGGCTACGGTGGTCGACCTCCTCGATCAGGAGGTGCGCTTCGGGCAGGGCTTCCTCTTTTCCCCGCCGCGGCCGGTGCGCTCTGAAGCGCTGCCGCGCTCGAGCGACATGGAGTCGAAAGCCACGGTTGCTGCTGCTGCGGCAACCCGGCCGGCTTCCGCCATGCGGGCTGCGAAAGTCGCCGCCCGTTGAATTCGAGGCCCGGTCGACGTAGCGTCCGCCACGTTCGATGAGCACCGCAATCCCGCCGTTTACCGAACACTTCGCAGCGCTGGCGGCCGGCTACGATGTTGTGTTCTGCGATGTTTGGGGCGTCGTGCACAATGGCTTGTCGGCGTTCCCGGCTGCTTGCGACGCGCTGATGCACTTTCGCAGGAACGGCGGGACCGTCATTCTTATCACCAATTCGCCGCGCCCAAGCGATTCGGTCGCCCGGCAGCTCAATCGCTTGCACGTCCCGCGCAACGTTTACGATGCGATGGTCTCTTCCGGCGACGTGACACGCGGCGTGATCCTGGCGCGGCAGGGCCAAACCCTGTTTCATCTCGGCCCCGAGCGGGACCGTTCCGTCTTTGCCGGGCTGGATCTCACCTTTGCGCCGGTCGAGCGCGCCGACTACGTCGTCTGCACCGGGCTCTACGATGATGAGGTGGAGACGCCGGCGGATTACAAGGCGCAACTCGAAGCGATGCGCGCTCGCAATCTGTTCATGGTGTGCGGCAATCCCGACGTGGTGGTGGAACGGGGCGCCCGCCTTGTTTATTGCGCCGGTGCGCTTGCCGATCTCTACGCCGGAATGGGCGGCGAAGTGCTTTATGCCGGCAAGCCATACCGGCCAATCTACGAGATGGCCGTTGCGAAGGCGGAAGCCACGCGCGGCGGCAAAATTTCTCTCTCGCGCGCGCTGGCGATCGGCGATTCGCTCCGCACCGACCTGCGCGGCGCCCATGACTTCGGCGTCGATTTCCTGTTTGTCACGTCAGGCATCCACGCCGACGAGTTCGGCTTGCGCGAGAATCCCGACCTGAAAGCGCTGCACGGCGCGCTCGCCGAAGCGCCCGCCGCCCCGCAAGCGGTCATGCCGCGGCTCGTGTGGTGAAGCGATCGCCGTCAGGCGGGATCGGAGAAGACCGCGTCGATCTTGGTCTTGAGCGTCTGCGCGTTGAACGGCTTGACGATGTAGTTCGACACGCCGGCCTTCTTCGCGGCGATGACGTTTTCTGTTTTCGACTCTGCCGTGACCATGATGAACGGGACCTGCGCGAGCTGAGGGTCGGCGCGCACTTCCTTGAGCAGGTCGTAGCCGGTCATCGGCTCCATGTTCCAGTCGGAGATGACGAGGCCATAATGCCGCGCGCGCATCTTCTCCAGTGCGGCCGAACCGTCGCTGGCGTCGTCGATGTTCTCGAAGCCGAGTTGGCGCAGCAAATTGCGAATGATGCGGATCATCGTGGTGTAGTCATCCACCACCAGAACCGGCATCGCCAAATTGACCGACATAGTGCCCCTTACCCGTCACGGGCCCCCAATAAGTGGGGCGCACGCTAGCAAGCGTGCTTGAACAACCGGTTAATTTGAAACTTTGTTTACGGAGAATTAAGGGTATCGCTTCCGGGATGCGCCGCTTGACGCGCCGAAAGGCAGGCGGCAGTGAAGGGGCGACGGTCCGTCTCAAGCAGCAGCCATGATCGACAGCAATCAGCCGGCGAAATCCTTCGTCGTGGCGCGGGAAACCGCGCACGGAGCGGGCGCAGGCGCGCTGACGGGGGCGGTCGTCGCGATCGGCAATTTCGATGGCGTGCACCGCGGCCATCGCGCGGTCATTGCCGCGGCTCAGGCTCGCGCCAAGGCACTCGGCCGCAAGGCAGCGGCGCTGACTTTCGCGCCGCATCCGCGCCGGTTTTTCCGGCCGCAGGAGCCCGTCTTCCAACTCAGCGACGAGCGCGCGAAGCTGCGATTACTTTCCGGCGCGGGGCTCGACGGCGCGATCATCATGCGCTTCGACGCTGCGCTCGCGGGAACGCCGGCGGAGGAATTTGTCGGCCGTATACTGGTTGACCGCTTGCGGATCGGCGGTGCCGCCATCGGCTTCGATTTTCATTTCGGCAAGGGCCGCGCGGGATCTCCGGCTTTTCTTGCCGAGGAGGGGGAGCGGCTCGGCTTTGCGGTCGATATCGTACCCAAACTCGAGGACGAAGGCCGGCCGATTTCGTCCGGCGCGGTGCGCGATGCCCTTGCATCCGGCGAAGTCGTGGAAGCGGCGGAGTTGCTCGGCGCGCCATGGTTCGTGTCGGGCAGTGTCATCCATGGCGAAAAGCGCGGCCGCGCGCTCGGGTTTCCCACGGTCAATCTGCGGCTCGATCCATCATGCGCGCTAAAGCACGGCATCTACGCGGTACGCGTGCAAGTTTCGGGAAGCCGCTGTGGCGGCGTGGCGAGCTTCGGCCGCCGTCCGATGTTCGACAACGGTGCGCCGCTGCTCGAAGTATTCCTGTTCGATTTTGCCGGCGATCTTTACGGGCAGGCCATCGACGTCGCTTTCATCGGCTGGATCAGGCCGGAGCAGGCTTTCGCATCGATCGACGATCTCAAGCGCGTGATGTCCACCGATAGCGAGCATGCGCGCGAAGTGCTGGCCCGCGCCGGAGATGCGTTTCCGGCGTTAGGACCGGTTCCGGCCTAGTTCTTTTCCTGCGCGTCGTCGTGGTTCGACCACTCGCGCGCGATGCCCGCCGCCAGAAGCCCGATGGCGGCGAGCGGCAACGTTTTCTTCCAGCCGATCATTCTGCCCAGTTGCACGCCGGCGGCGAGCACGCGCGGGTCCTGCCAGATGGCGGGGTGGCGGGCGCGGTCGGCAAGCTCGATACGCGCCCGTTGCATCGTCTGACGACGCACCATTGCCAGGACGACAACAAAGGCGACCGAGAGGAAAACATAAATGCCGGTGAGGATAAGCGCCGCGATCAGGTCGTCGTATTGCCGCGACAGCCACACATAGCCGGCAACGCTCAGGAATATCAGCGCGCCGAGTGCGGCCAAGGCTGCGGCGATCGCCCATACCGCAAGCGCCGGAATCAAGCCCTTCGACTTTGCCGTCAGCTCCGCGTGACGCAACCAGCCCTCGAGCATCGACGTGCCGGCGCCTTTCAGCGCCGCCGCCAGATTGCGTGGGCGAGGAATCCAACCGCGGCCGCGATGGCCAGTGTCGTGTAAGGGCGTTCCTGGATCGAGTCGTTGATCGTCGCTGTCAGGTCGTCGCCAGCCTTGCGCGCGCGCTTTTCCGCGTCGCTCAGGACGTCCTCGACGTTCGACTTGGCGCGATTCCAGGCGTGGCTGCCGTGCGTGCTCACGACCATGCCGAGCTGCTGGGCAAGCCGCGTGATATCGGCCCGCAGTTCTTCAAGATCCGCCTGAATGTCCGGCGCCGCTTCCGCGGCGGCCTTCGTCGATTCGCGCACGGCTTTGCGTGCGTCCTTGCTTGCTTCTCGCGCGCTATCGCGCGCGGCGTCGCGCACGCTGTCGCGCTCGCCTTCACCGCTGGTGGTCATGGATGGGCTCCGAACGTACCGAATGGGTTTACCTCCCTTGCATAAGTCGCAGGGCCGACCGTTGGTTCCCTAGCCCGGCAAGGCGGGTTCGTCGGGCGGAAATACATGATGAAAAATAATACGCCCGATGATCGCGAGCGGCACCGCAAGCAGGGCGCCGATCGGTCCCCACAACCAAGCCCAGAAAACGAGCGACAGGAAAATCGCGAGCGGGCTGAGCGGCAGGCGGCTGCCGAGCACGGTGGGCGAAATGATTTGGCCTTCGATCGTGGTGAGCACAACGAAGCTTGCCGGTGGCAGCACCGCATGCAGCAGGTCGGGAAAGGTTACCAGCCCGACGCCGAACAGGATAATGACGATGCACGCCGGTCCGATGTAGGGAATGTAATTCAGCACCGCCGCGAGCACGCCAAACAGAATTGGATTAGGAAACCCGTAGGCCCACGCTCCGGCTGCGACGACGATACCGAGGCCGATATTGATGAGCGTCACCATCGCCAGATAGGACGCGAGATTGTGTCCGATATCGTTGAAAATCCGGATGACGCGCAGCCTGGTATCGCGCTTCGAAAAAAGTGAGGGCAACTCGCGACGTATCTGGACCTGGCTCGCAAGAAGAAACAGCAGGGCGACGAAAAAGATCACAAGCTGAGCGACGGCGGGCGTAACGAAGGCGAGTACAGGCGTCACCATGCCCAGCTGCGACTCTTGCACGGCAACCGCGTTCCCGCTGCCGCCGGTGAAGGCGTTCTGCAGATCTTTTAAAGCGTTGAGCGGCTGATCGAGCACATAAAGCTTCTGCCTGATCGTCTCCCCGATTTGCGACGCGCGGCCGATCCACTCGGTTACCGGTGCCGCGATGAGCGTGGCGATGCCGCCGAGAACCATCATTATGAGGATCGCCAGAACGATCGCGCTCAGCCATGGCGGCACGCCCACGATTTTCGCGCGGCGCACCAAAGGCGCGAGCGTCAGGGCGATGACGA